>DASRNZ010000041.1:0-23208 GCA_035647155.1 Thiopseudomonas sp.
CCGCCCACATTCGCATGGCCAGCGCCGGTACTAAGAATAAATACAACCACGGATGGAAGTTAAAAAACGGATTCAGATTGGCTTGGCCACTTTCGTAAAAGTCACCTAAGTAAAAGGTAAAGACGCTGGTGAGTACCAAAAAAATCAGCAAAAACACATAGGCTAAAGGGGTGGCAAAAAAACTGGTAAATTCGCGTTTAAAAATAATCGGCAGCTGTTTCATCGGGCATCTCCACGGGTCAAACTTCGGAACACTTCATCTAATCGGCCGCGTTCCACTTCCAACTCGCGCACCTGCCAGCCTTGCGCATGGATCAATTGATTAACCGCAGGAAAAATCACCTGACCAGCTTCGGCTAATACAGTAATACTGCCATCCAACGGATTATCTTCCAGCCCTGCAACACCGGGTAGCGCCAGCAACAATGCACGATCCAAAGGTTGCTCGGCTAAAATGGTGACCGCTTGGTGATAGCGCGAGCGACTTTGTAACTCATAGGGTGTTTCATCCACCAATAAGCGGCCACGGCTGATGACCATCGCCCGCGTACACAGCGCACTGACTTCTTCTAAAATATGCGTGGAAATAATCACAATGCGATCCACGGCTAAGCTTTTAATCAATTTGCGCACTTGATGCTTTTGATTGGGATCAAGACCATCGGTTGGCTCATCTAAAATCAATACCTTAGGGTCATGTAGCACGGCTTGCGCTAAACCCACACGACGCTTAAAACCTTTAGATAAAGTCTCAATATTTTGCTCAATCACCGGCTCAAGCTCAACTAAGTCCAGCGCTCGTGCCACGCGTTGTTTGAGCTCTTGACCGCGGTAACCCCGAATCTGTGCAATAAAAATTAAAAAATCACCCACAGTCATATCGCCATAGCACGGCGCGCCTTCAGGTAAATAACCAATTTGGCGCTGGGCCTGCAAGGTCTGTTTAGCGATATCAAAACCACAAATACTCACATGACCTTCACAAGGCCGTAAAAAACCTGTGAGCATTTTCATGGTGGTCGACTTACCGGCACCGTTTGGACCTAAAAACCCAACCACTTCACCGGGCTCAATGGTAAATGACAAATCATCCACAGCCACCTGCTGCACAAAGCGTTTTGTTAAGTGCGCTACTTTAATCATTCTGACTCCACTCAATTTCACTCACATCACAAACCTGGCGCTTAATAGACAGCGGCTGCAATACATTGCCGAACTGTGCCAGTGCATTCACAAAAAGAAAAGAGCATAGCAGTCACGCTGAGCTTTTAAATGGGATTTAATGATGTATGTTCTAAAAAACTTAGTATTCAGAACAAAAGTATTGCAGAGGATGCAATGCGCAACGTGTAAACAGCAAACGCTGTAGGACGTGTATGGCGGTCTGATATTCGCCTACCATCTACTCAAGTCACTGTTGTTAAGAGTTCACACTCTAAAATACAGCGCAATGACACAGTGCAGCCCTGCGCCTCTTAAGCGAACGAACTGCACTGTATCATTGAGCAAGCGCTTATTCTTCTGAGATTTTCAGCACTACTTTGCCGTTGACCTGATTACTGGCCAATCGAGCAAAGGCGGCTTCAGCGTCAGTCCAAGCAAACACCTCTTCAACTTGAGGCTTGAGCTGACCTGTGGCAAATAACGGCCAGACTTTTTCGGCTAATTGCGCCATCAGCTCACCTTTAAAGGCATCACTGCGGCTGCGCAAGGTCGAGCCCATCAGCTGAATGCGTTTACTCAGCAACTGCGCCAAATCCAATTCGGCACGGCGTCCGCCCATTAAACCAATATTGATCCAACGGCCATCTAAGCGCAGCATTTTTAAATTCAGCGCGGCATAACTGGCACCCACTGGATCTAAAATCACATCAAAGGGTGCAAAATCTTGCAAGCCATCGATATTATCACCACGCACCACACCGCCTTCTGCACCCAAGCTTTCGCAGTAGGCTAAACGCTCAGCCGAACCCACGCTGACCCAGCACGGATTATCAAAGGCTTTACACAACTGAATGGCAGCAGAACCGACTCCACTAGCGCCCGCATGTAACAGCACTTTTTCACCCGGTTGCACTTGCGCTAACTGAAATACATTCAGCCAAGCGGTCACATAGACCTCAGGCACAGCAGCGGCTTCAACTAGGCTTAAGCCTTCAGGTACCGGCAAGACATGGCGTGCATCCACACACACCTCTTCAGCCATACCGCCACCAGCTAAGAGTGCACAGACACGATCACCCACTTGCCAGTCGCTACCCTCACCTACTTCACTGATAATCCCAGCGCACTCCAAACCCAGAATATCGCTGACACCTGGTGGCGGCGGATATAAACCAGCGGCCTGTAATAAGTCTGCGCGATTCACTCCAGCAGCCACAACACGAATGCGAACTTGACCTGCTTCACAGACCGGTGCCGCACAGTCAACCTGTCTTGGGCGGCCTTCATTGCCTTGTAATGCTTTCATTGTGCCTCCATATTGTTATTAATATGCTCAAGTATCTCTATTTATCACCGAATACAGCCTACAATGGAACTGTATACAATTTAGGTGGCCTAAAATGCGTCATACATCACTCAGACAAAGAATAAGCATGAAGCAAACTTTAACTCGATCTGCCCTCGCTTTCATTATTGGCCTTGCAGCTGTACCGGCGGCATACGCTACGAGCAAAGCACAACAGTGGGACTATTTACAACCCGATCGCGATCAAATGATTGCCAGTCTTAACGTTGTTGAGCTACTTAAGCGCCATCATTACAGCAAGCCACCCTTGGATGATGCACGTTCGCGCAAAATGTATGCAGGCTACTTAAAGATGCTTGACCCAGCCCGCATGTACTTTACTGCGACGGACGTGCAAGCCTTTAATACTTGGGAAACTCAATTTGATGATTTCCTTAAAGCCGGTAACCTTAAACCAGGCTACGCAATCTATAAGCGCCAGCTTGAGCGTTTAGATCAATACCTAGAATACGCATTGGGCGTCTTAAATACAGGTGTTGATAAAATTGATTTTGATATTGTTGAATCCTTTGAAACGGACCGCGAGAAAGCTTCATGGGCTAAAGATGAAGCAGCGCTGCAAGACTTATGGCGCAAGCGTTTAAAAGATGAAGTCTTACGCTTAAAAATTGCTAATAAAGAACCTAAAGCCATTCAAACCTTGTTGGTTAAACGCTACAAAAACCAACAAAAACGCTTGCAGCAAACACGCAGTGAAGACGTGTTCCAAGCCTATATCAATGCTTTTGCGCAAACCTATGATCCACACACCACTTATTTATCGCCGGATAACGCAGAAAACTTTGACATCAATATGAAACTCTCGCTTGAGGGTATTGGTGCCATGCTGCAAGGCGATAACGAGCATGTGAAAATTGTGCGTTTGATTCCGGCCGGTCCCGCTGAAAAAAGTAAGCTGGTAGCTCCAGCCGATAAAATCATTGCCGTAGGCCAAGGTAAAAAAGACTTAGTCGATGTGATCGGCTGGCGCTTAGATGAAGTGGTTAAACTGATTCGTGGTCCAAAAGGCTCACAAGTGCGCTTGGAAATTATTCCAGCCAGCAATGCGCCCAATGACCAAACCAGTAAAACCGTGACCATCACCCGTGAAGCGGTAAAACTTGAAGAGCAAGCAGCGAAGAAGTCAGTCCTTAATCTAGATAAAGATGGACGCGAATATAAGCTGGGGGTCATCGAGATTCCGGCCTTCTACTTAGACTTTAAAGCTTACCGTTCAGGTGACCCGGAATACAGAAGTACCACCCGTGATGTGAAGCGCTTAATCACTGAACTGCAAAAAGAGCAGGTTGAAGGTATTGTCATTGATCTGCGCAACAACGGCGGTGGCTCCTTACAAGAAGCCACTGAACTGACCGGCTTGTTTATTGATCAAGGTCCAACCGTGCTGGTGCGTAACAGTGATGGTCGTATTGATGTGCTCGCTGATGAGCAAGAAGGTACTTTCTACACTGGCCCACTGACCGTGCTGGTCAACCGCCTATCGGCGTCGGCTTCTGAGATTTTTGCTGGTGCCATGCAGGATTATCACCGCGCATTGATTATCGGCGGACAAACCTTTGGTAAAGGTACGGTGCAAACTATTCAGCCGCTTAATCACGGTGAGCTTAAGCTGACATTAGCTAAGTTCTATCGCGTGTCGGGTCAAAGCACTCAGCACCAAGGTGTTATCCCTGATATCAGCTACCCTGCCGATATGGATATTACCGAGATTGGTGAAAGTGCACTGCCTGAAGCCATGCCGTGGGATAGCATTAAACCGGCTTTAAAACCGGCCAGCGATCCCTTTAAGCCCTTTATTGCTGAGCTTAAATCACGCCATGATGCCCGTACTGATAGCCATCCAGACTTTGTCTTTAGCCGTGCACGCTTAGCGCTGACCCAGCGTTTAATGCAAGATACCATTGTCAGCCTCAATGAAACTGAGCGCCGCGCCCAGTACGCCACCATTGAGAAAAAACAACTTGATATTGAAAATGCACGACGCAGCAAGAAAGGTGAAGAGCAACTGACAACACTGATCAAAGATGATGAAGAAGATCACGTTGCAGCCGCAGCTGAGAAGGATAAGACTGCTAAACCTGAGGATGATGCCTACTTAGCTGAAACAGGTCGCATCTTACTGGACTGGTTAAGCTTAAAACCCGTCGCCAGTCGCGAGTAACATCGCGCTAAGTATCTGAGCTGTTACATCTATCCCGCCGCTTCTGGCGGGATATTTTTATCGACACTACAATATTTCTAGAATTTAAAACGCTTTAGGCCAAGCCTTGTACTACAGCCAATTGCTCAGCAATACGCTGTGCATCTGCAGGACTGGCTTCCAACTGCGGACCACCCTCCTCGTAGAGTTGCTGTAAACGTTGCAAGGCTAAAGGATGCCCTGCACGCCCAGCCAGCTCCCACCAATGTGCAGTTTTCAACGCATTGGCTGGCTCTGTCAGTGAGCCTGCTAAACTGTGCACGCCGAGCTGATAAGCTGATTTGGCATCGCCAGCTTCTGCAGCCAAACGCAGTAAACGCAAACCTTCGTTTTTAGCACCGACTCCTTGCCCTCGATGCAGTAACACATGCCCATAAAAAGCACGCGCGTCTCTATCATCATAGCCACTCATACGGGCAAAGCGCGCTTCCATCCATTGCCACACTCGCGGATTTTCTACGGCCCAACGTTTATTAAACAATTTACGCGCAATGCTATAACCGATCTGTGTACGTAACTTTGCAAATAACATACTTACACCTCTGGATAGCTAAATGGGTACAGCTGTTCTAACTCCTGACTCAGCCAAGCGGCAACAGTCGATGTCTCAATGGCTCCCTGAAAACATCCAAGCTGCGTCACATACTGCATAAATCCTAACTGCGGATGAGCTGGATTGGTTTGACTGACCACCAAGGCACTGCGCAAGGGCCAACCCTGTGCATGGTCCGCTGCGGCCAGTTGCTCTAATGCATAAGCTAAGCGTCGCACGCTGGGTGCGGGCAACTGTAAATGCTCAATCACCTGCCGGTAAGTGATCACTGTACGCTGCTGCTGGGTGATTGCTAAAAGTTGAAGCAAGCCTGCATGCTGCTCAGAAGAGAGCATCAATGCTTTACTCATCTTGCCAACCTGACACGCCTAAAGCACGAGCTAAAGTGCGCTTTAACACATCACTGACTTCACGCTCACCGCTTTCAATCATCAGCAAATAATGCGGACTGATACCTGCTTCACGAGCTACATCCTCGACAGTCAATGATGCTTGCTCACGCAACGCTTTAAGCCCACGTAAACTGGCTAAGACCGGCTGTTCAGCAACGGAAAGCTTATCACGCCCAGCATCGCGCAACAGTTGTTGATACTCATCCCAAGCGAGCACGGCATACTCTGGCTTACCGTCACGGGCAATCACTTGTACATTCATAATAGTGCTATCCAATATCGTAAAAAACATGGCCTTATACTACGCCACAGCGCTACAAAACACATACTCAGCGCAGCCTAATAACGGCACTATCACAGTGTGAGCCAAGTTTTCAATGCAATTGCTCTTGTTAACACACTGCCACAAGAACACAGATAACAGCTGCCCTAAATTATATTAACCTGCTGCACAAACAAAAACGCCCCGCATAGGCAGGGCGTTTTTACAGCAAGAAACTCTTACTCTTCAATCACTTCCACAGCGTCAGTTGCTTCGACATCAGCTGTCTCTGCATCGTCTAGCGCTGGAAGACCCACGATATCAAGCAGTTCAACTTCAAACACTAGTGTTGAGTTGGCTGGAATTTCAGGCGTCGGGCTCTGTGCGCCATAAGCTAAGTCACTGGGAATATAGAACTTAAACTTCTCGCCAACATTCATCAGCTGTAAGCCTTCAACCCAACCCGGAATCACGCCACCGACTGGAAACTCAACAGGCTCGCCGCGCTCAACTGAGCTATCAAACACTGTGCCATCAATTAAAGTACCTGTGTAATGTACTTTAACCACGTCACTGACTTTAGGCTTGCTACCTTCAGTGCTGCTAAGCACTTCATACTGCAAACCTGAATCGGTCGCTTTCACGCCATCACGCTTGGCATTATCAGCCAAGAAAGCTACGCCTTCTTTAGCTGTTTTGTCATTGAGTGCTGACATACGCTCTTGTGCACGTTCTTGTAGAAAACTGAACGCTTCCATTAACTCGTCATCACTTAAACGCTGATCTTTTTTAGCTAAGGCATCTTCAATGCCTAGAGCAACCGCCTGCGGGTCAAGATCATCCATGCCTTCTTCGCTGAGGTTTTTACCCATGCTTAAGCCAATACCGTAGGATGCTTTTTGCGCCGGTGTTTTCAAATCAGAACTGACAGATGATGAGCTATCACAACCAGCCAAAACGAGGGTGAGTACAGCAACCGAAGCCGCTAAACGATGTAACTTCATTAAAATGTCCTTACCTGATGCCTTGCGGCTTATGTGGAGTACAAAGGTCATGATCTTAACAGCCGAGCCTATGTACTGGCTACCGTCTTAAGAAGGCAAAACCCTCAGTAAGTTCAAACTTTGCGTAGTGATAATAAGGAGAGCTGACACAGATCAGGCCCTCTACTTTTGTACTGGCGCTAGCGCTGTAGCACGCTCAGATGGCCGACGTGCTCCCGCGACTAACTTATCAAGCGCGCGCGCAGCAGCGATCAAACCAAAAGTTGCAGTCACAGTCATCGCCGCACCAAAACCACCTGCACAGTTGAGTTTGACGCCCTCACCGGCAAAGCTTTTACTCTGGCAGACACTGCCGTCAGGATTGGGATAACGTAAATGCTCAGTAGAAAAAACACAGGGCACGCTGTAGTGACTGGTGGCAGTGCGGGAAAAATTATAATCACTGCGCAATAATGTACGTACACGTGACGCTAAGGGATCGTGAAAGACTTTATTTAAATCCCCCACACGAATTAAGGTTGGATCCACTTGCCCGCCAGCCCCACCAGTGGTGACCACTTGAATCTTACGGCGTTTGCACCAGGAAATCAGCGCTGCTTTAGCCTGGACGCTATCAATGCAATCCAGCACAAAATCCATATCTTGAGTGATATACTCAGCCATGGTCTCTCGGCTGACAAAATCCGCCACAGCATGGACTTTACAAGCGGGATTAATCGCTAACAGACGCTGCGCCATCACATCTACTTTGGTCTGCCCGACCGTATCAACTAAGGCGTGAGCTTGGCGATTGGTATTGCTCAGACAGATATCATCTAAATCAAATAATGAAATTTCGCCAACACCTGAACGTACTAAGGCTTCAGCCGCCCAAGAACCGACACCGCCGATTCCAACCACAGCTACATGCGCTTGCTCTAAGCGTTGCAAGCCCTCAACACCGTATAAGCGCGCAATGCCGCCAAAACGTAAATCATCCATCAGTCAACCTCAAAAAAATCGCTGCAGCATTCTAGCAGTAATCCCCGCAGCGCTTACAAAATAGAGGCTATTTCACTACACTGTATATACAAATGTCTGTCACACGCTGCATTGTCTTGCACAATACAATAGCGTGCGGACACCTACATATTTTATACATCACTCTACAATCCTTTAAGGCTCGGTGACTGGCATGCTTATTTGCCCTATCTGCCAATCGGCACTCACAGCGCATGAAAACAGCTTACGCTGCATCTTTGGCCATAATTTCGATCGTGCCAAACAAGGCTATATCAATTTATTACCGGTACAGCATAAAAACAGCCGTGCACCAGGGGATAACCCCGCCATGGTGCAAGCGCGCCGTGATTTTCTTTCCGCCGGCCATTACGCACCGCTGGCAGAACGTTTTGCGGCTTTAATGCAAGAACGTCAACCACAAAACTGGTTGGACATTGGCTGCGGTGAAGGCTATTACACTGAACATATCGCCAAAGCCTTACCTAACAGCCAAGGCTATGCGTTGGATATTTCTCGCGAGGCGGTTAAGCAAGCGTGTAAACGTGATGCCAAGACAGAATGGCTGGTAGCCAGTATGGCGCGCTTACCCTTAGCCTCTGACAGTTGCCAAGCGATTGCCAGTATTTTCAGCCCCTTAGATTGGCAAGAAGCGCTGCGCGTACTGGCACCCGGTGGTGCATTATTACGTATGGGGCCATCCACTGATCACCTTCTGGAGTTGCGTGAGCAGCTATATGATGAAGTACGCACTTACGATGACAGCAAACATCTACAATTAATTCCAGACGGTATGCGTCAGATCCACAGTGAAACGCTCTATTTTACGATGACACTTGAGGACGCCCAAGCACGCAGTAACTTACTGGCGATGACACCGCACGGCTGGCGTGCCAGTACCGAAAAACGTGAAGCAGTCATTAATCAAACGCTCACCACCACCGTAGCGATTCGCTACGACTGGATCGAAAAAACGGAAAACTAATCTATGCGCCAACCTGATATTGAAATTTACGTCAAAGATCTAGACCGCGATGCTATTGAAGCATGGTTAACTTCAGCTTTAGGTGCGCCCTGCTTATGGCAAGAAAAAGGCCGTGTATCACGCTGTGAATGCGCCGGTATTCCTATCATTTGGTTTGAAAAAGCGGTGGGCCGATGGCATAGCCTGTTATTGGAAAGTGACAACACACCCTGGGCCGATGATGCTGAGTGTGCGCAAGCTGCAGCTGCCGCATTGCAAACCAATGTGCGCTGCGCTCCAGGCAGCTGGCAAGAAGCCGACGGTGATACTAATGTCGACAATTGGCTCAGCACCAGCCCCGACGGTAGTGTCGAAACCATTGTCTGGCACACCTCTTAAATAACCTTAGGATTTTTTATGCGTTGGAAAAAAGCGCGCCGCAGTGACAACGTTGTTGATCAGCGTGGTAAAAAAGGTGGTGTCGGCGGCAAGGGTTTAAGCTTAGCTGCGGTCGCAGTTATTGTGGTGATGGGCTTGGTCAGCGGCCAAGACCCGATGCAAATCGTCAGCAATGTCGCCACCCAAGTCATGCAACAAGGCGGGATCAATACCGGCGCATCGGCACCTGAATACACCACGCCGCGTAACGATGAGCAAACTGAGTTTGTCCGTGCAATCTTAGGTGATACCGAAGACACCTGGCGCGCGTTATTCCAGCAGGCGGGTAAAAGCTATAAAGACCCCACTCTGGTTTTATTTAACGCCAGCGTGCGCTCAGCCTGTGGCTTTGCCGATTCTGCGATTGGGCCCTTCTATTGTCCGGGTGATCAACAGGTCTATTTAGATCTGTCGTTCTTTAAGGAAATGGAACAACGCTTTGCCGCCACCGGCGAGTTTGCCCAAGCCTATGTGATCGCCCATGAAGTCGGTCATCACGTGCAAACCCTGCTAGGTATTTCTGCGCGTGTAAATGCCGCCCGTCAGCGCGGCGAACGTGTCACTGGCGACAATGGCTTATTGGTACGCCAAGAATTACAGGCCGACTGTTTTGCCGGGATCTGGGCGCATCATGCCCAACAACGCCATGCATGGCTGGAGCCTGGTGATTTAAAAGACGCTCTCAACGCGGCTCAAGCTATTGGTGACGACCGTTTACAACAGCAAGCCCAAGGCTATGTTGTGCCTGATTCTTTTACCCACGGCACCTCAGCGCAACGCGAGCGCTGGTTTAGCCAAGGCTACACAACTGGCGATATCAACCAATGCGACACTTTTACCGCACAACGACTGTAATACAGCCACTGTACTTAATTTTAAGACTCTAACTTAAACCACTGGAGCGTTTATGCTTGTTATACGTTACGCACTCTTTGCCACTGCTATTGTAAGCAGCTTAGCCACCCTGATACTGGCCCTGTCTAATCCATGGTGGTTGCTGTTAGCTGTTGTTTTTATCGCGTTAACTTTAGTGGGTGTCATTGATATACGCCAAACCCACTCAACCTTACGTCGTAACTATCCGATTGCCGCGCATATCCGTTATATCTTTGAAGAAATGCGTCCGATGCTGCGCCAATATATTGTCGAAGCCGATGATGACGAAGTGCCCTTCTCCCACGATCAGCGTTCTCTGGTTTATCAGCGCGCTAAATCTGCACTGGAAACGCGTGCTTTTGGTACTGAAAAAAACGTGTACGGCACACGCTATGAATGGATCAACCACTCCATCAGCCCGACCAAACTGAACGACAATAATTTCCGCGTCGATATCGGCGGACCTGATTGTAAGCAGCCTTACTCTGCCAGCATCTTTAATATCTCGGCAATGAGTTTTGGCTCACTCTCGCCCAATGCGATTCGTGCTCTAAATAAAGGAGCGCGTTTGGGGCAGTTTTACCATGACTCTGGCGAAGGCTCGATCTCCAGCTACCACCGCGAACAAGGTGGCGATATGGTTTGGGAGTTAGGTTCAGGTTACTTTGGTGCGCGTAACGATGACGGTACCTTTAGTCCCGAGCGCTTTGCTGAACGTGCGACCCTTGATCAAGTTAAAATGATTGAGCTTAAGCTCTCACAAGGCGCTAAACCGGGCCACGGTGGTATGTTACCTGGTGCTAAAGTCAACGCAGAAATCGCTAGCACGCGCGGCGTACCTGAAGGCCAAGACTGTATTTCACCCGCCTCACACTCAGCCTTTTCTACACCCGAAGAGTTGCTGCACTTTATTGCACAATTACGTGATTTATCCGGCGGTAAACCCACTGGCTTTAAACTGGCCGTTGGTCATCCTTGGGAATGGTTTGCCATTGCTAAAGCGATGCTCAGCACTGGCATTACGCCTGACTTTATTGTTGTGGACGGCGCAGAAGGCGGTACCGGTGCAGCTCCACTGGAGTTTGCTGACCATATTGGTACACCAATGCGCGAAGGCCTGATGCTGGTGCATAACACCTTAGTAGGTCTTAATTTACGTGATAAAGTTAAAATTGGTGCGGCCGGTAAAATCATCACTGCTTTTGATATTGCCCGCACCCTAGCCTTAGGCGCAGACTGGTGCAACTCAGCGCGCGGCTTTATGTTTTCGTTAGGCTGCATTCAATCGCAAGTCTGTCATACCGACCGCTGCCCAACCGGTATTGCTACCCAAGATCAAAAACGCTGGCAAGGATTGGATGTACCCGATAAAGCCATTCGCGTGCAACATTTCCATGCTCGCACGGTAGCGACCTTACGTGAATTAATTGAGGCGGCAGGTTTGCAGCATCCAAGCGAACTTGGACCTGAACATATTATTCGCCGCGTCTCACCGACCCTAGTGCGCTCACTGGGAACTTTGCACCCCTACCTTGAGCCTGGCGACTTGCTGAATCCTGAAAAACTACCAGAGCACATTGTCTTCCAGCGTTTTTGGGGCGGTGCACGTCCTGATACTTTTGCTTTTAGTAAATAGGAGCACAAAAAAACGGCCTACTCTAAAGGCCGTTTTTTTTACTCTACTTAGCTTGGTAAATAATACCTGGACTGCATTGCACCATAGTGTACAAATCAGGTAAGCCATTCAGCGCTTCAGATGCACCTAACACTAAATAACCACCGGGCTTTAACGTCGCATGAATACGCGTCAAAATATCTTTTTTCACTTCAGGTGAAAAGTAAATCAGCACATTTCGACAGAACACCACATCAAACTTACCTAAGCCTGCATAACTGTCTAATAAATTTAATGCTCGAAATTCAACACGGCTCTTAATCGCTGGTTTAACTTTCCACAAACCGGCTGGCGTCTTATCAAAATAACTTTCTAGACGTTCACGCGATAAACCACGCGCAACTGCTAAACTGTCGTACTCACCTTCTTTACAGGCTTGCAACATCGTTGGCGACAATTCTGTTGCCACAATTTGCACACCTGCTTTAGCTTGACCTAAGTTGGCGCGATCATACTCATCCACTGTCATCGATAATGAATAAGGCTCCTGACCTGATGAGCATGCAGCTGACCATATCCGTAAACGCTGCCCCATTTGCTTTTTAATCAGCTCTGGAAAGACTTTGTTTTTCATAATTTCAAATGGAAAGGTATCTCTAAACCAAAGCGTTTCATTGGTGGTCATCGCATCCACGACTTGTTCTTGTAGTCGGCCGCGCGGCTGCAATTGAATACGCGCCATCAGTTCCGTCAATGATTTAATGCCCTGCTCTTCCTGTAGCTTTTTTAAGCGACTGGTCACCAAGTATTGTTTGTTATCACCTAAAACGATTCCTGACTTATCTTCAAGGAACTGCCTAAAAACATTAAATTCAGATTGAGAGACCGACACATTGACCGCCTTTTAAATATAGATCTTGAAATAACCTGAATATAGCACCAAAAGCCTGCAAGGCTATAGCTCATCAATCACCTTTATTCGCTCAACAACAAGATCAACAAGGTCATCTGGACGGAACTTAGCCAAAAAGTCATCCGCACCCACTTTTTTCACCATGGCTTTATTAAAAACACCTGATAATGAAGTGTGCAATAAAATATGTAAATCCTTTAACCGTGGATCATCACGAATTTTTGCCGTAAGTGTATAACCATCCATTTCTGGCATTTCAATATCAGAAATCATCATTAGCAACTCATCAACTGGGCTTCTTCCATCCTCCAGCATCCCTTGCAAATACTCATAGGCTTCACGCCCATCATTTAAAGCGATCACCTGCACACCAATGGCTTGTAAGCAACGCAATACTTGCTTACGTGCTACACGCGAATCATCAACGATCAGGATAGTTTTATTTAAGGCACTGATGCGCACTTGTTCGGTCAAAGAGTCAGTGGTAATCACTTCTGACGATGGTGACACTTCAGATAAGATTTTCTCAACATCAATGACTTCAATTAACTCATCACCTAAGCGCGTAACAGCAGTCAGGTAATGGTCGCGCCCTGTACCCACAGGTGGCGGATGGATCTCTTCCCAATTGAGGTTCACAATACGCTCAACCCCACTGACTAAAAAACCCTGCTCTTTCATATTGTATTCAGTGATAATGACAAACCCTTGATCAGGGTTCTCTAAGGCTTTGGGGCTGGTTGCTAAAGCAAGATCCATCACTGTAATAGTGCGTCCCCGCACACTGGCAACGCCACGTACAATAGGATTTGACTGGGGAATTCTTGTCAGAGACGGACACTGCAAAACCTCACGCACTTTAAACACATTAATACCGTACAACTGCGGCCCATTCAGCCTAAACAGCAGTAATTCCAAACGGTTTTTACCCACCAACTGTGTTCGCTGGTTTACTGAATCCATTACACTGGCCATACTCAGGCTCCTACTATTTATCACTCTTCAACGCGATCAAAACCAAATACGGTATATTTATTGCTTTAACAAACATATGAAATCACTTATGACATTTTTTTGGCAAAAAACACAACTGCAGGCTTTTTTAACCAAAGCAGCCTGTGTATGCCTACTGATTGCTCCTGCTATAAATACTTACGCAGAAAGCCTGCAGCAACAAATCATCCGTGTCAGTGAGACTTTTCTTGAGGAAATCACTGAGCAACATTTGCACGATAACAGTATTATCGGACGCCATACGGTAAAAATAGGCCGCCTCGACCCACGCTTACGCTTACCCGCATGCTCGATCCCCTTACAAGTCAGCTTAGAAAGCCCCGCTCAACCCATTGGGCGAGTCACACTTCGTGTGCGCTGCGACAGCAATGCACCTTGGACTATATTTGTGCCGGGCCATGTCAATTTATACCGCGAAGTTGCCGTTGCTCAACGCTCAATGCGACGCAACAGTATTGTGCAAGCAGCAGATATTCAGTTGCTTGAACGTGATGTTAGCAGTCTACGCCAAGGCTATATACTCAATCTTGAAAATGTTGTCGGGCAAAAAATTACTCGCCCTGTACAACCCAATCAAGTTCTTTCAGCCAACTATTTAAAAGCGCCAGCTGCGGTTAATAAAGGGGATGCTGTAGTGATCAGCGCTAACGGCACCTCAATGTTTGTGCGCATGCCTGGCGTCGCACTTGAAGAAGGTGCGATTGGCCAACAAATACGCATACGCAATACTCGCTCAAACCGTATTGTGCATGCCCGCGTGACTGGGCCTGGGCAAGTCGAGGTTGTGATGTAAAACACCCTGCAGTACAGTTGCATTGAGCAACAATCGTTAATTATTAAATAACGGCAGTAACAAACAGCTCGCCAAAGCACTTTAAAAACAAGTGCTAAAGTTACCTCAATAGCAGCCGATGACTTAGCAAGCGTACCAATACTGTATTTGAGGTTATAAACATGGCTATCGACTTTAAGCACCCTTCTAGCACAGCGGGGTTAAATAAGCCTGCTACACAAGGCCCACTCAACCCTGCAAAAGTGGATATGCAAGGCAGCACTCAAAACAGCAGCCTTGAGAAAACACCCAAGCCAGCAACTTCTGGCGAATCAGTACAACTGAGTAAAGATGCACGTCAACTGCAAAATTTGTCAGCAAAAATTGCTGATATGCCCAGCATCGACTCAGAAAAAGTAGCGCAACTTAAGCAGGCGATTGCTGACGGCAGCTATCAAGTGGACAGTCAGCGCGTGGCCAGCAAGATGCTTGATTTAGAAGCTCAGCTGTAACCTTTAGTTATTTTATTTTTCATTGTAGATTAAAGTCCTATGTCTGATCAGCGCATCCTTGAATTTTTAATTAAAGACATTGCAACAGCACAGCACTTACTGACCTTGCTAGAGCAAGAATTTGCTGCGCTGAACGAGCGCGATATCAACGCTCTGCAAGTTCTAATGACACAAAAACAACCTGCATTGCTTGCACTCCAGCAGCACTCGCAAGAGCGCAGCCAACTGCTTGTGCAAAACAATGTTAGCCCTGATCAACAAGGCATGACTGCATTTGCTGCAACATCCGCACTGGGTGAGCAACTGCTAGAAAACAGCTCAAAGCTCAATACGCTAATTGAGCAATGCCAAGAAGCAAACTTACGCAACGGCCGTTTAATTCGCAGCAATCAAACCAGCGTGAACAGCATTCTTAATATTATTCGCGGCACTGATGCACCCACGCTTTATGACAAAACCGGCAGTGCATCGAGCAGCGCCAAGCAGCGCCCTTTTAGCCAAGCTTAAACGGCAAATAAGTGAAGAAGCAGAAATATTGCTGATATACTGACGCCTTAAATAAGCACTACATATGGCAAAACATAGGGAATAGACTGACAGTGGCTGAATCACCCTCTACAGGCAGCGCCTCATTGCAACCTCAAATACTGAGCTCTCCAATAGAAATCATCAGTCATTTTCGTGCCCTGATACTCAATAGAGCCCCCTTAGAACTTAATTTCGATGAACGTCAGCAGGTGTATCAAAGCTATATTGTCGCTGTTGACCGTGACAATAACCGTATAGCTCTGGATGAATTGATACCTAACAGCGGCCAACAACACTTATTAAACGGTGAAGCCTTTAATATAGTGACGCACCGTGATGGCGTACGCATCAGCTGGTCACACAATCAAATTGCATTGGCCGACACCTTTGACGGCACCCCCTGTTACTGGCTGACTCTGCCCGCAAAAATAGAATATCACCAGCGCCGAGATGCGTTTCGAGCTGATACGCTACCCGAGCAGTCTCTTGACGTGTATATCGATAGCAATAAGCTCTCGCACCCAATCAGCGGACGCCTAGTTGATATTTCAGCAACGGGCTGCAAAGTTAGGATAAGAACAGCCTTAGAGCATCTAGGCCCACTGCAACCTGGGCAACTCTACGAAACCTTTGAGATCAGATTGCCGGGCGGGAATGTCACCCTCAGCGCTGAACTGCGCCATCTGCAAAAAGATGAAAGCACTATCTCAACCTTTGCAGGCTTTAAATTCCACGATATCAATGGCCAATGCCAACGCATCATTGAGCGCTTTGTCTACCAACTGCAGCGCGAAGCACGTCGCGGTGATGACGCATTCTTTTAAGCGCATTCAAGACGGCTCGACACACAAATCGAGCCACTCCAGCCAACAAGAACACCCTACCCTGAAGAAGCTAAAGAAGCCTGCGAGACATGCAGCAAGACTTAAATAGCAGACACAAAAAAACCAGCACTTAGGCTGGTTTTTTTGCTTTAAGATCATATCTTAAATATGGCGTCCCCTAGGGGACTCGAACCCCTGTTACCGCCGTGAAAGGGCGGTGTCCTAGGCCACTAGACGAAGGGGACAAAACCTTCGAGCATAAGCACAATTCAATGCTTATCAGTGTAGTGTTGAGCTAAACGATTTTTGCCGTTCTAACGCTTCAATGTAACGCTTTTTCATCACTGCCAATCTAAGATTGGCTTGGTTACACATCAGAGTATCGGCTCTGAGAATATGGCGTCCCCTAGGGGACTCGAACCCCTGTTACCGCCGTGAAAGGGCGGTGTCCTAGGCCACTAGACGAAGGGGACAAAACCTTCTTAAACATAACACATTCATGTTATGCCATTTTTCATGTAATTGAAAAATGGTGGAGCTAAACGGGATCGAACCGTTGACCTCTTGCATGCCATGCAAGCGCTCTCCCAGCTGAGCTATAGCCCCATTTCGTGGACGGAGCGTAGAATAGGCATTCCGCGCTCCCATGTCAAGCATGTTGTATAGATTAATTTTAAAATCTCAGCGCTTTGAGCATTTTAGCACTGTAAAGTTCCATACAGTTGCGCATACAAACCTTGCTGATTGAGCAGTGTTTGGTGGGTTCCATCCTCAACTACGCAGCCATCGGCCAGCACTAAAATACGATCTGCTTGTTTTACTGCACTGAGGCGATGGGCAATAATTAATGTGGTGCGCCCTGCTAAAAACTGATTTAACGCCTGATGCACAGCAAACTCTGTAGCGCTATCTAAAGCTGACGTGGCTTCATCTAAAATCACCACCTGAGGATCACTGAGCACCATACGCGCAATGGCTAAGCGCTGACGCTGCCCGCCCGACAAACGCACACCTGCGCGGCCAATCATACTATCCAGCCCATCAGGCAGAGCTCTAACCGTTTCAGCCAACTGGGCTATTTCCAGCGCCTGCCAGCAGGCAGCATCACTGTGCTCCCGCCCCATGCTTAAGTTAGCACGCAAACTATCGTTAAAAAGTGCCGGAGCCTGCAGCACCACCGCTACATGTTCACGCACACAGGCTAAGCCGGTTTCTTGCAAGCTGGCATCGCCATAACGAATCTGACCTGACTGCGCACTGTACAAACCCAGCAGCAGTTGCACTAAAGTACTTTTACCACCACCGCTGGCACCGACAATCGCCACTTTTTCACCGGCCGCAATTTTAAAGCTTAAACCATTGAGCACCTGCTCTTGCCCATAGGCGAACTGCAGATTATCTACACTCACAGGCACAGTTTTACCTTGAATAAAAGGGTTTTGAGTCGCTGGATAATCCACTTCATCTTTGCGCTCAAGCAATTGATTAATCCGCACTAACGCACCATCTGCCGCATAGAACGCATATTGTAAATTCAGCATCTGCTCAATCGGACCAATCATAAACCATAAATAACTGAACACAGCGAGCATCTGTCCAATCGACAAATCAGAAAACAACACCGTGAGCATTGCTACAGCACGAAAAATATCGATACCGTACTGAAACAATAAACCGCTGGCACGCGAGGCAGTATCTGTTTTCCATTGCGAGTTAATCGCACGATCGCGCACCTGTTGAGCGCGACCGGATAAACGCTGGAAAAAGAAACCCTGATGATTACCAGCACGCACTTCTTGAATCGCATCCAGTGTTTCATTTAAAGACTGAGTAAAGACAGCGGTACTGTCATTTTCCAGTTTCTTAAGATGCTTGACCCTCTTACCCAGCTTAATAGTAAAAAACACCACTACCGGATTGAGTAATAGAATCAGCACAGCCAACTGCCAATGCATCCACAACAAAACTGACGCGGTACCCAGCAAGGTGAGAACTGACACTAAAAAGCGACTTAAGGTTTCGCCAATAAACTTATCCAGCGTTTCTAAGTCTGTGACCAAATGCGTAGTGACGGTGCCGCTACCCAGACTTTCATACTCACTCAATGAAATACGCTTGAGCCGCGCCAATAAGCGCAGACGCAGCTGATAGACCACATCTTTGGACAGATGAGTAAACATCTTGCTCTGCCCCACGTTAAACAGCAGAGAACTTAAACGCAGAACAAAACTTATCACCAACATTAAGCCGATATAACCCACCGCTTGCTGCCAGACACTGGGCAACCAGCGATTCATCATATTGAGCGCCTGACCACTTTGCCCGAGCAAAACCTCATCCACCAACAAGGGCAGCAATAGCGGAATCGGCACACTGCACAGGGTCGCAAAAATTGCCAAAATATTAGCAAGAATTAAACTGCGTTTATGCTGTACAGCTAAGCGACGAATCTGCGCCCAACTGATGTGATCAGAGACTGGCATGCTTTGATATCCAACGATTTAAAAGAGGCTCAAGCGCTGTATAAGGCTGATAACCATTGGTGATTAGCGCGTACTGCGAACCATGCTGAGCCAAGACAGTTGGAAAACCACTGACCGCCAGATTACCCACCCAAGCAAAATCCGCTTGAGTATCGAGATGCGCCTGCGGTGCATCAAATGCTTCACAAAAAGCTGAGCTATCGTAGCCCGCTTGCACTGCCAGCTCACGTAATAGACTGGGCTGAGTGATATCCTGCCCTTCTTGATAAAAAGCCTGTTGCAGGCGATCTAAAAAGGCAAACAGATAACGCTTATCCAACTGCTGCGCCACTACTAAGGCACGGCAAGCCGGTTCAGTATCATAGAGAAAGCCACTGGGCAGCGCCTTGGCGAAATCAAAGGGCTGAGCTGTGGTCTGTGCAACCGTACGCCAGTGCTGCAAGATATAAGCGCGCTTGCTGTCATCCAGCAGTGCCTGTTGCCCAGTCCGTAAACCACCCACTCGCAAGGTAACTTTAATCCCAGCAGCCTGGGCTTGCTTTAGCACCTGCTGCATCACTGGATTAAAACCCCAACACCACGAGCACATAGGGTCCAGAATATAAATCAGCTGCGTATTGTGCATAAAACTCTCCTACTGTTGTGTGGTCACACAAGTCACGCCAGAGTCGACTCTACTTTGACCAACACACATTGACCTCACAAGCGAGAATAGTTCTTCTTTGTGAAAGACTCAGAGTTTACCCGATTTAGCTTATAGTTTAAGACTTTCAAGCATTTTTAAAGCTGGCTTTTAAGCAATAATCGGATGAAAGCAGCCAGTGATAAGATTTATAAAAACCCGCTAGAAACAAAAACAGCGCTGTAGGCCCTCGCCGACAACGCTGTTGAATAAAGCCTGCCTTTAAATATTACAGATCGGCGGCGACTCGTGAGCCTTGATCAATCGCTCGCTTGGCATCCAGCTCAGCAGCCACATCAGCACCACCCACTAGATGCACTGCAACACCGGCCTGCTCTAGCTCAGCTTGCAGCTCACGCAAAGGCGTTTGCCCAGCACAGAGAATCACATTATCCACTGCCAACACCTGCGCTTCAGCTCCAGCCACGCTGATATGCAAGCCCGCATCATCAATATGTAAATACTCAACCGCAGCCAGCATCTCAACGTGTTTGTCTCTTAAGCCCGCACGATGAATCCAGCCCGTGGTTTTACCTAAACCTGCTCCCACTTTGCTCTTCTTACGCTGCAGTAAATAGACTTGGCGAGCAGCGGCTTCAGGCTGTGGCAGAATACCGGCAACACCGCCGCGCGCAGTTAAGCCTAAATCAATACCCCACTCCTTCCAGAACGTTTGACGATCCAAACTACTGGACGCACCGCTGTGAGTGAGCAACTCTGCAGTATCAAAACCAATACCACCAGCACCTATCACGGCAACAATTTGACCCACGGGCTTACGTCCTAAAATCGCATCTAAATAGCTGAGCACTTTCGGATGATCAATACCTGGGATATCGGGCACTCGCGGCACAATACCGGTGGCTAGAATCACTTCGTCAAAACCCTCCGCAATCAGCTCTTGTGCATTGACGCGCTGATTCAGTTGTAGATTAACTCCGGTAGATTTCAGTTTATTGCCGAAGTAACGCAGGGTTTCATAAAACTCTTCTTTACCTGGAATCAGCTTAGCCACATTAAACTGCCCACCAATCTCACTGGCCGAATCAAACAAGATCACCTGATGCCCACGTTCAGCCGCAACAGTCGCTGCAGCCAATCCCGCCGGCCCTGCTCCTACCACAGCAATTTTTTTCACTGCAGTGGTGGCGATATAATTGAGTTCAGTTTCATGACAAGCGCGCGGATTGACTAAACAGCTGGTTAATTTACCGCTGAAGGTATGATCCAAGCAGGCTTGATTACAACCAATACAGGTATTGATTTCATCAGCTTTACCCGCCGCAGCTTTATTAACAAACTCCGGGTCAGCCAAAAACGGACGCGCCATAGAAATCAGGTCCGCATCATTTTCCGCCAGAGCACGTTCGGCCACTTCTGGAGTATTAATACGGTTAGTGGCTACTAAAGGGATAGATACTTCGCCACGTAACTTGGCCGTGACCTTAGTAAAAGCGCCGCGCGGTACTTTAGTGGCGATGGTGGGAATACGCGCTTCATGCCAACCAATCCCGGTGTTTATAATGGTTGCGCCAGCCGCTTCAATGGCTTTAGCCAACTGCACGATTTCTGCCCAGTCACTGCCCTTCTCCATTAGATCGAGCATCGACAAGCGGTAAATAATAATAAACTCAGCGCCGACTGCTTCACGTACACGGCGCACAATCTCAACTGCCAAACGCATACGATTTTCGTAACTGCCACCCCAGCGATCGGTGCGCTGATTGGTATGGGCGGCAAGAAACTGGTTAATAAAATAACCTTCCGAACCCATAATCTCGACGCCATCGTAGTGGGCCGATTGAGCCAATACTGCGCAATTTACAAAGTCTTGAATTTGCTTTTCAATGCCCTCTTCATCCAACTCAGTGGGTTTAAACGGGTTAATTGGCGCTTGCAGGGCGCTGGGCCCTACTGATTTAGGACTGTAAGCGTAACGACCAGCATGCAGAATCTGCATACAGATTTTACTGCCGGCTTCGTGTACCGCTTGGGTAACAATTTTATGTTTCTCGGCTTCTTCTGGCGTGCTTAACTTAGCTGCACCGGCATAGACCGCACCCTCTTCATTGGGGCCGATACCACCTGTAACCATTAAGCCAACACCACCGCGCGCGCGCTCAGCAAAATAAGCTGCCATACGTTCAAAACCGTGGGGACGTTCTTCAAGCCCCGTATGCATGGATCCCATCAGCACGCGATTCTTTAGCGTAGTAAAACCAAGATCCAATGGCGATAACAAATGCGGGTAATGTGGATTTGACATTGAGACTCTCCAAACAGGTGCAAACACAGGATGCTGATTTTTTGTTGTGCGCTGAGTGCGCTCATTATCAGTCAATTATTAAGCTACACATTAGACAGCACAGCGATGCTTCACAATGACTCAATCAAACAGAATAATGACTACAATAGACAGCAATTGAATCCTGAGACGCTGATATATGACCCAAACCACCTTAACCAGCATGCGCTTGGGCGATTTATCTGTGGGTTTTGTCCATAGCATTGCTGCGGCTATCACTCAGCACGGGCACTGCTCAGCAGATTTATTTGCGCGCTTTGAGCTCGACCCTGAGCGCCTAGCACAGCCCCAAGCACGCCTATCGATTGCGCGCTATATGCGCTTAGGGCACGCCGCCATCGAGCTCACTGGTAATCCAGCGCTGGGTCTAAGCATCGGCCAACAGAGCCAACTGAATCATCTGGGTTTAGCTGGCGTGACAGCCGCACAAGCACCCAACCTACGCGCTGCTGCACGCTGCATCAGTCGCTTTGAGCCCTTGTATGCACAAAACTATCGCGGCACCAGCCAGCTACTTGAAGACAGCAGCGGCGCATGGCTGAGCTTTTATTCAATCGCCCCCTATAACGCTTACAACTATTTTGTTGTGGAATCCGTGTTGCTGGGTTGGATCAATCACTTAAGCCAAGTCTGTCAGCAGGATATTGAAGTCGAACGGCTACAGATTGAGTTTCCCGAGCCCAGTTATGCAGCAGCTTTTACCCTACAACTCAGCTGTGCGGTTGAGTTTAACGCCCCATATAACCGCATCCGCTTAAGCCAAAAAAGTCTCGCACTGAGTAATCCTCAGCATTGCCCCAGCACTTGGCAGGCATTATTGGAATTATGTGAGGAACAACTGGCCCTCAAAACTCGTCACTACAGTTTAGTAGAGCAAGTCAGCCAACTGATCGCCCCGCTGCTCAAAAGTGGCGAACCCAGCATTGAGCATATTGCACACAAACTGCAGCTACCCACTTGGACACTGCGCCGTAAACTGGCCGCACAAGGGACGCAGTTTCGCCAATTGGTCAATCAAACACGCTTTGATCTGGCCAGCACTTATATTCGCGATACTGACCTAACCTTTAGTGAGATTTCTTGGTTATTGGGCTTCTCCTCACCTGAAGCCTTTCAACGAGCATTTAAACGTTGGGCACAGCAAACACCCGGTGAGTTTCGCCGCACAACCCTACAGCGCTAAAGAATAATCAATAGAACATTTCAAGGTTATAACTGTCACAGTATCGGCTTTGCATGATGCACTTTATACAGTGCATCATACTTCATAGCGCTCAACATATAGAAAAAACATATTAGATTAGCGTATGGTCTATTTATTTTTTTATATACAGTGTTGCTA
>DASRNZ010000042.1:0-12688 GCA_035647155.1 Thiopseudomonas sp.
CCAGTTCGACTTGTAGTCCACCACGTAATAACGGCCTTGATGCTCTAAGACCAAGTCAATAAAGCCTTTAAACATGCCATTTAGACGTTCTGGCTGCAGATACGGCCGCTCGGCACCGGGCAAGATAAACTCACGAGTTAACCGATCAATCTGCAAGGTATTGGCATGATGAGTGGCAAACCAAAACTCCATTTCCGCTTGATAGTGATTGAGCTCCGCTAAAGCCATCGGCTGCTCAGCGACCAAAAACGACTGCTGTATATAGTCACTGAGCCACGGCCATAGCAGCTCAACATGCTGCTCAAAACCATAAGCTTCACAGCGTGTTTGGATAAACTGCTGCGCTTGCTCTGGATCATCTAGCACAGCCGCAAAACCTTGCTCAGCCGCCCACTCGAGTAAGCCATGCAAAAATGTACCGGGCTTGGCACCACGCGGAAAACTATGAATCCCGCCTGGTTCTTGTACCGCACTTTGATTAAAGGCTACAGCATCATCCAGACTTGGGTCGTAGTGTTCATCATCGCTCATATTTTGCGCTAAGGCGGATTGCGGCGCTAGGTCTTCTACTCGCTCAGTGGATTGCAGATCAACGTTGGGCGGCTGAGCCATAAAGCGCAACGCACTGTAGGAGGCAATCCACCAGTGTTCACGTGTACGCCGCTGGGCAATGCGCCAGGTTGGCTCAAATTCACCGTTACTGTTTTTGACAGTATCTTCTGTACTTTCCGGCATCACAGACACATCACTGACCAAACTGCCTTGTTCAGATGAGCTATCAGTATGAGAAAAAGGCGCTAACCACTGCTGCAAAGCTGGGCTGCTGCTTAGAGGTTGGCCATTATTTAAGATATAACCCATGGCACTGTTGTGTAACACTGAGGCTTTACCTTGGCCTTTTTTTAAGTCTGCTATACCCATCCAGCAAGCATGACGCGCACGGGTTAGCGCGACATAGAGCAGGCGCAAGTCTTCACCCAAGCGCTCTTGCTCGGCCTGGATAAGACTGGCTTTATCAGCATGCAGCATCAAGGTGCGCTGACCGTCGATTTGAACCGTAAAAGGTTGCTTACCTTCTTGCGCACGAAACCCGCAAATAAAGGGTAAAAACACCAGCGGGTATTCCAGACCTTTGGATTTATGAATGGTGATGACTCGCACCAAGGATTCATCACTTTCTAAGCGTAAAACCTGCTCTTGCGCACCATCGGCTTGCCCCGCACACGCGGTTTGCAAGTAGCGTAGTACGGCAAACTCACCATCCAGTTCACGCGCGGCATGCTGCAGCAGTTCAGATAAATGCAGTACGTTGGTTAAAGCACGCTCGCCATCCGGACGTTGTACCAAGCGCTGCGGCAACTCAAAGTCGTGCATGATTTTACGCAACATCGGCAGCACGCCCTGCTGATGCCAACGCTCTAAATAGTCTTTAAATTGTAAAACGCGTTTTTCCCAAAGTAATTCATCCTGATTGATCCGCTCCAACTCGCTGAGCGGCAAAGCAAAAGTACTACAGGCCAAAGCAGTTTTTAATGCGCGCTCATTGTCAGGGTGCAAACAAGCCTGCAGCCATGTCATGACATCACGTGCTTCTTGGCTATCGAATACTGAGTCTTTATCCGATAGATAAACACTGCGCACATTGCGTAAAGCCAGCTGTTTACGAATGGCTTGCGCTTCTCGCATATCGCGTACTAGCACGGCAATATCATTGGGCTGCAGTGCTTGCAGTTGGCCATCAGGATCTTTAAAACCTGCTTTATGATCTGCGGCCAGATTCAGTAAACGCGCAATTTCTGTAGCGCTGCTGGCGGCCATTTCTTCAATGTACTGATCGCGTGAAACCGGCTCATCAGCTTCTAAACGCCAAAGCGTTAAAGCAGGAGGCTGCGCTCCATCCACCCACCATTGTTCTTGGCGGCCGTGGGCCTGTACCGGTAAAAAGGGCAGATCGTTGCTGGTTTCTTGTTTAAATAAGAAGGCACCTTGGCTGTCTTTACGCTGCTCAGCCAAGGAAAATAATTGATTAACGGCGCTGACCATACTGTCGGTTGAGCGGAAGTTAGTTTCCAGATTATGATGACGCCCAGCAGTGGCGCGACGCGCATACAGATAGGTATGAATATCTGCACCACGGAAGCTATAAATTGCTTGCTTGGGGTCGCCAATTAAAAATAAACCGGTATCGCTATTATTCTCGGCAATCTTGTAGATCGTATCAAAAATACGGTATTGCAAAGGGTCGGTGTCTTGGAACTCATCAATCAAGGCGATAGGAAACTGCTGACGAATCACTTCAGCTAAGCGTTCACCGCTGGGGCCTTGTAGCGCATGATCAAGACGTGTGAGCATGTCATCAAAGCCCATTTCTGCGCGCTGTTGTTTCTCAAGATGAAAACGCTGTTTAATCCAGTGTGCGGCGTGCCATAAGGCTTGTTCATCCAGTTCTCGGGTTAAGTTGTCTAATTCAAATGGCAGTGAGCGCATGGCTTCAAGTGCAGGATGCTGAGGAACAGCGCTTTTATCTTTCCAAGCATCATACAAACCATCAGGTGTTAAGCGCTCTGTGCCTTTACCTATATCTAATTTGATTTGAGTGTCATCAGCTAACCAAGTATGTATCTTCTCAAACCAAGGCAAGTAGTATCCAGGACGAAGCTTTGTGCCATTCACTGCTTTATCAGCCACAGCTTTATCAAGAATATCGCGCAACTCTTGCGTCCAAACCGGCCAGTTGGCTTTTAACTCAGTAAGGGTTTGCTGTTGTCCACTGATGCCAATATCCAACAGTTGAGCCAGTGATTGCCCTTGCGCCACTTGACTGGGCGTTGTCGTCTGCGCATTCAGCAAAGGATATATTTTGCGCTGCAATGCAGCCGGCTGCTGCCAATGCTCTATCGCCCACAGTACATTGGTGTTCTGTAAGGGATAGCACTGCTGGCGCCAATAGTCTTTCACCACCAATGCTAATAGATCGCTGTGGTCGGTTTCTAAGGTCTGGGTAAATAAGCTGCCACTATCAAAGGCATGCTCGCGCAACATACGCTGGCACCAGGAGTGAATCGTTGATACCGCAGCTTCATCCATCCACAACGCAGCCTGATCAAGACGCTGCGCACAGGCGGCCCATTGCTCGACGGGATAATCATCACGCAAGGTTTGCAGCAAACTATCCGGCTGCGCTTGCTCCTCACGAAACACTTGCGCGGCTTCAACCAGTCGGGCGCGAATACGATCACGCAACTCTTGGGTCGCGGCATCCGTAAAGGTCACCACCAAGATTTCAGGCGGCAATAAGTGACGATTAAAGGCTGTGCCCTCATCAATGCCATGCTGCAAGATCAAACGTACATAGAGCGCCGCGATAGTATAGGTTTTACCGGTACCGGCACTGGCCTCAATTAAACGACTGCCATGTAACGGAAACTGCAGCGCCAAGGGTCGCTGTGTGGTGTGTGACGGACTCATTGCGAATCTCCCTGACGTTCCAGCTTGATAATATCGGCATTGAATAATGAACCGTAGAGCAACTCAGCCCACTCGCCAAAAGTTTCATCGGCGATTAAATCTGCATAGCTGGGGAATTGACGTGCTAGCGCGGCACTTTGTTGTACCTCGCCAGCCGATTGGAAGCCGCCTTCATAGACGGATTTCGCTTTGCCATCGGATTGGTTTTTCAAGAAATCCATCGCGGTTTTTAATGCCACGGGAATCGGCTCATTTAAACCACTTTGCCAGCACTCAAGCCACGTCTGGGCAATTTTCAGAGCACGTTCAGCATCAAGACTGGCAAAGGCAATACTGCTTTCTTGAGCAATAATAAAGGTTTGTGTTGCTGCACCGGAGGCATTGATCAGCACATGCTGCACCCAAGGCCTTAATAAACGATGCCAGCTGCGCTCTTTACCCCTGTTGATTTTGCCAGGAGTGAGTTCAATCCGCGCGTATTCAGTTGCCGCCTCATCACTGCTCGTAGTGGTACGCAGTCCGCCTAACCAGCCTTCTAAATGAATCTGTCCCCGCTCTAGATCAATAAGACGTGCGGCTTCTTCCTCATAGGGCCAAGCCTCACAGAGTGCACGGTAATGCTCGAGCTGTGGCAGCAGCGGCTCAATTAATTCGCTGCGTACCTGCTCACCAAAGGCACACATCGGCAAAGCACCGCTGCGTTGCAGCTTTTCGCTGTGCAACTCTAACACCGCAGATAAATCCGCATCCTGTGCCGCATGTTGACCGGCACTTAAGAGTTCAGATTGCAGGCTATAGCGTTGCAAGCCATCCAAAGCAAAAGGCTCATCTTCAAATACCTCAAGCTCAGCTTGGTCGAGGTGCACTTTTAGGCGTTCAGTAAAGAAAAACTTAACGGGATCACGTAAAAATCGCTGCAACAACTCAGGTGTCATCGTACTGACAGGTACAAACCTATCTAAAAGCGTGGCGCTGTTAGCGGCAGGCGCTTGATGCAAAACAGACCATTCATGCGCATAAGTAAATAAATCGGTGTGCTCTTTATTGCCAGTAAAGTAATGCTGACTAAAGGGCTGCAACGGATGTATTGTGGTTAACGCATCTAACAAGGACTGCTCATCGTTTAAATGCCAACCACTGCTGATATGGTCGCGTAATTGCGCAACTAACACCGAGGGTGGGCGCTCGGTATTATCACGCACACTGCGCCCTACCCAGCTGATATAGAGCTTCTCTCGCGCAGAGAGCAAGGCTTCGAGTAATAAGTAGCGGTCATCTTCACGACGCGAGCGGTCTCCTGGACGATAGTCACTGCCCATTAAGTCAAAGTCTAATGGCGCTTGCACACGCGGATAATCACCGTCGTTCATACCTAATAAACACACCATGCGAAATGGAATGGCGCGCATTGGCATCAGCGTACAAAAGTTAACCGAACCTGCTAAAAAGCGCTGACTCAGGTGGTCTGAATCAATATTGCTCAGCCATGCTTCACGGGCTACGGCGAGGGTTAAGGGCTCATCCAGTTCCGCATCAATGCACAACTGATACCACTGCTCGCAGCCTTCGCGCATGCGCTGCATTAATAAGTAGTCAGCATCCTCTTCAACCAAGAAAAACTGCTCCAGCAGCGCTAAGAAAATACTGCGCCACTCGGCAAACTGATGCAGACTACTGAGCTGCTCGTGTAAGTCTTGCAAAGCGTCAAGAAAGTGCGTCAGGGGCCCGATTAACGCAGCGTCTAATCCTCCGACTTCGTCATAGGGCTGAATACCCGCATAGGCATCACTGTCGCCCATGGCATAACCCAGCAACATACGTTGCAGACCAAAGTCCCAGGTATTTTGCGTTAAACCTTGTGGCAGGGAAAAGTCTTCGCGGTGCTTAGCATTCAGCCCCCAACGCACACCGGCACCGGTCAGCCAGCGC
The DNA here is from genome assembly GCA_035647155.1 of Thiopseudomonas sp. GTDB lineage: Bacteria > Pseudomonadota > Gammaproteobacteria > Pseudomonadales > Pseudomonadaceae > Denitrificimonas. The sequence continues at coordinate 5,398 of DASRNZ010000042.1, forward strand.
TGTAAAATCGGTAAATGATCTTCATGAATGGCAAAGCGTGCTCGCACTGCCGGCACATCGAGCAAGCTCATAATATCGGTGACAGTCAAGCGAGACTCTGGCAAGCGCAGTAGCTCATGCATCGCGATCAATAATGGTTCGGTGCTCTGCTCGGCTTGGTCAGACAGTGTAAAGGGGATATAACGCAAATCATTGCGCGCATACTGGGCAAACACCGCCTGAATATGCGGTGCGTAGCTATTGATATCCGGCACCATCACAATAATATCGCGCGGCTTTAAGCTGGAGTCAGCATTAAAATGCGCTAACAGTTGGTCGTGCAAGACTTCAACTTCACGCTGAGCACTGTGGGTGATATGAAAGCGCAATGACTGATCTGTTTGTGGTTCCAGCGCTGGCCAAGTCGACCTCGTGTCCGCCAGTGGGCGCAAATGTAAAATATCGTTGTGCAATTGTTCTAGCAGTGTGCCAATCTTTCCATCTTCAAAGATATCAACGCGTTGGCCCTGACTATTAAACTGCGTTTGGTAGGTGTCCAGCTCATCATGCTTATCCAGCAAACTAATGTAGTCACGTCCCTGCTTACCCCACGCCGCTAATAAAGGATGGGCAAACTGGTGCAGTTGCTCAATGGATAACACCTCAGGAAAGCCTTCTTTACGGCTTTGACGGCGGTACTCATGACGTAATAACTGTTTGTCTTCAACAATGTCGGCCCAGTGATACTGGCACGGGTTATGTACACAGAGCATGACTTGGCTAAATCGACTGATCGCCGCTAAGGCCTCAACCATCTGCGCTGGTAATGATGAAATACCAAAGATAATAATTCGCCGCGGCAATCCGGCTGGCGCAGTTTCCATAGCTTGCATCGCTTCAATAAAACGCGGATGCACCGCGGCACGGCTGCTATGGATGGCATCTTCGCCGATATCATCAATCAACAAACGCCACAATGCAGCCTGCCAAGCCACGATAGGTTCGCGAGCTTGCGCTTTTTCAGCGCTCACCTGTGGCTGACCATCAATTTGGCGCAACTGGTCATCACCCACAGCCCAGTCTTTAAGCCAATCAGAGCGGTACACCTGATACTGATCAAACAAGTCAGCTAAGCGCTCAGACAGTTGATAGCGTTTGCGTAAATCAGGGTCATGACCTAAGAAATGCTGCAGCGGAGCGAAAACAGGCTGGTCAATCACCCGTGGCAACAGGCGCATTAAGCGCCAAGTCAAAGGTGCTTTATCAAAGGGTGAGCTTTTTGCAATGGTCTCGGTGCCCAACACTTGGCGATAAATTTGCCATAAAAAACGTGCTGGCAGACCAATTTGTAAACCTGCAGCAATCCCGCAGCCTTGATCATCTGCTAAAGCCAACTTCAACCACTGCGCAATACCATTGCTTTGCACCAAAATATGTTCATTTTCCAGCGCATGCAGCGGATTGATCTTCGTCCATTGCACGACTAGTTCACGTAACTCTTCTAAATGGTTGCTATGTGCAACGATAAAACCGGGCTGTAGCGTCTGATCAGCTGACATCGATACGTCCTGTGTAAGTTTTTAATAGTGTGCCATGTTACTGCGATAATTGGTGTCGCATAATACGAACAGGCCCCGTAACAACCAAGTAAAATCTTGATATAAGCCAGCATTTACAATAGACCATTGTCTAAATGACCCTGCAGTCATAAACATGATTTATTCCAAGCGTCACAATACTAATAATTAGACCAATATATTGTTCGCACTCCGGAGAACTATAATAATGAAATTTAATCCGTTAGCACGCTCAATCAGCTTGGGCACGTTTGCTCTCGCATTAAGCATTCCGATGACAGCACAAGCTGCTTTTATTGAAGACAGTAAAGCATCTTTAGAAGCCCGTAACTTCTATATGAACCGTGACTTCCGCAGCCAAGGCGCAGCACAATCAAAAGCTGAAGAATGGGGACAAGGTTTCTTGCTTCGTTACGAATCAGGTTTTACTGAAGGCACAGTTGGCGTGGGTGTTGATGCTTATGGTTTCCTTGGTCTTAAACTTGATTCAGGCGGCGGTAGGACAGGTACGCAGGTGTTACTACCCAAAGACCGCAAAGGTAACGTGCCAAGCAGTCAGGGTGAACTAGGCGCTGCAGCAAAATTCCGTATTTCAGAATCCATACTTAGAGCCGGCACATTAATGCCTAATCTACCTGTGGTTGCAGCAAGTGATGTCCGCATGCTGCCGCAAACCTTCCAAGGCATGCAACTCACCACACAAGAGTTAGATAACTTAACCCTAAACCTAGGTCAGTTAGAGCGATACAATCAGCGCGACTCAACCAACAATGAACCCATGGGTATTTTGTTACACGATGGCGGTAAGCGCGACACTTCGAAATACACAAAAACAAATCGTGATATCAGTAATAAATTCAACTTTTTTAGCGGCTCCTATAACTGGAATGATGAACTGACCACCGGCTACCACTTTGGTCAATTGAATGGCGTCTACAAACAACATATTGTCAATGGTGTTTACACCCTGCCCATTGCTGATGGCCAATCATTACGTACTGATTTACGTTATGCCAAAACTTCTGAAGATAATCACAGTGGCATTGATAACAAAGCCATTTCCGGCATGCTAACTTACAAGCTCGGTCATAATAGCTTTGGTTTGGGCTATCAAAAAATGTCAGGTGACACAGGTTATGCCTACCTACGTTTTGCGAATGCCTATTTAGCAAACTTTGTACAAGTACGTGACTTTGCTGCGACCGATGAAAAATCTTGGCAAGCACGTTACGACTATAATTTTGCCGGCCTTGGCATGCCTGGTTTAAACCTCATGACACGCTATATCAAAGGTAGCAATATCTATATGGGTGCTAATAACTCACGGGGTCATGAGTGGGAGCGCGATACCGATATTAGTTATGTTTTCCAAGAAGGCCCATTGAAAAATCTAGGTGTAAAGCTACGTAATGCCACATTACGCTCAGATCTTTCTGGCAAAATTGATGAAAACCGCCTGATCGTCAGTTATACAATTCCATTGATGTAGTCGACACTTAATAAACCCGCTTAAAGCGGGTTTATTTTTAGGTAAAATATAATTTTTCTCAAGTGAACTAGTTACAACTATATGCCCTCTATATATAGTGCAATATCTTGAGTTTACTTTTGGAGTACAACTGTCATGGCTAAAAAACACACAAGCAGCATGAGCGACCCATTATTGGCAGAATTTAAAGCTCTGGTAGCTGATACAGAGCACTTGCTACAACATTCTGTTGATCTAACCGGTGACAAAGCAGAGGAACTGCGCGGACAAATTAACTCAAGCTTACAACGAGCACGTCAAGCGCTGGGTTCTACAGAGCAAGCGTTACTTGAGCGCGGTAAAGAAGCATTAAGTGATAGCCAAGACTATGTACGTGAGCATCCACTGCAGTCTTTAGCCATTGGTGCTGGCGTTGGCTTCTTGTTAGGTCTATTAGTGTCTAGGCGCTAACGGATGACCGAGCATAATTTTACTGACAGCTCGCGGCGCTTAGGTGCTGCGGCTTTAGACTTGCTCAGCGATCATGCTGAGTTGTTTGCTCTGGAGCTACAAGAACAAAAACGCAACAGCAGTCAGCAATTACTTTTGTTAGGGCTGGCTGCTGCTTGTTTTCTCATGTTATTTTTGTTGCTCAATGGCTTGCTGATTGTCCTGCTATGGCCGTACTACGAACATCTTTTGTTGGTGGCTATGGCTGCATTTTATGCATGTGCTGGCTTTGTGTGTATATGGCGGATAAAAACCGCGCAGCGTCGTACAGCAGCACCCTTTAGTGCGTCATTAAATCAGCTTAAAAAGACTAAAGAGCAGTTACTACCATGACAAATAAACAGCATAACGATGACCCTATTGCTTTACGCAAACAGCTTATTGAGATGCGTTTAGAGTTGAATCGACAAAAAATTCGTCATGAAAGTATGGCGCTACTTGAGCCAGTACAAAAACTTCGTGGCTACCAGAAGCGCTTGACCCAAGGTTCAACGCCTCTGCTGATCGTGGCTGGCGCTACATTCGCCAGTTTCTTTTTAACACGCAATCGCCACTCAGCCGGTAAGATGCTGCCACTGCTAAAAGTAGCAGCAGGCCTGTTGCCTTTTTTACTAGTGAAAAGCCAGTCAGAAGCCGATACAACCTCATCACAAGCTGATAATCTAGATAAAACGCACTGACTGAAAAGTCGTGCGTGACCTTGAATATCTTGATTGAGGCGCACAATGGATTGGCATCAACTATTAAATCGTGAGCGCTTAGGCAAAACTTCTCACAGCTCAGAAGAACTGGGCCGCAGTCCTTTCCACAAGGATCATGACCGCATTATTTTCTCAGGCGCATTCCGTCGCTTGGGTCGCAAAACACAAGTTCATCCCGTCTCCAGTAACGACCATATCCATACTCGCTTAACTCACTCGCTGGAAGTCAGCTGTGTAGGCCGTTCATTAGCGATGCGTGTCGCTGAGATGCTACGCCCTGCTCTACCGCAGTGGTGCGAGCCCAGCGACCTTGGCATGATCGTACAGTCCGCCTGTCTCGCCCATGATATCGGTAACCCACCTTTTGGCCACTCCGGTGAAGATGCCATTCGGCATTGGTTTCAACAAGCGGCACGTGATGGCTGGCTCGACAGCATGACTGAAGCCGAGCGCGCCGACTTTTTAAATTTTGAAGGTAATGCGCAAGGTTTTCGTGTGCTCACGCAACTTGAGTACCATCAGTTTGATGGCGGCATGCGCTTAACCTATGCAACTCTGGGTGCCTTCTCTAAATACCCTTGGAGCTCCAAGCATGCCAACGCTCAAGGCTATAAAAAACATAAGTTTGGCAGCTACCAAAGCGAACTGGCGCTACTGGAAAAAATCGCTGACAAGCTGGGCATCCCTAAACTGGATGACGAACACTGGGCGCGCCACCCCTTAGTCTATTTAGTCGAAGCTGCCGATGATATTTGCTATGGCTTAATTGATCTTGAAGACGGCATTGAAATGGATCTGCTTGATTATGCTGAAGTTGAAGCTCTGCTGCTCAGTTTAGTCGGCGATGATCTGCCAGAAACTTATCGTCTACTGGGACCCAATGATTCGCGCCGTAGAAAGCTGGCTATTTTACGTGGCAAAGCCATTGAGCATTTAACCAATGCTGCCGCACAAGCCTTTGTTGATCAACAACCCGCTTTAATGGCCGGCACTTTAGAAGGTGATTTGGTTGAACATATGCACGGCCCAGCAAAAACCTGCGTTATCAATGCCAAAGCCTTAGCCCGCGAAAAGATCTTCCAAGACAAGCGTAAAACACTGCATGAGATCGGTGCCTACACAACCCTAGAAATACTGCTAAATGCTTTCTGTGGCGCAGCGCTAGAACAGCACAGGCATGGCACGCTATCCTTTAAAAATCGACGTATTTTTGATTTGCTGGGACAAGCAGCACCACAGCCCGAATGGACGCTCTACACATCATTTATGCGTATTATTGATTTTATTGGTGGTATGACTGATAGCTATGCGACAGAAATGGCGCGAGAAATGACGGGGCGTTCCAGCCCCACCTAGTACGGATCAACGCTAAGGTAGCAAGCGCCTTAGCGTTTTTAGAAATACCAACTTATGATGCTTTGGGCAATTGCGCTGTTTCTGGCTCAATATCACCTGACTCTTTCAACTCTGCATCATGCGCTTGTAGCTCTGCGATACGCTGCTGACTCGCTTTAAGCTGCTTAGCTTGCTTGTTATAACGCATACGTAAACGCTGCTGTGGCCACCATGACATAATCGGACCTATTATTAAGCCTAGGACAAAGGTACCCATAACAAAGAGAGCTGCAGGCAGCTCAGGGCTTTGCCAGCCAAAAAACACTAGCTGAGTGGGCGTACGGTTCTCTAAAGTAAATATGATAACGCTGGCAGCGAGCGCTAAAGCAATAAGAACAATAAGTAAACGCTTAAAATTTTGCATAGAACCCTCTGTGGTCACTCAGACTATTGAGCACCAGATTAATCATCATTGACCCTGTCGCGCAACTCTTTACCCGGTTTAAAATGAGGCACATGCTTGCCTGGCAATTCGACCGACTCTCCAGTTTTCGGATTACGGCCCGTACGAGGCGCACGGTAACTCACAGAAAAGCTACCAAAGCCACGCACCTCAATGCGTTCTCCAGAAGCTAATACTTGCGTCATATGTTCCAGCATCGTTTTAACAGCTAACTCTACATCACGCACAGAAAGCTCTTGTTGCTGGTCAACGATACGCTCGATTAATTCGGACTTATTCATTATTTTCCCTTTCTTATCAAGCAGCTATGAGTTTTTAGCATGCCTGCCAGAGTTTGAACAGGGTCAATCTATGAATTACTAGAAGTAATCTAGATTTAATAGATTTTAAAGCAAAAAAACCGATAACAGCTTGTGACTGTCACCGGTTAGTTTAGGTCTTGATGCATATAACATCAGACACATAATATAAAAAACTGCTTAAGCCAGGATCGTCCAACTTAAGAGTGTCCGTGTTGATAACACGCCGCAAGGCTTTAGCAGGGTAATGTTCAAGCTTGGTTTGCACGAGCTATTTTATAAGCTTGCGCCCACTTGATCTATTTGACTAAAGTCCCTGCTCAAGCGCTTGATTAATAATATGCGTTTTCAGTCACACTGTGGTCAGTCACATCACGCACGCCTTTAACTTCAGGAATACGCGCCATTAAGGTTTTTTCAATACCTTCTTTCAAGGTGTAGTCGGCTTGACCGCAACCCTGACAACCACCACCAAACTGTAAAATCAAAATACCATTATCAATATCAATCAGACTGACTTCACCGCCATGACTGGCTAAGCCTGGGTTGATTTCAGTTTGCAGGTAGTAGTTAACACGCTCTGAGAGCGGACTGTCTTCACTGACCATAGGCACTTTAGCATTGGGTGCTTTGATCGTCAGTTGGCCACCCATGCGGTCTGTGGCGTAATCCACGACGGCATCTTCAAGGTAAGGCTCGCTGAGTGCATCAATCCACGCAGTAAACAGTGGTAAAACCAGTGGGGTATCTTCTGCTTTTTGCTCTTCAGGCTTGCAATAAGCAATGCAGGTTTCTGCATAAGGGGTGCCCGGTTGGGTAATAAATACGCGAATACCAATGCCTGGGACATCCTGGCCTTTCAATAAGTCGCTTAAATAGGTTTGTGCAGTTTCTGTAATATTAATTGTGCTCATGGTAACTCCTCGCAATCATAGTTGCAGTGTACGCTAATTAGCCCT
>DASRNZ010000043.1:0-33191 GCA_035647155.1 Thiopseudomonas sp.
AGGAGGGAGAAAATAATATCCTGCTTACGTGAACGAGCCATATTATCTAGGCCCATTTGTTCAGCCAACTCAAGCAGTTCAGCGACGGGTTTTTGTTTTAATTCGGTCAGATTCATAGGGAATGACGATGATTTAATTTAGAAGAAATGAGTAAGCGCTTGGCTTAGGAGGCGTACCGCGAGGAGAACAATCGATTGTTTGTTCAGAGCCGCATAAGATATCGGCGACGGCATGCAAACTTGTAGTTGTAACGGTTTACGCTACAGGAATTTAATCTATCACTTGCAAAGGCGTGCGTCTAGTGCGCACATTAAGAAAAGACACACTAGACATCAGCATATTTGAGCGATTAGCGCTGCAATTAGATATTGCTTTCTAAGAAAGCGACTAATTGAGTTTTTGATAATGCACCCACTTTAGTTGCTTCAACGTTACCGTTTTTAAACAGCATCAATGTTGGAATACCACGTACACCATATTTTGGTGGCGTGTCTTGGTTCTCATCAATATTCAATTTGCAGATTTTAACTTTACCTACAAATTCAGCAGCAACTTCAGCTAAAACTGGGGCAATCATCTTGCAAGGGCCACACCATTCAGCCCAATAGTCAACCAGCACAGGACCCTCAGCTTGCAATACATCTTGATCAAAGCTGGAATCGCTAATATTAGTAATGTGATCGCTCATGAAACCTCTCCGTAAAGGTTGATATAAATTAACGTGTTAATCATGATAGCCTGACTTGGCCATTAACGAAAGTAACACCAGTATACTCTCACCTTACTTTTCTTTTAATTCTTTTCTCCTGTATCTGCCACGATATAATTTAAATTGGTGAATTAGCTGTAGCATGGCAGGATAACAGTATTACTTTTTTGGATTAGCGGCATGCCCAACTCTGCTCCCAAGCATTTTCCACTGATTGCAGCCATTGACTTGGGCTCCAACAGCTTCCATATGGTGTTGGCAAAAACCGATCAACGAGAAATACGTATTCTTGAACGCATTGGTGAAAAAGTGCAGCTGGCCGCTGGAATTACAGCTGATCTGCAATTGCAGGATGACGCCATTGAGCGAGGCTTGGATTGCTTACGACGCTTTGCCCAGCTGATTCATGGCTTGCCACAAGGTGCGGTAAGAATTGTAGGCACCAGCTCAATACGTGTTGCACACAATCGCCAAGCCTTTATTGAGCGTGCTGAAGATATTTTAGGCCATGATGTTGATGTGATTTCAGGGCGCGAAGAAGCGCGCCTGATTTACCTCGGTGTATCGCACACATTGGCTGATACACCTGGCAAGCGCCTAGTGGTTGATATTGGTGGTGGTAGTACTGAGTTTATTATTGGCCAGCAGTTTGAGTCTCAATTACGCGGCAGCTTACAAATGGGCTGCGTGAGCTTTACTCAACGCTTCTTTAAAGACGGAAAAATCACCGCGGCGCGCTATGCACAAGCTTATACGGCAGCCCGTTTAGAGTTAATGGAACTTGAGCAAAGCCTGCGCCGTATGGGCTGGCAAGAGACTGTAGGCGCATCAGGTACGATCCGCTCAGTCGCACAAGCGATTGCCGCTGCAGGCATCAGCAATGGCGAAATCAATAAAGAAGGCCTAACTTGGCTCAAGCACACACTGCTGGATATTGGTGAGATCGACAAGATTGAAATGGCCGGTGTTAAACCTGAACGCAGTGCTATTCTACCAGCGGGTTTAGCCATTATTGAGGCTATTTTTGATGCTCTAGAACTTGAGCAAATCGCGCCCTGTGATGGCGCTCTACGTGAAGGCGTACTCTATGATCTGCTCGGCCGCCATCAGCATGAAGACGTGCGCGAGCGTTCAATTCAAGCGCTGATGGAACGCAGTCATGTTGATATTGAGCATGCGCAAAAAGTCGAGTGCAAAGCCCTTGAAGCGCTTGAGCAAGTTGCGCAAGACTGGGATCTGCAAGAGGACTGGCACAGCGATATGCTCAGCTGGGCCGCACGCGTACATGAAGTGGGCTTGGATATTGCGCATTATCACTTCCACAAGCACGGTGCTTATTTAGTTGAGCATTCTGACTTATCTGGCTTTTCTCGCCAAGATCAACAAATGCTGGCTCTGTTAGTACGCGGTCATCGCCGTAATATTCCTAAAGAACGCTTTACGGAATTTGGACAAGACGGCCAGCAGTTGTTGCGCTTATGTATTTTATTGCGTTTTGCGATTCTGCTGCATCATATTCGAGGTACTCAAGCCGTTCCTGACCTGCAGCTCACCGCTAAAGATAACAGCCTGCATATCTGCTTTCCGCAAGACTGGCTGGATAACAATCCACTAACCCTAGCTGATTTCAACAAAGAAGCAGGCTGGCTACTGCGCATTGGTTTTACCTTAGACGCCTCATAAAACAGTCTGCGCAACGATTGATATTTAAAAACGCCTGTTGACTCACTTCTTGCGATCGTGCCCAGGGTTTAACTCAACCACATTACTTTCTGCGGTATAGGTGCGCTGTTGTGCTTGCGGCTCAACAACAATAGCATCGTGACTATAAGAGGCGCTCTCAGACAGTGGGTAGGCTTGCATCTCAATTTTACCTAAATGATTGCCAAACATAGCCACAGTACCGTTTAAGCGCTCTTGGCTCGTCACAGTAAACTCAAAGCCATACTGACGCGCCAAACGTTTCTGACCTTTACCATCGGTCATCATTCGCCAACCTTTTAAAGCCACATTACCATCGAGCAGCTGCACCCCTGCATTTTTACAATGCTGGCGTACAAAAGATAAAGCGCGCTCACGAATACCATGCCCACGCCAAAGCCAGGCAATCACCAACCCGACCAATAACCAAGCAAACAGCTCACCCAGTGTTATCATATACACCACTCTGATTATGTCTTCTAAGTCACTGCACAGTACGTGATGCAGTGATGATCTGTGTCTAAATTTAACCTGTAGTTTTTTTACCAGCCTGTGGATAACTTTGCGTCTGACAGCTACAATAGCAGAACGTAATTTCTATGTTTTACTTGAGGGATCTCTGTGTCTGTCGAACTTTGGCTACAGTCTGTCGATTTTTTACGCGATGAACTGCCTGCTCAGCATTTCAACACCTGGATCCGTCCATTACAAGTTGAAGCAGTCGGTGATGAGCTACATATCTTCGCACCGAACCGCTTTGTATTAGATTGGGTCAACGATAAATATATCAACCGTTTACTCGAGCTGATGGCCGAACGTAATAACGGCAATGCTCCATCTATTGCTTTACTGATTGGTAGTAAGGCCAAAACACGCACCAGTATTAACAGCCCAGCCAGTCCAGCACCTGTAGCCACTCCAGTAGCGCCAGTGGTAAGCGCACCGGTGAGCCGGCCTGAGCCTTATCAAGCGCCATTACCGATACAATCGATGATGCCTGAGGCTCCGGTTGCCTACGGTAATAACCCAGCCAGTATTAGCACTGAGCGCCCAGCGCCGGCAACTGGCAAGGGTGCAGGCGCTATTAAGCATGTTAGCGCACTCAACCGCTCGTTTACCTTTGATAGCTTTGTTGAGGGTAAATCTAACCAATTGGCCCGCGCGGCGGCTTGGCAAGTAGCTGATAACCCTAAACATGGCTACAACCCGCTCTTTTTATACGGCGGCGTGGGTTTGGGTAAAACTCACTTGATGCACGCGGTGGGTAACCATTTGCTGCAGAAAAACCCCAATGCCAAAGTGATTTACTTGCACTCTGAGCGTTTTGTTGCCGATATGGTGCGCGCATTGCAGAATAATGCGATTAATGAGTTTAAAAACTATTACCGTTCAGTTGATGCACTGTTGATTGATGATATTCAGTTTTTTGCGAAAAAAGAGCGCTCGCAAGAAGAGTTTTTCCATACCTTTAATGCGTTACTGGAAGGCAACCAACAGGTCATTCTGACCAGTGATCGCTACCCAAAAGAAATTGATGGTCTTGAAGAGCGCTTAAAATCACGCTTTGGTTGGGGTTTAACTGTTGCGGTAGAGCCACCAGAATTAGAAACTCGCGTAGCGATTCTAATGAAGAAAGCTGAGCAGAGCAGGGTGCAGCTGTCACATGATTGCGCATTCTTTATTGCTCAGCGTATCCGCTCTAACGTACGTGAGTTAGAAGGTGCATTGAAGCGCGTGATTGCTCACTCGCACTTTACCAATGAGCCGATCACCGTTGAACTGATCCGCGAATCACTTAAAGATTTGCTCGCTCTGCAAGACAAGCTGGTCAGCATTGATAATATTCAACGCACCGTAGCTGAATATTACAAGATCAAAATCTCCGATATTTTATCCAAACGCCGCTCGCGTTCGGTTGCCCGTCCACGTCAAGTCGCGATGGCTCTAGCCAAAGAAATCACCAATCACAGTCTGCCAGAAATTGGCGATGCCTTTGGTGGTCGAGACCATACAACGGTTTTACATGCTTGCCGAAAAATCGCCGAGCTCAGTGAAACCGATGCAGATATCCGCGAAGACTATAAAAACCTACTGCGCACGTTAACAACATAACGCCAGCGCCAGCAATTTTAAGCAAGGATCTAACCATGCACTTCACCATCCAACGCGAAGCTTTGTTAAAACCGCTGCAACTGGTGGCCGGTGTTGTTGAACGCAAGCAAACCATGCCTGTGTTATCCAACGTACTGCTCGTCATCGAAGACCAGAACCTTTCCATGACCGGTACAGACACCGAAGTCGAACTGGTCGCACGCATCGCCCTAGAAGAGCCTGCTCAACCGGGTGAAATCACTGTGCCTGCACGTAAGTTAATGGATATCTGCAAAAACTTACCTGCCGATGCCATGATTGATTTTAAAGTAGACGAACAAAAAGTAGTGATTAGGGCAGGGCGTAGCCGCTTTACTTTAACCACTTTGCCTGCCGCTGACTTCCCATCATCGGAAGAAACTCCGGGCTCGCTGAGCTTTACCGTTGCCCAAAGCCATGTGCGTCGTTTAATCGAGCGCACCAGTTTTGCTATGGCGCAACAAGATGTACGCTATTACTTAAACGGTTTAATGCTCGAAGCCAAACAAGGCCTATTGCGTGCCGTCGCCACCGACGGCCACCGCTTGGCGCTCTGCTCAGTTCCAGCCAACATCGCTGAAGACATTCAGCACCAAGTGATTGTGCCGCGTAAAGGCGTACTTGAACTGGCGCGCTTGATGTCTGATGATACTAGCGAAGTAGCAGTAGTTTTTGGCAGTAACTATATCCGTGCAACCACTGCAGAGTTTACTTTTATCTCGAAACTAGTGGACGGCAAATTCCCTGACTACGAGCGTGTTCTACCACGTGGTGGTAATAAAACCGTCATCGCTGATCGTCAAAATTTACGTGAAGCCTTGAGCCGTGCCTCTATTTTGTCCAACGAAAAATACCGTGGTATTCGCTGGCAGCTTGAGTCGAGCTTACTGAAAATCCAAGCTAACAACCCTGAGCAAGAAGTGGCAGAAGATGAAGTCAGCGTTGATTACAGCGGTGACCCGCTCGAGATCGGCTTTAATGTGACTTACTTACTTGACGTGCTCAGCGCAACTTCATCTGAGCAAATCAGTATTGTGCTCTCTGACTCTAACAGCAGTGCATTGATTCAAGAGGCTGACAACGACGGTGCGTCTTACGTTGTTATGCCTATGCGCCTGTAACTAGCGCTGACGATGGCGATTAGCCAATTACAAATCACCGGTATCCGTAACCTGCTGCCGGTGACATTAACTACATCCCCTCGCATCAATATTCTTTACGGCGATAATGGCAGCGGCAAAACTAGTGTGCTGGAAGCAATCCACTTACTGGCGATGGCACGCTCATTTCGCAGTGCACGCCTGCAACCAATGATTCAGTACGAGCAAAGCAGTTGCACCGTATTTGCACAGATCAATCGTGACGATGGCAGCCAAACCAATTTAGGCATCAGCCGTGACCGTCAATCAGAGTTACGTATTCGTATTGATGGGCAAAACGCACGTAGCGCAGCGCAGCTCGCTCAGCTGCTACCTTTGCAATTAATCAATCCAGATAGTTTTCGCTTGCTTGAAGGCTCGCCTAAACTACGCCGCCAGTTCTTAGACTGGGGAGTGTTCCACGTGGAACATCAGTTTATTTCTGCATGGCAACGCTTACAGGCCAGCCTTAAGCAAAGAAATTCATGCTTGCGGCATGGTATAATGGATGCATCTATTATCGCTGCGTGGGACCGTGAACTCTGTCTTGCTAGCGAAGAAATTGACCAGCTACGCCAAACCTATATTGCACAATTGAAGCCGGTTTTTGAAGAGACGTTAGCCAAGCTATTGGATTTACCTGGGCTGACTCTCAGCTATTTTCGCGGCTGGGATCGAAGCAATGCACTGCAAGATGTACTGAATAGAAACTTGGAGCGCGATAGGGCGCTGGGCTATACACAAGCGGGACCACAACGTGCTGACCTTAGAGTGCGGATAGAGAAAAATAATGCTGTTGATATTCTCTCCCGCGGCCAGCAAAAACTAGTGATTTGTGCACTGAGAATTGCTCAAGGTTATTTGCTTTCTCAAGCACGACGCAACGAATGTATTTACCTCGTTGATGACTTACCTTCAGAGTTGGATACACAACACCGTTTAGCTCTGTGTAAATTACTCGACGACTTAAACTGCCAGGTATTTATCACCTGTGTAGATCAACATATTATGAGCTCAGGCTGGCGAACGGATACACCAGTCTCTTTGTTCCACGTGGAACATGGCCAAATTACACCTTCAGGAGTGACCGCATGAGCGAAGAACAAACGTACGATTCCAGTAATATTAAAGTTTTAAAAGGTCTGGACGCAGTACGCAAACGCCCAGGTATGTATATCGGTGATACGGATGACGGCACTGGATTACACCACATGGTTTTTGAAACTGTGGATAACTCCATTGATGAAGCCCTAGCCGGCCATTGTGATGAAATCAGCATTACCATTCACTCCGACGAATCAATCACAGTCCAAGATAACGGCCGTGGTATTCCAGTTGATATCCATAAAGAAGAAGGGGTCTCAGCCGCTGAAGTGATTATGACTGTACTGCACGCTGGCGGTAAGTTTGATGACAACAGCTATAAAGTATCTGGTGGACTGCACGGTGTAGGTGTATCGGTCGTTAACGCATTGTCACGTGTACTGATTATGACCATCCGCCGCCAAGGTAAAATCTGGGAGCAAACCTATCACCATGGTGTACCACAAGCGCCGATGTCACCCATTGGTGATACTGAAAAAACCGGTACCTGCATTCACTTTAAACCCTCAGCTGATACCTTTGCTAATATTCAGTTCAGCTGGGAGATCATCGCTAAACGTATCCGTGAATTATCGTTCCTCAACTCAGGCGTAGGTATCTATTTAAAAGATGAGCGCACCGGCAAGGAAGAGTTATTCAAATACGAAGGGGGCCTAAAAGCCTTTGTTGAATATCTCAATATCAACAAAACTACAGTTAACCAAATTTTCCACTTCTCTACTCAGCGTGAAGAAGACGGTATTGGTGTTGAAGTTGCGATGCAGTGGAACGATGGCTTTAATGAAAACGTACAATGCTTTACCAACAACATCCCACAACGTGATGGTGGTGCGCACTTAGTTGGTTTCCGCACAGCACTGACCCGTCACCTCAATAACTATATTGAGGCGGAAGGTTTAGGTAAGAAAGATAAAGTCAGCACCACAGGTGATGACGCGCGTGAAGGCTTAACTGCAATTATTTCAGTTAAAGTACCTGACCCAAAATTCAGTTCGCAAACTAAAGACAAGCTGGTTTCATCCGAAGTAAAAACAGCCGTTGAGCAAGAAATGGGCAAGCAGCTGGCCGATTATTTGTTAGAAAACCCAGCTGAAGCTAAAGCCATTGTTGGCAAAATGATTGATGCTGCACGTGCGCGTGAAGCGGCTCGTAAAGCTCGCGAGATGACTCGTCGTAAAGGTGCGTTGGATATCGCAGGCTTACCTGGGAAGTTGGCTGACTGCCAAGAGAAAGACCCAGCACTGTCTGAGTTGTATATTGTGGAAGGGGACTCTGCTGGTGGTTCAGCTAAGCAGGGGCGTAATCGTAAAACCCAAGCGATCTTGCCACTGAAAGGTAAGATTCTAAACGTTGAAAAAGCTCGTTTCGATAAAATGATTTCATCACAAGAAGTCGGTACTTTAATTACTGCTTTAGGCTGTGGTATTGGCCGTGATGAATACAATATTGAAAAACTGCGTTACCACAATATCATCATCATGACGGATGCTGACGTGGATGGTTCGCACATTCGTACGCTGCTGTTAACCTTCTTCTTCCGCCAGTTACCTGAGTTGGTTGAACGCGGTTACATCTATATTGCTCAGCCACCGCTGTACAAAGTGAAACGTGGTAAACAAGAGCAATACCTGAAAGATGACGATGCGATGGATGAGTACTTGACCAACTCAGCACTAGAAGATGCTAGCTTGCACGTCAATGCTAATGCTCCGGGTTTATCCGGCACGGCATTGGAAGAGCTGGTCAATGAATACCGTTCGGTACTCAAAACCTTAGACCGCTTATCGCGCCTCTACCCAAAAGCAATCACTGAGCACTTCCTCTACTTGCCACGTGTTGAGCCTGAGCAACTGACTGATCAAGCGGCCATGCAGGCTTGGGTAGGCACGTTACAAGCACGTATGGATAATGTTGAGAAATCAGGCGAGGTCTACACTGTAGGTCTGCGTCACGATAGCGAAAGAAACTACTGGCTGCCAGAGATCCAAATTAAAGCGCATGGTTTAACCAACTATATTATCTTTAATCACGATTTCTATTCCAGTAATGACTATCGTACTGTGACTGAGCTGGGCAACAAGCTGAATAATTTACTGGAAGACGATGCCTATGCCATGCGCGGTGAGCGCAAACAAGCCGTCAGTACCTTTAAGGAAGCCTTGGACTGGTTGCTGGCAGAAGGTAGCCGTCGCTTAAGCGTGCAGCGCTATAAAGGTCTAGGGGAAATGAACCCTGATCAGCTATGGGAAACCACAATGGACCCAAGTCAGCGCCGTATGCTGCAAGTGACCATTGACGATGCCATTGCTGCAGACCAGATCTTTAATACCTTGATGGGGGATCATGTTGAACCGCGTCGTGCCTTTATTGAAGAAAATGCTTTAGCGGTGTCTAACTTAGACTTCTAAAGTAACTATAACCGTCGTACCTGCAATGGGTACGGCGGTTTTATTCATAAAACCCACACCCGCAACGCTGCTCACTTAGTACTGCAAACTTGATATATACTGCGCAAAAATCCTACCCTAGTCGTGCTACTAAAATACTCTGCTCATATTCTGTAATAAAAAACCGCACTTTTATCAAGTGTGTTACGAATTTACTACGTCATAATGCTGTCTAAGTATTCTTAACGGCAAGGAAGCATTCTACGCATCACCGCGTAAAACCACTTAATCTGAGTAGCATTTGTGAATATTTCCAATCTTATTAAAGCAGGACTTTTGGCTACCTGCGTACTTGCTGGCCAAACTTATGCAACTACCGCACCGATTAAAACCACCTCTGCGCAACAAGAGCTTGCTGCTGGAAGTGCACTATTAGTCGACTTAAAAACCAATGAAGTACTCTATTCAAGCAATCCCAACTTTGTTGCACCCATCGCCTCAGTGACTAAACTGATGACCGCGATGGTGGCGATTGATGCCCAGCAATCGCTCGATGAAAAACTACCAATTGTGATTAAAGACACTAAAGAAATGCAGAACGTGTTTTCACGGGTGCGTTTAGGTAGCGAGTTAAGTCGTCACGATTTATTGTTAATCACTTTAATGTCATCGGAAAACCGTGCAGCAGCCAGTCTCGCTCATCACTATAAAGGCGGGCATACTGCGTTTATTCAAGCGATGAATGACAAAGCTAAAGCGCTAGGGATGCATCACTCACACTTTGTCGAACCCACAGGACTGTCAGAAAATAACGTCTCCAGTGCGGAAGATTTAGTGCGTATGATCAAAGCAGCACAAGCTTATCCGCTGATAAGTCAGTTCAGCACATTGGATAAGAAAACCGTAGCTTTTACTAAACCCAACTACACATTGGGCTTTGGTAATACCAATGCCTTAGTGCGTAAAGACAGCTGGAATATTCAGCTAAGTAAAACCGGTTTTACTAACAGTGCAGGGCATTGCTTAGTGATGAGTACCGAAATGAATAAGCGCCCAGTCGCATTTGTGGTGCTTGACGCTTTTGGGAAATACACCCACATGGCTGATGCCAATCGTCTGAAGAAGTGGTTAGAAACCGGCGCAATTACACCGGTTCCAGCTGCAGCTCTGAGCTATAAAAAAGCCAAGCAAGAAGAACGCCAGCAAGTCCTCGCTAGCCAATAATGTTACTGTGCTGAACTCAGTGGTAAATACAGTAAAGCATCTAAACCTCCGGTGGGCGCAGCTTGTAAACACAGCTCGCCGCCGTAGCGTTCCGTCACCGCTTGTACAATCGCCAAACCTAAACCGCTACCGCCTTGAATACTGGCTGTACGCCAAAAACGCTGTTTCGCCTGTTCTATATCCATAGCAGATAAACCAGCGCCCGCATCCCTCACTCGCAGTAATAAGCACTGCTGATCCACTGCCATATACAGCTCAACAGGGCTCTCGGCAGGGCTGTAACGTAAAGCGTTATCCAGCAAGTTGCGTAGTGAAGCCACCGCTAACGACTCAGGTACAGCAACATAGACTTCTTCGGTTAACTCGTTCACCACTTCAATACGCTGATAACCAGGCACAGCAATTAAGTCCGCCAGTGCATCGCGAGCTAAACTTTGTGCGCTGACTTGACCGTCTTTATCAAAATCTTGGGCACTTTCAACTCGGGCTAATAACAACAATTGCTCCAAGCCACTTTGCATCCGATCAACTGCTGTTTCGGCTTGCTGTAAGGCGTGCTGCGCCCCATCACCCGAACTCATTTGCGCCACTTGCAGATGTATTTTGACCGCTGTTAAGGGGGTGCGTAACTCATGCGCTGCATCATTGGTAAAGCGTCTCTCACGATTTAAAGCCGCAGCAATACGCGCAAATAATTGATTGAGAGTCGATACTAAGGGTTGTAAGTCTTTGGGTAAACGCTGCATATGCACCGGCTGTAAATCTTCAGCATCGCGCTGGGCCAATACGGCGCGTAGACTTTTCAGTGGTGATAAGCCACGACCAATCCCAAACCAAATCAACACTAAGCTGCCCAGCAAGGCAAATGCAACGGGTAGGGCAGCAGCCACTAAAATAGCGGACTGTAAGGTTTCCCGCTCATCAATTCGATCAGCTGTGGTTACCCAAAGATGCTGGCGCTTTAAGGTAAAACTGCGCCAACGCTCAGTGCCAATACTCACCTCATGAAAACCTACACCATGCTCAGCTAAAGTGGCCTGCGGAGTATTGGGTGTACGTACTAACACTTCGCCACGCAAAGAACGCACTTGGCAGACTAAGCCGCTTTGCAGACCTAATTCAATGGCACTTAATGGACTGGTATTATGGGTCGGTAGCGGCTGGGGTAATTGTTCGAGTAAACCTGCAACCATACGTGCCGAGGAGGCCAGTCGCTCATCTAAGGCGACAGTGACTTCGCGACGTAAATCCCCCAACAACCACAGCGCAGCTAAACTCCACAACACAATAAAGGTGCCACCTAGGATCAACAGCAAACGATTACGCAGACTCATCTGGAACTCCAATGCTATAACCTAGGCCGCGTACCGTTTTCACCATATCACTGCCCAGCTTGCGGCGTAGGTTATAAATATGCACATTAATCGCATTACTCTCAACACCATCACCCAAACCATACAAACTGTCTTGTAATTGCTCAGCGCTTAAAATTTGCCCAGGTTTTTGTAGCAGAGCACTGAGTAGTGCCTGTTCACGCCGTGATAATGTGACTGCTTGGCCATGCAAGGTCACTTCGCGCGTACTCGGATCAAAGGTTAAACCGTGATGTTCTATCAAGTGAGTACTGCGGCCACTACTGCGACGTAACAGACTGTGCAGGCGAGCCGATAACTCACGTAAATCAAACGGTTTCAACAAGTAATCATCAGCGCCAGCTTGTAAACCAGCCACTCGCTGCACCACAGAATCACGCGCACTTAGAATCAGTACCGGCAAATCTTTACCTTGACTGCGAATGCGCGTTAACAACTGCAAGCCATCTTCATCAGGTAAGCCCAGATCGAGAATCATGGCATCAAAATGGCCTAACTGCAGCGCTTGCTCAGCTGCTGCAGCATGCCCCATATGATCCACAGTAAAACCTTGTAATTGCAAACCGGCCAAAACGCCTTGCGCAATTAACAGATCATCTTCGACTAATAAAACATGCATAAATCCGTTAACCCCAACAGCGACATAATAAAATCATCAACGCCACATTGATCCGATAGCACAAGGCAAAGCCTACAACACTTTAAGATTAACTTAAGCGTTAATGTTGTCTTAATGAAATCGCGGCATAATATCTACAAATTCAATAGGAAGAACACCGATGCGCTCTATGTTTATTGCGTTATTGCTATTGTTCAGTAGCTTAACCCACGCTTTTACCAGTAATCAGCAAGATTTCTTACCCGTCGAAGAGGCATTTCGCTTTGAAGTGATGGAGGATATGCAACCCAACGTTTTAGTTTGGCAGATTGCTGATAAGCATTATTTATACAAACACAAAATGGGTGTCACTGATGCCAATGGCCAAACCGTGCCCATTGAGTACCCCGACGGTATTCCAAACTCCGATGAGTTTTTTGGCGAGACAGAAATTTATCGTCAGATTTTACAATTGCCACTTATTGCAGACGCAAAGCGACCTTTAGAAATAACTTGGCAAGGCTGTGCTGATGCAGGCTTATGTTATCCCCCGCAAACGGTTACCGTCGGTGCTGATATCGCCGTAGACAGTGCCACAACAACTGCAAGCTCAGGCTTAGCTGAAGATCAGTCCATTGCTGAACGTTTAGCCGGTTCCGGCTTGCTGCTGAATATGGCGGCGTTCTTTATGATGGGTGTCTTGCTGGCCTTTACTCCTTGCATGCTGCCGATGCTGCCAATTCTAACCAGCGTGATCAGTGGTTCTAAAAGTGGTGGTTGGCAGGGCGCGCGCTTAGGCTTAGCCTTTATTTTGCCAATGGCGCTGGTCTATGCCGGTCTTGGTATCCTAGCAGCCAGCCTCGGTAATAACCTCTCGGCCGCACTGCAACAGCCGTGGTTACTGATTCCTTTTGCGATTATTTTTATTCTCTTAGCCTTGGCTCAGTTCGGTGTCTTTACCTTACAACTACCGGCCTTTATTCGTGAACGCTTACAAGGTGCAGACCAGAAACTAAAAGGTGGCAGCTTGTTGGGTGCAGCCAGCTTAGGCGCATTATCGGCGTTATTAGTTGGCCCATGTATGACCGCACCGCTGGCAGGCGCGTTACTCTATATCGCACAAAGCGGTGATGGTGTGCGTGGTGGTTTAGCACTGTTCTCACTGGGTCTGGGTAGTGGTTTACCCTTATTGCTCGCAATCACTATAGGTATGCGCTGGTTACCTAAACCGGGTAACTGGATGCAAAGTGTTAACCGTGTCTTTGGTTATGCCTTATTAGCCACAGCTATTATTGTCACCCGTCCGATTATGGACGACTCATTATTTGTTGGCTTATGGGGAGCTTGGTTACTGGCCATTGCGGTACAAATAGGATTAAACGAGCAGGCTAACTGGCGCTTTGTCAGTCGCTATCTTGCCTTATTGCTGGGTATCTGGAGTGGTATTATGCTACTCGGCTCTGCCACCGGCGGCGATGATCCTTTGCGCCCACTGGCTAACTTAAGTGTACAAGGCAACTCAGCCTCGAGTGCACATAGCATGCAGCGTTTTTCTGATATGCAACAACTGCAAGAACAGCTCAAACAAGCGCAGCTGGACGGGAAATGGGTATTATTGGACTTTTATGCGGATTGGTGTGTCTCATGCAAGGTGATGGAAAAAACCGTCTTTGCTAAGCCTGATGTGCAGCAAGCTCTAGCCGATGTGCGCCTATTGCAAGCCGATGTCACTTTAAATACAGCGCAGCAGCAACAGTTGATGAAAGACCTGCAAATTATGGGTCCACCCACCATTTTGTTTTATGACCCTCAGGGTGTAGAGCAACGCCAGCAAAGGATCACCGGTGAAGTGTCTGATACAGAGTTTTTGCAACAGCTCACCAGCGCACAAAAGGACAATTAATGTTAAGTTTTAATTTAGGCCCTTTGGCCATTCCGATGGATTTAGCACTGATCTATGGCGCTTTTTTTATTGCTTGGTTGAGTGGCTGGCTGATTGGTAAAAAGCGCGGTATTAATCCCGAATCTGCCTTATTCAGCATGCTAATCAGTGCTGTTATCGTGGCTCGTATTACATTTGTCGGGCAATACTTTGAGCAATACAGCAACAACCTATGGCAAATTATTGATATCCGTGACGGTGGGTTTTTATTACTGCCAGGGTTGATTGCTGCAGTATTAACCGGTATCTACAAAGCCTGGCGCCAAGCCCCATTACGCATGCCTCTGGGTATTGGTGTATGTATTGGTTTAGTTATTTGGGGTGCCAGCATTTCGGTAATGAGCGCATTACAAAGCAGTCAGCAAATACCTAATATTACTGTACGGGATATTAAGGGCGACTCATTGTCGCTAGAGGATTTAGCTGGCAAGCCCTTAGTGATAAACTTATGGGCGACCTGGTGTCCACCCTGTCGTCGTGAAATGCCCGTTTTGGCAGCAGCACAGCAGGCCAATCCAGATATTCGTTTTGTCTTTGTCAACCAAGGCGAAGGCCAAGAGTTGGTAGAGAAGTTTTTAACACAGCAACAACTCAGCTTACGCAACAACTTGCTTGATACCGGTGGCCGTGTTGGCCAAGCCGTTGGTTCATTATCCTTACCCACGACATTGTTTTATAGCGCCGATGGCTTGTTAAAAAACAATCATTTAGGTGAGTTATCGCATGCCAGCTTAAAGCATGCATTACGTCATATTAGTACAGAAAATTATCAAGTCACTTTAGAGGAACAACCATGAATTTTAAAAAAATATTACCGTCGTTAGCGTTACTGACTCTGCCGATGCTAGCGCAAGCAGCTGACTACCCAGCACCCGTGGAAGCCATGCGCGATCGTGGTATCGAGATTTTAGAAAAATTTGAAGCACCCGCTGGACTGACAGGCTACACCGCTATGTATAACGGCCGCCCATTAGCGCTCTACGTCACTGCAGATGGCCAGCACGCTCTGATTGGTAGTTTATTGGATGCCAAAGGCGAAGATTTAACCGGCGCAGTCCTAGAAGAAAAAGTCAGCCGCCCACAAAGCAAAGTGATGTGGGAAAAACTAGGTAATAGCAACTGGATCAGCGATGGTTCTGATACAGCGGAAAAAATTGTTTACGTCTTTACTGACCCTAACTGCCCCTACTGCAAACGCCTATGGAATGACGCTCGTCCATGGGTTGATGCCGGAAAAGTACAATTACGCCACGTTATAGTGGGCTCACTTGGCGAAAGCAGTCAGAAGAAAGCAGCATTTTTACTCTCTGCTAAAGACCCCAAAAAAGCTCTCACAAATAATGAGAGCGCTAAATCACCCGCTAAAGAAATTAAAATTGAAGACAAGCAACGCAAACAGATTGATGATAATCATGAGTTGATGGCGTTGCTTGGTGTCAACGGTACACCCGCCGTTTTACAACTGGATGAAACCGGTATGATGCAAATGCACCCAGGTGCACCGCAGGGTTCACAGCTAGTTGAGCTGTTCGGCCCGCGTCCTTAAGTGATACAAGTTCACCCTGCGCTATTCACGCGCATGGTGAACACCATCAGCAACCTCACGGCATAAGGTTAATACACCTTCCACAGCCTGATCAGGGTTGCTGGCTTTTTCAATCAAATTCACAAAAGCCGATCCCACCACTGCACCATCTGCTAAGCGCGCGATACTGGCGGCATGTTCTGGTGTACGAATACCAAAACCAATGCACACAGGCAATTCGGTATGGCGACGTAAACGCGCCACCGCTTCCTCAATATGCTCCATGGTGGCTGAACCGCTACCGGTCACACCCGCCACTGACACATAGTAGACAAAGCCTGAACTGTTATTCAGCACTTTGGGCAAGCGCAGATCATCTGTAGTCGGCGTGGTTAGACGAATAAAATCAATACCCGCTGCTTGCGCAGGATCACACAACATCGCGTTATGCTCAGGTGGTAAATCGACAATAATTAAACCATCGACACCTGCCGTTTTAGCATCGTCAATAAAACGCTGCGTTCCATAATGATGGATCGGATTAAAATAACCCATTAAAACCACTGGAGTCTGCTGATTATCTTCGCGGAATTCACGAACCATCTGTAGCGTTTTTGCTAAGGTTTGGCCATTTTTAATTGAGCGAATATTGGCTAATTGAATCGCTGGACCATCGGCCATTGGATCAGTAAACGGCATTCCTAACTCAATCACATCAGCGCCAGCTGCGGGTAAACCTTTAAAAATACGCATCGCGGTGTCGTAATCAGGATCACCGGCAGTCACAAAGGTCACTAAGGCTGCACGATTGTGTTTTTTTAATTCGGCAAAGCACGCCTCAATACGACTCATACTGACTGCTCCTGTTTTTCAAAGTGGTGCATGACTGTTTGCATGTCTTTATCGCCACGGCCCGATAAGTTCACCACCATTAAGTGATCTTTAGGTAATGTGGGTGCGCGTTTAAACACTTCAGCTAAAGCATGCGCTGATTCAAGTGCTGGAATAATACCTTCCAGTTTGCAGCATAAATGGAACGCCGCTAAGGCTTCATCATCTTTAGCTGAGGTGTATTCCACTCGACCAATATCATGTAACCATGCGTGCTGTGGGCCAATACCAGGGTAATCAAGGCCTGCAGAAATCGAGTGTGCATCAACAATCTGGCCATCATCATCTTGCAATAAATAGGTGCGGTTACCGTGTAATACACCTGGCGTACCACCTTGTAAACTGGCAGCATGCTGACCGGTTTCAATGCCATAACCAGCGGCTTCAACACCAATAATTTTAACGCTTTTATCATCCAAAAACGGATGGAATAAGCCTAAAGCGTTGGAGCCACCGCCAATACAAGCAATCAAACTGTCAGGCATACGGCCTTCTTGTGCTTGTAACTGCTCGCGGGTTTCTTTACCAATCACCGATTGGAAATCACGCACCATAGCAGGGTAGGGGTGTGGGCCAGCCACGGTACCAATTAGATAAAAGGTATCATTAACGTTGGTCACCCAGTCACGCAGTGCTTCGTTCATCGCATCTTTAAGGGTACCGGTACCAGCCACCACTGGACGCACTTCAGCACCTAAGAGTTTCATGCGAAACACGTTAGCCTGCTGGCGCTCAATGTCAGTGGTACCCATATAAATCACACACTGCAAACCAAAACGTGCAGCCACAGTAGCAGTCGCAACACCATGCATACCTGCACCGGTTTCGGCAATAATGCGTTTTTTACCCATACGGCGAGCTAAAAGAATCTGGCCAATACAGTTGTTAATTTTGTGTGCGCCAGTGTGGTTCAGTTCTTCACGCTTTAAATAAACTTTTGCACCACCGCAGTATTCAGTTAAGCGCTCGGCAAAATACAATGGGCTAGGGCGACCTACATAATCACGTTGAAAATAGGCCAACTCTTTAATAAAGGCTGGATCTTCCTTAGCCTTTTCGTACTCGCGGCCCAAGTCATGAATCAGTGGCATCAGGGTTTCAGCAACATATTGGCCGCCAAAATCACCAAATAAACCATATTCATCAGGGCTATTGCATAAAGAACTCATAACCAACTCCCACATCTAATTAGAAATATAACTATAGTGTCTAAGCTACCTGATAGCCTTCACTACTAAAAGCGATATGATTGCAGCAACAGGTTAGGAAAACTCACATGTCTAATCATTTTGACTTACCTTCGTTAAATGCCCTAAAAGCCTTTGAAGCCAGTGCACGCTTACAAAGTATCACCCTTGCTGCTAAAGAACTGCATGTCACTCACGGTGCAGTCAGTCGCCAAGTCAAACAACTGGAAGCACAGCTCGGTATTGCCCTACTGAGTAAGCAAGGTCGCGGCATTAAACTCACCGATGCCGGCAAGCACTTATATCAAGCCAGTCATGCTGCATTCAGCCAACTGCATAGCGCTTGCGCTGAACTTCGCCAACAAACTCAACAAGCTCCGTTTGTTCTGGCGTGCCCCGGCAGTTTACTGGCGCGCTGGCTGATACCGCGTCTTGAGCAGTTGCAGCATGACTTACCTGACTTACGTTTGCAGGTGATCACCAATACCGGCGATGACCATGATTTGCAGCAATCTGATGCAGATGCCAGTTTGATGTTTTTAGATCAACCCTGTCCTGATCATATGCAGGCCTATATTTTAGATACTGAACGTATTGGTCCCGTGCTCAGTCCACGCTATCAACACGCGCCAGCCTTACGTACAGCCTCTGCCGTACAACTGCTAGATCAGCCGTTACTATTCACTCACTCACGACCACAAGCTTGGCCCCAGTGGGTTCAAGCGCAACAACTCCCCATCACAGAACTGAGTTATGCACAGGGCTTTGAGCACCTCTATTATTTATTAGAAGCAGCAGTGGCTGGGCTGGGCGTTGCTATTGCACCAGAGCATTTAGTGCGCAGCGATATAGCCAGCGGTCGCCTGATTGCCCCTTGGGGCTTTGTAGAAACATCGGCAAAACTGGTGTTACTGACACGCAAAAATCAGCACGAACAACGTGCACAACAGCTGGCGCACTGGTTGATTGCTAGCCTTTAAGCACAGACGCTATACAGCCGACTCTTTTGCTCTATACTGAAAAAACGCTACATCGACTTGTAACTCACTGTCGGTAGCAGGAGGCCGTATGCAAATTTCACCCAATCTATTCTCAGCGGGTCTATCCGCCATCAAAACAGGCCAAGAGCAATTGGCCAGTGCCGCACAAGCTATTGCCCAACAGCCAAGCAGCTCTGCAGTCAGTGCGCCAGCCGCAACTGCTACACCTGTGCCTGATATAGGTAATATCACTGAACAACTGCTGATGCTTGAGCAAGCTAAACAGATGAATGAACTCGGTGCGCGAGTGATTTCCACAGCAGAAGAATCGCTGGGCACCTTGATTGACATTCAAGCCTAAATCAAAAAATAAAATAAATTTATTTAGCAGTGCTTGACAAGAATAGGATAGCGCCGTAACTTTCAAACAGTCGTTTGATTTAATTCAGCATGCGCACACCTTTTTACTGCGCTGCTAGAAAAGCCTACCCAGACACTGGATAGGCTCACTTAATAATAAAGTCTCACTGTAGAGGTTAATGGCCATGGCTGAATACAAAGCTCCCTTGCGTGATATCCGTTTTGTTCGTGATGAACTACTCGGCTACCCAGCACACTATGCAAACCTACCAGGCTGCGAAGACGCTACGCCCGATATGGTCAACGCGATCCTTGAAGAAGGCGCAAAGTTCTGTGAAAACGTTATTGCTCCGCTGAATCGCGTGGGCGATACAGAAGGCTGTATTTGGTCTGCTGATGGCGTTAAAACACCTACAGGTTTTAAAGAAGCTTACCAACAGTATGTTGAAGGCGGCTGGCCAAGCTTGGCTCATGATGCTGAACACGGTGGTCAAGGTTTACCTGAGTCGTTGGGCATTTCCATCAGCGAAATGGTCGGACAGGCGAACTGGTCATGGGGTATGTACCCAGGTTTATCCCACGGTGCGATGAATACCTTGCATGCCCACGGCACTGAAGAGCAACAAGCTGTGTATATGTCCAAGCTGGTATCAGGCGAGTGGACCGGCACCATGTGCTTAACTGAAGCACACTGTGGTACTGACCTCGGCATGCTGCGCACTAAAGCTGAGCCGCAAGCAGATGGCAGCTACAGCATCAGCGGTACTAAAATATTTATTTCTGCCGGTGAGCACGACCTCGCAGATAACATCGTCCATATCGTAATCGCTCGTATTGCTGGCGCACCCGAAGGGACCAAAGGTATCTCACTGTTTATCGTACCTAAATTCTTGCCTAACGCTGAAGGCGGTGTCGGCGAGCGTAACGGTGTACAGTGCGGCTCAATCGAACACAAAATGGGTATTCACGGTAACGCCACCTGCGTGATCAACTTTGATGGCGCTAAAGGCTTCTTGATTGGCCCAGAAAATAAAGGCCTGAACTGCATGTTCACCTTTATGAATACCGCTCGTATTGGTACTGCTTTACAAGGTTTAGCTCACTCAGAAGTGGCTTTCCAAGGCGGTATTGAATATGCACGTGACCGCTTACAAATGCGTTCTCTGACCGGTGCAAAAGCTCCTGAAAAAGCTGCTGACCCCATTATTGTGCACCCTGATGTGCGTCGTATGCTGCTGACGATTAAAGCCTTTACCGAAGGTAATCGCGCCATGCTGTATTACGCAGCACAGCAAGTGGATGTGATGCAACGCAGTACCAATGAAGAAGAGCGCATCGCTGCAGACTCTATGTTGGCGTTCTTAACTCCCATTGCTAAAGCCTTTATGACTGAAGTGGGTTTTGAAGCCGCCAACCATGGCGTACAAATTTACGGTGGCCACGGTTATATCTCTGAGTGGGGTATGGAACAAAACGTTCGTGATAGCCGTATTTCTATGCTGTACGAAGGTACCACCGGTATTCAAGCGTTGGACTTGCTCGGCCGTAAAGTACTGATGACTCAAGGTGAAGCGCTGAAAGGCTTTACTAAAATTGTGCATAAGTTCTGTAAAACCAACGAAGGCAACGAAGCCATCCAAGAGTTTGTAACACCCTTGGCTGAGATTAATAAAGAGTGGGGCGAGATCACCATGAAAGTGGGGATGGCTGCGATGAAGAACCGTGAAGAAGTGGGCGCTGCATCAGTGGATTATGCGATGTATTGCGGTTACGCATGCTTAGCTTACTTCTGGGCTGATATTGCCCGTGTTGCAGCTGAGAAACTCGCAGCGGGCACTGATGAAGAAGCCTTCTACCGCGCTAAATTACAAACAGCACGTTTCTACTTTGCGCGCTTATTGCCACGTACCCGTACACATGTTGCGGCAATGCTCTCAGGCGCTGATAACCTGATGGATATGGCTGAAGAAGATTTTGATCTAAGCTACTAAGCATCACCTGTAACTGATGCTGCACGACAGCCCGCTGCTAAAGTGACCTACCTAGGCTCAATTTAGTAGCGGGTTTTTTTATGACTTTTAATAGAACCTTTGAGTCATAAAAAGAGCCTATTAGTTTTAAAAACTTATTAATGTAGACTCAAAAATCCAACCTATACTTCCAGCTGCAAGCCTTGTTGTGTATCGCTGTACAGCTGAACTGGCACTAATAATAAAGAGGAATGCCACATGGCCGACTACCAAGCACCTTTACGTGATATGAGTTTTGTACTCAACGAAGTGTTCGAAGCAGCTAAGCTTTGGGCACAACTACCTGCGCTAGCAGACACTGTGGATAACGAGACAGCAACCGCTATTTTAGAAGAAGCAGGCAAAGTAGCAGCGGGTTCCATCGCTCCCACCAATCGCAGCGGTGATGAAGAAGGCTGCATCTGGACAGAGGGCGCAGTCACAACTCCACAAGGCTTTATTCAAGCCTATAAAACCTATGCTGAAGGGGGCTGGGTCGGTGTCGGTGGTGATCCACAGTTTGGTGGCATGGGTATGCCCAAAATGATCACTGCGCAAATCGAAGAAATGATCAATTCAGCCAACTTATCCTTTGGCTTATATCCCATGCTGACGGCTGGCGCCTGCTTATCCATTCATGCCCATGCCAGTGCTGAGCTAAAAGAAAAATATCTACCCAATATGTATGACGGGACTTGGGCCGGTTCAATGTGCTTAACAGAACCTCACGCCGGAACAGACTTAGGCATTATCCGCACTAAAGCCGAACCACAGGCTGATGGCAGTTACAAAGTGACAGGGACAAAAATATTTATCACCGGTGGCGAGCATGATCTCACCGACAACATTATTCACCTGGTCTTAGCCAAATTGCCGGATGCGCCAGCAGGGGCTAAAGGTATCTCACTGTTTCTAGTGCCTAAAGTCATGGTCAATGATGACGGCTCATTAGGTGAGCGCAATAGCCTATCCTGCGGATCCATTGAGCACAAAATGGGTATTCAAGGTTCGGCAACGTGCGTGATGAACTTTGATAATGCCACCGGTTATATTATTGATGCACCCAATAAAGGCTTAGCCGCGATGTTCACTATGATGAACTACGAGCGTCTAGGCGTGGGTATCCAAGGTTTAGCCTTAGGTGAGCGCTCCTATCAGAGTGCCATTGAATACGCTAAAGATCGCATTCAAAGCCGTGCCCCAAGCGGTGTGGTTGCACCTGATAAACAAGCTGACCCGATTATCGTGCACCCTGATGTACGCCGTATGCTATTAACTATGAAAGCGCTGAATGAGGGCGGGCGGGCGTTTTCCAGCTATGTGGCTATGCAATTGGATATTGCTAAATACAGTGAAGACCCGGCAGCCCGCCAAGGTGCTGACGAATTGGTGGCCTTACTGACCCCCATTGCTAAAGCTTTTTTAACTGACGTAGGTTTAGAGTCAACCATTCATGGCCAACAGATTTTTGGTGGGCATGGCTATATTCGTGAGTGGGGCCAAGAACAATTGATTCGTGACTGCCGTATCACGCAAATTTACGAAGGCACCAATGGTATTCAGTCACTGGACTTAGCGGGTCGTAAAATTGTCGGCAATGGCGGGGCGTTTTATCAACATTTTGCTGATGAAGTGAAAGCCTTTATCCTATCCACAGATAACAACTTGTCTGAATTCACTGTACCGCTGCAAGCCGCCATTGAAAATCTGGATGAGCTCACCGCATGGTTGATTGAGCAGGCCAAAACCAATCCCAATGAAATTGGAGCGGCCTCGGTTGAGTATCTGCAAGTGTTTGGCTATACCGCTTACGCTTATATGTGGGCGCTAATGGCACGTGCTGCGCAAGGTAAAGAGCAAGAAGATGATTTCTATGCCAGCAAGATGGGTACAGCGCGCTTCTTCTTTGCCCGTTTACTGCCGCGTACGCAATCACTGAGCAGCTCGGTTAAAGCCGGCAGTGAATCCTTATACTTACTCAATGCTGAGCAGTTTTAACACAATAGGGGATTGATTGAGTTATCTAACAGGGCGTGTAAGCAAATGCTTACACGCCCTGTAGTCATTCACCCACTATGCAACCCAGCCCATATCCGTAGAATAGATCGCAAGGAGTTACAAAGGAATGTATTAATCATTACGGATCAATGATTAAAGCCAGGATGGCTAATAGCAAGGAAGTTAGGAGACAGTCTGCAAACCCCGCTTACGCGGGGTTTTTTAATTTCAGGCCTATAAAAATCAATACATCACACCTGTACCGCGCAAACCACAATAACCACTGGGGTTTTGCACAAGATACTGCTGATGCATGGCTTCGGCATAGTAAAATACCGGTGCTATAGCTATTTCTGTCGTAATCACACCTCGACCCACTGCAGTTAAGCGCGCTTGATAGTGTGCACAACTGGCCTGTGCTTCTTCTAGCTGCTGCTGATCCATACAATAAATCGCTGATCGATATTGACTGCCCATATCATTGCCTTGGCGCATACCTTGGGTTGGATCATGTGACTGCCAAAACAACTCTAATAACTCAGCAAAGCTCACCTCAGCTGGATCAAACACCACCAAGACGGCTTCAGTGTGTCCGGTTAAACCACTGCACACCTGTGGATAACTTGGGTTTTCTATTGCACCACCTGCGTAACCTACAGCGGTGACATACACTCCAGGCTGCTGCCAAAAACGACGCTCCGCTCCCCAGAAACACCCCATAGCAAATAACGCATACTGATAGGTCTCAGGGAAGGGCGGGTAAAGTGAGCGCCCAGACAATCGGTGTTCAGCAGTATCACTGATACCGCCTTGCTCAACTGATGCGACGAAAAGACTTGGATCTATCAATGTTTTTTGCATGCTTGCCACCCTTGTTTATATGCTTAAGAATGCTCCATGCGCTAAACTAGCACCTTAAGCTACACCCTGTGGTAATTGATACCAATCCAGCAAATTGGACAGCTTATATGCTGCTCCGTGCCTTTTGTGTGCAAGTTTGCGACAATAGCCTATTAATTTCTAATGGACGCTAATATGACTCCTCTGAAAAATGATCGTTTTCTCCGCGCCCTGCTTAAACAGCCGGTTGATGTCACACCTGTATGGATGATGCGTCAAGCAGGCCGTTATCTACCTGAGTATAGAGCCAGCCGTGCACGCGCAGGTGGTTTTATGGATTTATGCATGAACGCTGAGATGGCTTGCGAAGTGACCATGCAGCCGCTGGAACGCTATCCATTGGATGCCGCGATTCTTTTTTCAGATATCTTAACCATCCCCGATGCAATGGGCTTAGGTTTGTATTTTGAAACAGGCGAAGGCCCACGTTTCAAAAAAACCGTTGATACCCTTGAATCCATTGAAGCATTACCGATTCCTGATCCTGAGCAAGATCTGGGTTATGTGATGAACGCTGTGCGTACCATTCGCAAAGAACTCAATGGCAGCGTGCCTTTGATTGGTTTTGCCGGTAGCCCATGGACTTTAGCCACTTATATGGTTGAAGGCGGCTCATCCAAAGATTTCCGCAAAAGTAAGGCACTGATGTATGACAACCCAGTCGCCATGCATTTATTGCTAGATAAACTGGCACAGTCAGTCACTACTTACTTGAATGCGCAAATTCTTGCTGGCGCACAAGCAGTACAAATTTTTGATAGCTGGGGCGGTAGCTTATCGTCAGCGGCGTACCAAGAATTCTCACTGGCCTATATGCAAAAAATCGTTAACGGTTTAATCCGTGAAAACGAAGGCCGCCGCGTTCCAGTGATCTTATTCACTAAAGGTGGCGGTCTATGGCTTGAGTCCATGGCTGATACCGGTGTTGAAGCACTGGGCATCGACTGGACCTGTGACCTAGGTGTTGCACGTCAACGTGTTGGCGACAAAGTTGCTCTGCAAGGTAATATGGACCCAACCACTCTATATGCCAACCCAGCAGCCATTGAAAAAGAAGTCGGTCGTATTCTCGAAAGCTACGGCAACGGTCCAGGTCATATCTTTAACCTCGGTCACGGTATCACTCCAGAAGTGAAGCCTGAGAATGCTGGCGCATTTATCAATGCAGTACATGATTTATCAGCTAAGTATCACCAAGGTTAGTTTTTATAACCTGTGCATAATTAAGGCCGCTTTTGCGGCCTTAATTATTTCTGCAATAGTTATCCACAGCCTATCCCACAGCCTAAAAAAGCTGCATACCTCTAGATCACTTCACTCTCAGATCCTGTAAAAACCCTAATAGGTTTTTCTCTAGCGCAAATACTGCTATTACTGTCTCAGTTATTACTCTCTGAAACAGTACAAAGTGTTACGCATCTAGATAGCGTAATGCCCAACGGCTATCACGCGGTACAGGATATTTTATGCAGCATTCACAATCTTTAACTCTAAATACTTCAACCGGCTGGCTTAACGGTGCAACGCATCTGCCATCCGCAAATCATAACGCCCGCCCCAACGCTGAAATCTCATTGTTAGTGATCCACAATATCAGTTTGCCGCCCGGTGAATTTGGGACTGGCATGGTAGAAGCACTTTTTACTAACAGGCTTCCTGTGGATGCTCACCCTTACTTTGCAGATATTGCTCATTTAAAAGTTTCAGCTCATTTTTTTATCAAACGCAGCGGAGCCATCACTCAATTTGTCAGCTGCCTCGATCGTGCTTGGCATGCGGGAGTGTCTGACTTTAAGGGTAGGGAAGCTTGTAATGACTTCTCGCTGGGCATTGAGCTGGAAGGGGAAGATCATCTCGCTTATAGCGATGCGCAATACCACAGCCTCAATCGGCTCGTTACTGAACTGTCTCAACATTACCCAATGATTACTGCAGAACGTATCTGTGGGCACAGTGATATCGCTCCAGAGCGTAAAACTGACCCTGGCCCAGCATTTGACTGGCAACGCTTAAACGCTAAATACACTGGAGAAACCCTATGAGTTTTCTGATTTTAATGCTCACTATTCTGATTGAAAAGCTCTCCAACTGGCGCAAGCGCTTACAAAAAGATCAGTGGTGGTACGAACAACTTAAACGCAGTACAAATCTGCTGCCCAAATACCATACTTTAGCGCTGCTACTGGCTTTTAGCCTACCCATCATCGGCTTAGCCTTACTCTTAGTACTGGTCAAATCAGTCATGTACGGCTTATGGCTCATCCCAATCCACCTTATCGTTGTGCTCTATAGCTTGAGCCGTGGTGATGTACGCGCCGCCTTAGGATCCTTTAGAGATGCCTGGCGTAGACAAGACACCCATGCCGCAAGCTTGGCAGCACAACGTGATCTGCTGATCCAATCCGAAGAACCTGCCGGGCTGTTACAGGCTGTGCAAGGTCATTTGCTCTGGCAAGGCTATCAAGGCTTTTTCGCTATTCTCTTCTTCTATTTGATTGGTGGACCTTTAGCAGCACTGGCTTATCGCTTACTGGTACTCACTTCAGAACAAACACAGTGGCCGCAAGCGGCTGGCAAAACTACGCGCTTATTGCATATTTTAGACTGGCTGCCAGTGCGTTTACTCAGCGCCAGCTTTGCCTTAATTGGTAACTTTATCACCGTCAGTAGAGCGCTGATGTCTGACTTACTGTGCATCAATGAGCCGGCTAATAGTCTATTAAGTAAAGCTGGACGCGCAGCAGTAGAGGCTGAAAGTCATGTTTTAGGTGAAAAAGGTACAGCAACTTTAGACAATATTTGGCTTCTTCTCGTGCGTTCAGCGGTACTTTGGTATGCAAGTACGGCAATTTGGACATTGTTTTTCTAGCCAAATAGACTGTTTTAGCCACTTTAAACCCTGTGGAGAACCTAACCTAGACCCAGTGCAACAAGCTGTGGGTAACTCTGTTGAAAAGTAGGTTGTGGATAACTAGCCTACTTATGCACAGCTTATGTTCATCTGTTGCACACCTAGAGCACCTCTTCAGCACAGCTCTTAATGCCTTGTAAGTTATTGATTAATAACGATTTTATATGGTTATCAACAGAATTATCGCTCAGTAGTAATAACAACAGTAATAAGCTTTATATATTCTTTTCTAATTTAATCTATCTTTCATAAGCCAAAATAAATGCTCGTTTTCAAGAATTTTAAAAGCAGTTGATAAAAGAGTTAATAAACAAATGCTGTAGATAATTGACCTAAGGCTCAGGTTTCAATAGAATTGTCGGTCTATTTAACGGGGACCACTTCGGGCCCCCTTTTGCCCAAGAAGTCACCAGGTAGCGAATCATGAAACGTACATTCCAACCCAGCACCCTAAAACGCGCTCGTAACCACGGTTTCCGTGCTCGCATGGCAACTGTCGGCGGACGCTCTGTAATTCAGCGTCGTCGTGCAAAAGGCCGTAAGCGTTTAAGCGCATAATCCAATCGAGCAAAGTATGAATCTAGGCTTTGGCCGAGAAAAGCGTCTGCTGACACCTCAGCAGTTTAAAGCTGTCTTTGATTCTGCTAGCAATAAAGTACCAAGCAAAAGTGTCTTGTTACTTGCTCGTGATAACCAACTCAAGCATCCACGTCTTGGGTTGGTTATTGGTAAAAAAAGTGTAAAGCTTGCTGTTGAACGCAACAGAATAAAACGTCAAATACGAGAATCATTTCGCCACAGCCAAGATCGTTTGGATGGTGTAGATATCGTTATTGTTGCCCGTAGGGGTATTGCTGATTTGTCTAATATTGAGCTTCGACAACAGTTCGATAAAATGTGGAAGCGTTTGGCTCGCCAACGACTGACTGCATTGGCAACAGCAGATACTGATTCTTCAGGGCAAACCAATGCGTAAATTGGTGATCTTGCCAATCAAGTTTTATCGCTATGCAATCAGTCCGATGATGGCAAGTCATTGCCGTTTTTATCCAAGTTGTTCATGTTATGCCATTGAAGCAGTTGAACAGCACGGTGCTATTCGGGGAAGCTGGTTAGCAATACGACGACTAGGACGTTGTCATCCTTGGAATGCGGGCGGTTTTGATCCGGTTCCACCTCCCTCTTGTTCATCTTCTACGGCCGAGTAACTATGGATATCCAACGTACGATCCTGCTCGTTGCCTTAGCTGTTGTGTCTTATATGATGGTTCTTCAGTGGAATCAAGACTACGGCCAGGCTCCAGAAATAGCAGCAATCACGCAATCAAGTTCAGTCAATCAACAGTCTTCTGCTAGCAATCAAGTAACGCTAAACTCTGCTCAAGCAGCGACCAGTGATGATTTACCTATAGCAGTTAATGAGCTTGCTCAAGATCCTACGTTAGCTAGTACTCCAGTTAGCAATGATTTAATTTACGTCAATACTGATGTACTGCAATTGGCGATTGATCCCAATGGTGGTGATATTGTTGAGTTAAAACTCAGCCAATATCCACGCAATGCATCCAATCCAGATATTCCATTGCAGTTATTTGAAAACAGCAGTGAGCGTGTCTATGTTGCACAAAGTGGTTTAGTGGGGACTGATGGTCCAGATGCTCGCGCCAGCGGACGTCCTGTATATAGCGTCACTCAACAAAATTTCACTTTGCAAGATGGCCAAACCCAACTGAATGTTGATTTGTCTTTCCAAGAAAACGGCATTAATTACACTAAGCGCTTCACTTTTCACCGTGGTTTAAGCTTAGAGTGCTCGGCACGTGAAATCAGCCAACGCCAAGTCAGCTGCATTAACGATCAAGCCTATCAAGTTGACTTAACTTACCTTGTGGATAACCAGAGTGATCGCGAGTGGAAGGGTAACTTATTTGCCCAACTCAAGCGAGACGGCCAAGGTGATCCTTCATCAACCACAGCAACAGGTACTGCGACCTATTTAGGTGCTGCACTGTGGACTAAAGATGAGCCGTACAAAAAATTATCCATGAGTAATATGGATGATAAAAAGTTTAATGAAGCTGTTCAAGGTGGCTGGGTTGCTTGGTTGCAGCACTACTTTGTAACCGCTTGGGTTGCAGATCCACAGCAGACCAATCAAGTCACTACGCGTAAAGACAGTAAAGGTAACTACATCGTTGGCTACACTAGCCCAGTGATGAGTGTTGCTGCAGGTCAGCATGCGCAAACTACGGCAACCTTATACGCCGGTCCTAAAATTCAAAGCCACCTGAAAGCATTATCACCAGGCCTTGAGTTAACCGTGGACTATGGTTTCCTTTGGTTTATTGCTCAACCTATTTTCTGGTTGCTGGGAGTTATCCACAGCATTCTAGGGAACTGGGGTTGGTCAATTATTGCCTTAACAGTGTTGATTAAGCTGGCATTCTTCCCATTATCAGCTGCAAGCTATAAATCAATGGCGCGTATGCGTGCTGTTGCACCCAGAATGGCTGCGCTGAAAGAAGAGCATGCTGGTGATAAGCAAAAACTTTCACAAGGCATGATGGAGCTGTACAAAAAAGAGAAGATCAACCCATTAGGTGGTTGCTTACCGATTTTAGTACAGATGCCGGTCTTCCTTTCTTTGTACTGGGTATTGTTGGAAAGTGTCGAGATCCGTCAAGCACCCTTTATGTTCTGGCTGACTGACTTGTCGAGTAAAGACCCGTTCTTTATTCTGCCAATCATTATGGGTGCGAGTATGTTTGTTCAACAAAAACTCAACCCAACACCACCGGATCCAATGCAAGCTAAAGTGATGAAGCTGTTGCCGATTATCTTTACCTTCTTCTTCCTGTGGTTCCCAGCTGGACTGGTATTGTACTGGGTGGTTAACAACCTTCTGTCCATTGGTCAGCAGTGGTACATTACTCGCAAGATTGAAAAATCAATGGCGACAGCTAACGCAAGTTAGTCGAACCAATCGAGTTCACAACGCCCCTTTTTAGGGGCGTTGTGCTTTGTGAATACTGTTGAGGGAAAGCGTTATGCCCATGTCGCGCGATACTATTGCCGCCATTGCCACTGCACAAGGTCGCGGTGGAGTCGGGATTGTTCGAGTCTCAGGTCCAAAGGCCAAGCACATTGCCAAGCAGATGACTGACCGTGAATTAAAACCACGTTATGCTCATTACGGTCCTTTTTATGCAGACGATCAGCAAGCGATTGATGAAGGTTTGGCGCTGTACTTTGTCGCACCCAACTCCTTTACAGGTGAAGATGTATTGGAACTACAAGGCCATGGTGGTCCAGTGGTTTTGGATATGCTCTTGCAACGATGCGTTGAACTGGGCGCACGTTTAGCACGCCCAGGTGAATTCAGTGAGCGTGCTTTTCTGAACGATAAACTCGATTTAGCTCAAGCTGAAGCCATTGCGGACTTGATTGAAGCCAGCTCCACACAAGCAGCACGTAATGCACTGCGTTCTTTGCAAGGTGTATTTTCTAAACGCGTTAATGCGCTAACCGAACAACTGATTGCTCTGCGTATTTATGTAGAAGCAGCAATTGATTTCCCCGAAGAAGAAATCGACTTCTTAGCTGATGGCCATATTCTAAAGTTACTCACAGATGTACAAGCTGAACTGAAAGAAGTGCTGCGTGAAGCCAGCCAAGGTGCATTACTGCGTGATGGTATGAGTGTGGTGATTGCCGGTCGACCGAATGCGGGTAAATCCAGTTTACTCAACACTCTAGCGGGTTATGAAGCAGCGATTGTCACCGATATTGAAGGCACTACGCGGGATATTTTACGCGAACATATCCACATTGACGGTATGCCACTGCATGTCACTGACACTGCAGGCTTACGCAATACGGCTGACCAAGTGGAAAAAATCGGTGTTGAGCGCGCTTTAAAAGCCATCAATGAAGCTGACCGTATCTTATTGGTGGTGGATGCACACTCGGCAGAATCGTCTGATCCCTTTGCCTTATGGCCTGAGTTCTTAGACAGCACACCGAATCCCGAAAAAGTGACCTTGATTCGTAACAAGGTGGACCTCTCAGGTGAACCCGTAGAGATGCACAGCAATAGTGATGGTCATATCACCATTAACCTCTGTGCACGCAGTGGCGATGGTTTAGAGTTGCTTCGCGAGCACTTAAAAGACTGCATGGGCTATAACCAAACTGCAGAAAGCAGCTTTAGTGCTCGTCGTCGTCATTTGGATGCCTTACAGCAAGCTGAGCAATATTTGGAAACGGGTTATCAACAGCTTGTGCATGCCAGTGCTGGAGAATTGCTGGCTGAAGACTTACGTATGGCGCAGCAAGCTTTGGGGGAAATCACCGGCGAGTTTACAGCTGATGATTTACTCGGACGTATTTTCTCCAGCTTCTGTATTGGTAAGTAAATGTGCATACCCTGTGGATAACTCTGTGAGTTAAAAGATTAAGCTGCCCATATTACAAGTTTAGACTGCACTGATTATTAGGCTATAGCTAGGCTTTTCAAAGCTTATAAGCTTGTGGGTAACTTTATAAATACTGTTTAGCGCTCAATCTACAACTGTGGATAAACTTATCCACAGTTGTAGATCACTCAAGTTATATCTCCTGCTGTATCAAAATTACGCTCACTCACTTAAGTTATACACAGGCCCTTTTAATAAATGCCTGTCCTTATATTTTAAACATGACACTTTTATCCTCAGAGTTACCCACAGGTAAAGTGTAAATAGATAAAATACCTCTAAAGCCAGTATTATCAATGCTTACAGCATGATTTGACTCGTCTAATTTTATTAAAGTACACAGACTTACCCACAGAGTTTGCAGTACTTATGGCTGGCCATCATCGTTTACCGACTGCTATATTCTTGTATCTCTCTTCATTATTTACAGAGGTGATAACAATGGACATAACAGCAGCTGTAACCCATGGTTTAGGAGATGATTTTAAACTCGAGTCAGTACAACTGGCTGAACCCGAGTTTGATGAGGTGCGTGTGCGTATTGTCGCCACAGGTGTCTGCCATACCGATGTGGTTGCCCGCGACCTAGGTATTGCACCCTTTCCTATTGTATTGGGTCATGAAGGCGCTGGTGTGATTGAGGCGATTGGCAAGGGTGTATCCGATCTAGAGGTCGGTGATCATGTGGTCTTGTCTTTTGCCCACTGTGGTAACTGCAGCAATTGCCTCACCGGCCATCCCACAGTCTGTGCAACTTTTAATGAGCTTAACTTTGCCGGAGCGATGGATGATGGCAGTCGTCGCTTAGCGCAAGGAGAGCAATCCTTAGCGACATTCTTTGGCCAATCCTCTTTTGCCACTCACGCTATTGTTAAATCACGCAACGCAGTCAAAGTAGATCCTGAAGTCGACCTGGCCTTACTGGGTCCACTGGGCTGTGGTATTCAAACTGGAGCAGGTACTGTACTCAATCGTCTTAAACCTGAGTTTTCTTCAAGTATAGTGGTTTACGGTGCGGGAGCTGTTGGACTGAGTGCCATTATGGCCGCTAAAATTGCTGGTTGTCAGCATATTATTGCTGTGGATGTGCATAACAGCCGTTTAGCCTTAGCTAAAGAGCTCGGCGCCAGCCATACCTTAAATGGTAAAGAGGGTGATATCGTCGCGCAAATTAAGCACATCACCGATGGTGGCAGCCACTATGCGATTGAAACAACCGGCGTACCTGTAGTTGTAAAACAATCACTGAATGCTTTAAGACCGCTGGGTACTGTTGCCATTGTCGGTATCACTCCAGAGATGAACATTGATATCCACAATGATCTGATGGCTGAAGGCAAGAGCATGATTGGTGTGATTGAAGGCGATTCAGTCCCCCGAGTCTTTATCCCTCAATTGATTGAATACTATAAAGCTGGACGCTTTCCTTTCGATAAGCTGGTCAAGTTTTATGACTTTGCCCAAATCAATCAAGCCTTTGCAGACTCAGCCAGTGGCATCACCATTAAACCTATTGTAAAAATAAGCTAACTCCCCTCGGGGCGAGCGTTCAATCTCGCCCCATCTCAGTTGTCTATGGACAGCCATCCATCTTAAAAACCTCTGTTTTATCCACAAAACTATCCCATAAGTTAAAAATCTTCTGCGC
>DASRNZ010000044.1:0-22917 GCA_035647155.1 Thiopseudomonas sp.
ACAGTACTAAAAATGCTTATCTATTGTCTTATCAAGGTGCTTTTATAGACCTTAAGCAAAAAGAAGTGCTGCCGACTTACCCTACAGGCTTGCATGCCGGTCGGCGCATTATTCACCAGCCTGATAGTAAAGTACTTTCCCAGTTAATACATACATCCAGTGAGTTTTTAGCTAAGCAAGTCAATCCAAATACAGGACGTTTTTATTATGGATGGCATCCCTGTTTTGATCGCTCTATAGACCATTACAATACATTAAGGCATGCGAGCTCAGTGTACGCGATGCTAGAAGCATGGGGTGTCACTCGATCCGAGCAGCTTTTATCCTCTATTGAAAAAGCCATCGACTATGTAATAAATACATATGTTAAGACTGTAACTGTAGATGGTCGGCCGCATTCTTTTTTGACGGACATGGAGCGTGAAATAAAACTGGGCGGAACGGCTGCTTGCCTATTGATGCTGTGTAAATATACTGAACTGGTTGACTCGTATAAGCATTTAGAGCTTTCAAGACAACTTGCTTTAGGGGTTCTTTATATGCAGCAAGTAGATGCAAGTTTTGTGCATGTATTGAACTATCCAGATTTATCGATAAAAGAAAGATTTAGGGTCGTTTATTATGATGGCGAAGCATTATTTGCTTTAATGCGATTGTATACAATAATAAAAGATCAGCATGTTTTAGAAACTGTAGAGAAATCCGTCGATTACTTTATTGAAAAAAATTACTGGCAGTACAATGATCATTGGTTGGCTTACGCTATTAATGAATTAGTCAGTTATAAATCCGACTTTAAGTACTATAAACTTGCTATCGATAATATTAAAAATCATTTAGGCTTTATACTGAATCGGACTACAACCTTTCCTACACTGCTTGAGCTTGCCATGGCGACTGAAAAAGTCATCAGTCGACTCAAAGAAGAAAATATACATCCAAGTCTTTTAGAAGGTATTGATCTAGAGCGTTTTTATCGTGCATTGCATATAAGAGCTGCTTATTTGTTAAATGGCTATTTTTGGCCTGAATATGCAATCTACTATAAAAATCCTCAGCGTATCGTCGGCAGCTTTTTTATTCGGCACCATGCATTTAGAGTCAGAATTGATGATGTAGAGCATTATCTGTCTGGATTGATTGCTTATAAAAAGTTTATCGATAGCCAACATTAATATAGAGATACTGATATGTCATTGACGACATTGCTTCACAACGCTAAGCCTGCAGTTA
This sequence comes from Thiopseudomonas sp., assembly GCA_035647155.1. Lineage (GTDB taxonomy): Bacteria > Pseudomonadota > Gammaproteobacteria > Pseudomonadales > Pseudomonadaceae > Denitrificimonas. Next base: position 1,234 of record DASRNZ010000044.1, read on the forward strand.
AAGAAAATATAGTGAGGTTGGAAGGCAAATGGCCAAACTTCACATTATTTTTATCGGTGAGCGGTGGGAAGACAAGGGCAGAGGTTGTTCACAGTTCAGGTGAGAATTTTGAGGACGCTTGGAAGCAGTTAGTAGAGCAAGCATCTGAACGGGTCAGTGAAAAAAATATCATCCCTCAATATTTGCGTATTGATTGGGTGCGTAGCGTGCGAGAAACTCATTTAGGCCAGCTTAAAGATTGGCTAAAAGATATTAAGCGTAATTATTTTCGTTATGGCCTAGCATTTGATACTGATTTTAAAACAGCTTTTTTGGAACAAGAACTCAATAGTAACGCCATGCTGTATGGCGGGCATGCTTGTGTGCACGCTGTTGTTAATCAGAAAAATTTTGAACGTTATGCGAAAAAAAGATTTTTAGACTTTCACTTCGAATTTGAAAATAATGCACCGATCTACATGTTAGATACGCAAGGTGTGTTTTGTTCTACTGAAGAATCGAGTCAATTACTGCACCCAAAAGGTAGGGATGCAGGGCGTCGTGCTATCGAGAGAATGACCAAAAAAGACGCATTGGGTCTAATTGAGAGAAGCAGTCACTATCTAGCAACTCAGGTTAAAGACACAGGACAATTCTATTACGGTTGGCATCCGTGCTTTGATCGCTATATTAATACTTATAATACGCTGCGGCATACATCAACCACCTACTCAATGATCGAGGCTTGGGAGTTGACTCAAGATCCCAAGCTGGAAAAAGCAATATTACGATCTATTCACTATATCGTGAACACATTGATTCGTCGTGTAACCTTAAAAGAGACAGGGAAAAGGATTGCTTTCTTAGCTGAGCATACGGGTAAAGAGGTTAAGCTGGGTGCCAATGCTGTTTGTATTCTAGCTTTAAGTAAATACTCTGAAGTGACAGGAACTCAGGAGTACCTAGAGTTATTAGAGCAGCTCGCTCTAGGTATTGAGTATATGCAGGACAAAAAAACTGGAAAGTTTGTGCATGTGCTTAATTACCCTGAACTCACTGTTAAAGAAGAATTTAGAATTATCTATTATGACGGTGAAGCTGCATTCGGCTTGATGCGACTGTATGGGCTGACCAAGGATGAGCGTTGGTTAAATATAGTAGAAAAGGCCTTTGACTACTTTATTGCAGCCGAACACTGGAAGGCGCATGATCACTGGCTAAGCTACTGTGTTAATGAGCTCACTCTATATCGTGATGATGAGCGTTATTATAAATTTGGCCTGCAAAACGTTGTGGGTTACCTTGATTTTATTGCCAACCGCATAACTACATTCCCTACACTACTAGAGCTTATGATGGCAGCTGAGCGCATGATTACGCGCTTACAGTCGTCAATAGAGCATCAGCATCTTCTCCAGAGTGTGGACTTAGAAGAGTTTTATAGCGCATTAGAAAAGCGTGCTCATTACTTGCTCAATGGCCATTTCTGGCCTGAATATGCAATGTACTTTGAAAATCCTAATAAAATTGTAGGCAGTTTCTTTATTCGACATCACTCATTCAGGGTGAGAATTGATGATGTGGAGCATTACCTTTCAGGGTTTGTGGCGTATAAAAAATACCTGGAAAGTAAAGTGGTAACTGTTGCTGTTAAAACCAACCTCGAAGGCTTTAGTGTTTTATCTAAAGAGGGGCTGGCTAAAATTACTCATGGTCAGTGGATTGTGCAGCCCGAAGATGATTGGGTGACGAGGGGTATTTGCACTCATAAGTCAGTATTTGAACCTGACCATCTTCTACTTGCTCGAGGACGTTTAAGTAAAGATTATTTATCTGATCAAATTATTAAGCAGCTACTGAGTCAGCAAGCCGCAGCTATAGTGTGTTGTGACCCTACACCTTATTTAAATCTTGGTGTACCCATTTTACAGGTGAGGGATATTCGAGCTGCTACGTTAGCCTTAGGGCGAGCGGCGAGGAATGCTTTTTCTGGAAGGGTTGTCGGTATAACAGGTAGTGCAGGAAAGACTACGACTGTAGCCATGATGGCACATGCGCTGTCACCGTTTGGTGTGACTGGACAGACGAAGAGTAGCGCTAACTTGCCGATAGGTATTGCTTGGAATCAGGTTAATATGCCCGAGGATGCTGCCAGTTGGGTAGTAGAGATGGCTATTGGTCAAATGGCAGTGAATGCAGCATTGGTAAAACCACAGCTGGCTATTATTACAAATATTGCACCCGCTCACCTTGAATTTCACGAGAACACTCAAACTATTGCTGAGAGAAAATCATTAATAATGAATGAAATGGAACCTGGTGGGAATCTTATCCTATTTGGTGAAATTCTGCATAAAGATATCTTTTTAGCCAAGGCTAAAGAGAAAGACGTATCTGTCATTACTTATGGTGAGAATCCAGATAATGATATCCATCTTTTAGAAATTAAAGAGAAAACTATTGTAGTGGATTTCTTTAATCATATCGTTGAGTTTGATATAGGTCTTTACAGCAAGCATATGATATTGAATGCGCTAAGTGTTTTTGCTTCCCTCAGGGCATTGAATCTAGAGTGGAAGGAGCATTTAGGTGTTTTTAAAGATTTTAATGCACTAAAAGGGCGGGGAGAGAAAACTGTTATAGAAATAGGTGATAAAAAAATCACCCTTTATGATGAGGCTTATAATGCAAATCCCATATCAATGAATGCTGCTATTGCATCGATGGCAGGTATTAAAGAGAAAGGTAATAGGTTTTTAATATTAGGCGATATGATGGAGCTTGGTGCGGATGAGATTTTATATCATAAGAATTTAATTAATAGTATTTCACAGGCTAAGCCAGATAAGTTAATTCTTTGTGGTTCGCGAATGCAGCATCTTTGGCAAGATATTATTGATAGCGAAAGCTTTACTTCGGTTAAGAAAAAATGGTACCCGAATATAGCTGAAGTCCTCAGAAATCTTGATCAATGGATCGATGATAGAGATCATATTGTGTTAAAAGCCTCAAATTCTATTGGATTTAATCAGATTGTAAATAAACTCAGTACGAGCGCTAAGAGTGTAGGCAGTGAAATTGTCCATGACCACACACCCTAGCTGGAAAAGTTAGCATCTAATTGAGCGCCGAATATGCGTTTAATGAATGCAAGAGAGTTTTTGGTTACATCTCAATAATAACGTAGCCAGTAGTGAGTATAGAGGTGTGCTGCTTTCTTCAATCAAGAGACTAATATTGCCGCCTCGAAAGCATTGCCTAATGTGATCTAAAGTCCTGTAGAGGGATCAAGTCAAATGTCCAGATTAAATGCACAAATAATAGCTTCAGTTTTTCATCGCCAATCACCTTGAAAGCTCAGCTTCACGCTGGGTTTACACCTATCTTCAAACTATCTGTGCGTTTATGCCGTTACCTCGCTATAATCGTTGCCTATTTGACTTTTAACTTTGGTTGGGTGCTATGACCGAACTTGTTGTTGACTACATGCAACGCCTTGGCGAGTCTGCGCGTGAGGCTTCCCGTGTGTTGGCAAAAGCCAGTACCGCTCAGAAAAATCAGGCTTTATTAGCCACTGCAGATGCTTTGGATAAATCGCGTGCAGCTTTGCTTGAGGCGAATGAGCTGGATATGCAAGCCGGCCGCGTCAGTGGTTTGGATGATGCGATGCTCGATCGCTTGGCATTAAGCTCTTCACGCATTGATGAAATGATTGAAGGCTTAAAGCAGGTGGCGGCATTATCTGATCCGATCGGTGAAATCCGCGATATGCATTTTGTGCCGTCCGGTATTCAGGTCGGTAAGATGCGCGTACCGCTGGGTGTGATTGGTATTATTTATGAGTCGCGTCCTAACGTGACGGTTGAGGCGGCCAGCTTATGTATTAAGTCCGGCAATGCCACGATCTTGCGCGGTGGTTCAGAAGCCATTCATTCCAATCAGGCGATTGCTCAGTGTTTGAATGAAGGTTTGGCGGTGGCAGGTTTTCCTGCATCTGCAGTGCAAGTGGTTGAAACCACAGACCGTGCAGCGGTGGGTGAGTTAATCACCATGCCTAAGTATGTGGATGTGATTGTGCCACGTGGCGGTAAAGGGCTGATTGAGCGCATTACCCGTGATGCTAAAGTACCGATCATTAAACACTTGGATGGCGTGTGCCATGTCTATGTGGATCAGGCTGCTGATGCAGAAAAAGCCATCCGTATTGCTGATAACTCCAAAACACAGCGTTATGCACCCTGTAATGCTATGGAAACCCTGTTGGTACATAGCTCACAAGTGGACGCGGTCTTGCGTCCCTTGTTAGATATCTATGCTGCCAAGCAGGTTGAGTTACGTGGTTGTGAAAAAACCTGTGCTTTATTTGCTAATCAAGTTAAGCAAGCTACTGCAGAAGATTGGGCTGAAGAGTACAATGCGCCGGTTCTGGCGATTCGTATTGTTGAGTCGCTTGACGAGGCTATTGAACATATCAATACCTATGGTTCGCAGCATACCGATAGCATTGTTACGGAAAACTTTACCGATGCGCGCCGCTTCTTAACTGAAGTGGATTCAAGTTCGGTGATGATTAATGCATCAACGCGCTTTGCTGATGGTTTTGAGTACGGTCTAGGTGCCGAAATTGGTATTTCTACCGACAAGTTACATGCTCGCGGCCCGGTAGGGTTGTTGGGTTTAACCAGTGAGAAATATGTCGTATTCGGTGACGGACACGTGCGTGGCTAAGCGAATTGGAATGTTAGGCGGCACCTTTGATCCAGTGCATATTGGGCATTTGCGCAGTGCGCTGGAGGTTGCTGAACATTATGCTCTAGACAAGCTGCTGCTGATCCCTAATGCACAGCCGCCGCATCGTGATACGCCGCAAGTGAGTGCGCAGCAGCGTTTAGAAATGGTGCAGTTGGCGGTTGAAGGTGTTGAAGTTCTCAGTGTTGATGATCGTGAATTGCGTCGCGATAAACCGTCTTGGAGTATCGATACCTTGCTATCATTGCGTGCTGAGCTTGATGAGCAGGATCAATTACTGCTGATCTTGGGCTGGGATGCGTTTTGTGGTTTGCCAAGTTGGCATCGTTGGGATGAGTTATTAGAGCATTGCCATATTTTGGTATTACAACGTCCAGATGCAGATATTGAATCGCCGCAAATTCTTCGTGACTTGGTGGCGGCAAAAAGCGTGAGTGGTCCGCAAACTTTACAGGGTCCAAGCGGTCAAATCGCTTTTGTATGGCAAACACCGTTGGCTATTTCAGCAACACAAATTAGACAGTTATTAGCAACGCAGCGTTGCGTGCGGTATTTGGTACCAGATGCCGTTTTTAAATATATTTACGCTCACCAACTCTATCAAGAGTGATGAGCTTTTTGAGGTTATATACCCCATGCAAAATGAACAACTTGTTAAATTAGTTATTGCGGCATTAGAAGAAGTTAAAGCTAAAGATATCGTCACGATCGATGTGCGCGATAAAACCAGTATCACAGACTTTATGATTATCGCCTCAGGTGGCTCAGCACGTCAGGTTAAAGCTCTGGCAGAAAACGTGATTGAGAAAGTAAAAGCGCAAGGCGTTAGACCGATTGGTGATGAAGGTCTAGACGGTGGTGAGTGGGCTTTGATCGACTTAAATGACGTTGTAGTACACGTGATGCAAGTCGAAACCCGTGAGCATTATGATCTTGAGCGTTTATGGCTGGGTACTGAGCAAGTGCGTTCGCAGTTTGATGAGCAAGGCGCTGAGTAAGTGCGCATTCGTTTAATTGCTGTAGGCTCGAAAATGCCGCGCTGGGTTGAAGATGGTTGGCATGAGTATGCTAAGCGTCTACCCAGTGAGCTGCCTTTAGAACTTGTCGAAATCCCTTTAAGTACGCGCGGTAAAAATGCCGATGTACAGCGGTTAATTCGACAAGAAGGTGATGCCATGCTGGCCAAGGTTCAGCCAGGTGAGCGTATTGTCACTCTGGAGGTACATGGCAAACCTTGGAGTACAGAGCAGCTGGCGCAAGAGCTGGAGCGCTGGCGTTTAGAAGCACGCAATGTGAATTTAATGGTGGGTGGCCCTGAAGGCTTGGCACCGCAAGTGTGCGAGCGCAGTGAGCAACGCTGGTCATTATCCCCTTTAACACTGCCGCATCCCTTGGTGCGCATTCTCTTAGGTGAGCAAATTTATCGCGCATGGACTGTGCTCAACGGCCATCCATATCATAAGTAGCGAGCGGTTATGCCACCTCCTATTCGGTTAAAAGATCATGAGCGCGATACACGGCTGATCCGTTCTCGGGTGTTGTTTGCTAGTGGGGCATTGGTTTTTTTAATGCTGTTGTTGATGGTGCGTATGTATTACTTGCAAGTCATACAGTTCGAGCATCACTCTACGCTGGCTGAAAATAACCGAATTCATGTGCAATCGTTACCGCCGACGCGCGGTATGATTTTTGACCGTAATGGCGTGATACTCGCCGATAATAGAGCCAGCTTCAGTTTGACCCTCACTCGTGAGCGTGCGGGAGACTGGGAGCAAGTGTTGGATTCTATTATTGAAATTCTTGAGTTGGAAGAAGACAGTCGCGAACTGTTTGAAAAGCGCATCCGCCAAGGCCGACGTCCGTTTGAACCTGTACCGGTGATGTTTGAACTCAGTGAAGAGCAAATTGCTCGTATTGCTGTTAATCAATTTCGCCTGCCCGGTGTTGAAGTGGCTGCCAGCTTAGTACGTTATTACCCGCAAAAAGAACATTTTGCCCACTCAGTAGGTTATGTTGGACGTATCAATGAGGTTGAGCTCAAGAGGCTTGATTCTGTGAATTACAGTGGTACCCACCATGTAGGTAAAACGGGCATTGAACGCTTTTATGAAGAAGAACTGCATGGTCAAGTGGGCTATGAAGAAGTTGAAACCAATGCGCGAGGCCGGGTGCTGCGCGTTCTCAATCGTGTTGAGCCGATTACCGGTCAAGATATTTACATCAGTATTGATAGTCAGTTACAAGAAGCGGCTGAGATTGCCCTAGATGGGCGGCGCGGTGCTATTGTGGCGATTGATCCCAATACGGGAGAAATCTTAGCTATGGTCAGTCAGCCTAGTTTCGATCCCAACCCCTTTGTTACTGGTATCAGCTTTAAGGCCTATGGCTTGCTGCGTGACTCGCCGGATCAGCCCTTATTTAACCGCGTACTGCGTGGTCTTTATCCTCCGGGGTCAACTATTAAGCCGATGATGGCTGTTGCCGGTTTGGATAGCGAGGTGATTAAACCCAGCTCACAAGTGTTTGACCCGGGTTTTTTTAAGTTGCCTAATCACCGGCACCGTTATCGTAATTGGAATCGCTATGGTGATGGCTGGGTTGATTTGGACTTAGCGCTGGCGCGCTCGAATGACACTTATTTTTATGATTTAGCGCATAAGTTAGGTGTGGATCGTATTCATGATTATATGACTCGCTTTGGTTTTGGTCAGCGTGTAGCGCTGGATATGTTTGAAGAAACAGCCGGTCTGATGCCATCTCGAGACTGGAAACGCAGTCGTTACCGCCAACCTTGGTACCCTGGTGAAACTTTGATCCTTGGGATCGGTCAAGGCTATATGCAAACGACGCCTTTGCAGTTAGCGCAATCTGCAGCACTGATGGCTTCTAAAGGAAAGTGGTTAAGCCCGCATTTAGCTCGCAGTGTGGGTGGTTTGCCGCCCATGCTTGATGCGCAGATGCCCGATGATATTATTTTGCGCGACAACTCAATTTGGACTGCAGTGCAGAACGGTATGGAAAATGTATTGCATGGTAAGCGCGGAACAGCCCGTAAAGTTGGTGATGCCGCGTTATATCGTATTGCCGGTAAAAGCGGTACTGCGCAAGTGGTCGCCATTAAACAAGGTGAGCGCTACAACCGTGACAAAGTACAAGAGCGGCACCGTGACCATGCTTTATTTATTGCTTTTGCGCCGGCGGAAAAACCTGCCATTGCCGTTGCTGTGATGGTTGAAAATGGTGAGTCAGGTTCGGGTGTTGCCGCACCAGTCGCCAAAGATGTATTGGATGCATGGTTGTTAGATGAAGAAGGCGAGTTGAAAATTGAGCACGGTGGTGCATTGCAAGAAGGTGATAAACAATGAACCGTGGCTTTGATCGTGCGCTATCGGATGGCGATGTATTGCGTCGTCGAGCATCGATTTTACAACGGATCCATATTGACGGTTGGTTGTTGTTTTTATTGCTGGTGCTAGGTGCTATTGGTTTATTTGTTTTGTATTCGGCCGGCGGTAAAGATCAGGGACTTTTGATTAAGCAAGCCTCATCCTTTGGTTTAGGGTTGTTTGTTATGGTTATTGTGGCGCAGTTGGATCCGCGTTTTATGGCGAACTGGTCCGCATTGCTTTACGTCGTCGGGATTGTCTTGCTTATCATTGTTGAGGTGGTGGGGCATAACGCGATGGGTGCAACGCGCTGGATTAATATTCCTGGCGTGGTACGTTTTCAACCGGCAGAGCTGATGAAGGTTTTTGTGCCTATGACTTTGGCTTGGTATGTGGCGCGGCATAATCTACCGCCATCATTTAAGCGAATCTTAATCAGTAGTATCTTAATTGCTGTGCCCTTTGTGTTGATTGCCAGGCAGCCTGATCTGGGTACGGCTATGTTGGTTTTGGTTTCAGGTGTATTTGTACTGTTTTTGGGTGGCTTGCGCTGGCGTTGGATTGTTGGCGCGGTTGCTGCAGTGATACCGGTTGCATTTGCGATGTGGACTTTTGTCATGCATCAGTACCAAAAACAGCGCGTTCTAACCTTTTTAAATCCTGAGAGTGATCCTTTGGGCAGTGGTTGGAATATCATTCAGTCAAAGGCAGCAATTGGCTCGGGTGGGGTGTTTGGAAAAGGTTGGTTATTAGGTACACAATCGCATTTGGATTTTTTACCAGAAAGTCATACGGATTTTATTATTGCTGTGCTCGGTGAAGAGTTTGGCTTGGTGGGTATCTGTATGTTGTTGCTGGTGTATTTGCTCTTGATTGGGCGGGGTATGGTGATTACCCTGCAAGCGCAAACGGTGTTTGGAAAGTTGCTGGCAGGATCTATTACACTAACGTTTTTTATCTACGTCTTTGTGAATGTTGGCATGGTCAGTGGGCTGCTACCTATTGTGGGTGTGCCACTGCCATTTATAAGTTACGGCGGAACTTCGCTGGTAACGCTTTTATCAAGTTTTGGTATTTTAATGGCGATTCATACGCATCGTAAGTGGATCGCTCACTCTTAAAGGGTTATACATGCAAACTGTGTTATTTAAAATGAAAGGTCTGGTGGCTTGCTTGGGCTTGACGCTGGCTGTAACCCACGCCGCGGCTGAAGAAGTCAACTATGCAGAGCACCCTTTAACAGCTCCGTTTATTGAAGAAATGAACACAGAGTTTGGTTTCGTCAAAGAATCGCTGCACAGTCTATTCGCTCAAGCGCAGCGTAAGCAATTTATTTTAGATGCTATTTCTCGTCCAGCTGAGCGAGTTAAACTGTGGAAAGAATATCGACCTATTTTTATCACGCAAGCGCGTGTTGATAAGGGTGTTGAGTTTTGGCAGAAGAATGAGGATGCTTTAAGTAGGGCAGAGCAAGAGTACGGTGTGCCCGCTGAGATTATTGTGGCCATTATTGGTGTGGAAACGATTTATGGCGGTAATACTGGTGGTCACCGAGTGATTGATGCTCTATCGACGTTAGCCTTTGATTATCCACCGCGCGCACCGTTTTTCCGTCAGCAATTGAAAGAGTATTTATTGTTGACGCGTGAAGAGCAAGTGGACCCTTTGAATTTGACCGGCTCCTATGCTGGCGCAATGGGTTTGCCACAGTTTATGCCAGGTAGTTTTCGTGCCTATGCCGTTGATTTTGATAGTGACGGCTATATTGATATTTGGCAGAATCCAACTGATGCGGTGGGCAGTGTTGCCAACTACTTTATTGAGCACGGTTGGCAGCCAGGAGAGCAAGTGGTGGTGCGCGCTGATATCAAGTCTGCTGCTAAGGCAGATAAAGGTCTATCGGATAGCTTAGACCCTAAAATTACTGTGCAGCAGTTACAAAAACTGGGCTGGACGCCGCGTCAGTCTCTGGATAAGAAAACCAATGTCACGGCTTTCCGTTTAGATGCTGAGCAAGGGCCAGAGTATTGGATTGGTTTAGCGAATTTTCATGCTATAACGCGCTATAATCGTAGTGTAATGTACGCTATGGCCGTCAACGAGTTGGCTGAATTATTAGCAGCTAAACGTAAGGACTAATCAATGTTGAAACACAGTATGCGAGTTTTAACTGTAGCTGCGCTGGGCGTGGCACTTGCGAGTTGCTCGTCCAATAACAGCACTCAAACTCCGCAGACCTATTCACAACCGGTGCTGCGTAGTGGTGGACTCAGTGGCCCAGCTGATTTTAAACAGTCGGGTAATGATGGTGCACCTTGGTGGACTGTGGATGTGTCGCGTATTCCTGATGCCGTTCCTATGCCGCACCAAGGGCGTTTTAAAGCAGCACCCTATACCGTGTTGGGCAGCCGTTATTTTCCCATCCAAGATGCTCGTAACTATAAAGTGACGGGTACAGCCTCTTGGTATGGTACGAAGTTTCATGGACGTGATACGGCCAATGGTGAGACTTTTGATCTATATGGGATGACTGCGGCGCACAAAACTTTGCCGCTACCCAGTTATGTCAAAGTGACCAACTTAGAAAATGGTCGCACTGTCACATTACGGGTCAATGACCGTGGTCCGTTTTATTCCGATCGCGTGATTGATTTATCCTTTGCCGCAGCGAAAAAACTCGGTTATGCCGAAAAAGGTGTTGCTCGTGTAACGGTTGAGGGTATTGATCCGCATGCATGGTGGGCCGCACGCGGTCAAGCTGTGCCGCTGGCTGAGGCTGCTGCTTATGCAACTCAGGCTAAACCATTGAGTTTGCCGGTGACACGCGCTGAGCCAGAAGTGTATACGCCACCGGCTGAGCAGCATGCAGGGGCATTAATCCCTTCACAAATTGATGCAAAAAAAAACGTTTTACCGTCAGTCGCTGGCCTGTATCTCCAAGTCGGAGCCTTCGCCAATCCCGACGCTGCGCAACTGCTGCGGGACAAGCTGAGCAGCTTGACGGTTGCGCCGGTGTTTATCAATTCAGTGGTGCTCAACCAGCAGGTTCTACATCGCGTACGTATGGGGCCAGTGCCCAATCAAAACGAGGCTGAGCATTTACAAAAGCGTGTACGCTTAGCTAATTTAGGACAACCTGCTTTAGTTGCTGCAGATTAGCGATCAAGTGTGCTTGAGTCATCCTTTGTATCAATGACACACTGTGCAACTTGAGCTAAGTATTTATTTTATAAAATTGAGAGTGGTATGAAAATCAGTCAGCTTATCAAAAAACTTTGCTTCAGTGCCGTGCTTGTCTGCACGGCAAGTTATGTGAGTGCCGCGCCAACAGTGATTCCAGCCATGCCAGAACTGGCTGCTAAATCCTACGTATTGATGGATGCTTCTAGCGGTAAAGTTTTAGTTGAGCACAATGGCGATGAGCAGTTGCCGCCTGCTAGTTTAACTAAGCTTATGACAGCTTATATCGCTACCAAAGAAATACAGAGTGGGCAAATTTCTGAGAAAGACTTGGTCACCATCAGTGAGAAAGCTTGGCGCACCGGTGGTTCACGCATGTTTATCGATGTAGGTAAGCAAGTGTCTGTCGATGACTTGTTGCATGGCATTATTATTCAATCGGGTAACGATGCTAGTGTGGCGTTAGCCGAGCATATTGCTGGCAGTGAAGAAGCTTTTTCGGGCATGATGAATACGGCGGCACGTCGTTTGCTGCTCGACAACACACACTTTATGAATGCGACAGGTTTGCCGGCTGAAGAGCATTATTCTTCAGCGCACGATATGGCAAAGTTAGCACGTGCCATTATTTATGAAGATCCTGAACATTATTCAATTTATGCACAAAAAGAGTTCTTGTGGAATGGTATTAAGCAGCCTAACCGCAACCTATTACTTTGGCGTGATAAAACCGTCGATGGTTTGAAAACAGGTCATACCGACGAAGCGGGTTATTGCTTGGTGGCTTCTGCAGTACGTGATGATATGCGTTTAGTGTCGGTTGTATTTGGCGCATCCAGTGAAGCGGCTCGTGCAGCAGAAACACAAAAATTACTGACTTATGGCTTTCGCTTTTTTGAAACCAAAACGTTCTACCGTAAAGGCGTAGAGCTGGCTGAGAGTAAAGTATGGAAGGGTGAGAACTCACAAGTTAAAGTGGGGTTAGCCGAAGATTTAACCCTCACCTTGCCGCGCGGCCAAGTGAAGAAAATGCAAGCGGCGATGGTACTGGACGAGAGCGTTATTGCGCCAGTAAAAAAAGGTGATCGTCTAGGTGTTGTTGAAGTACGCTTAGGTGATGAGGTGATGCATACGGCTGATTTAGTTGCCTTGCGGGATGTTGAAGAAGGTGGGTTCTTTAGTCGTATCTTCGACACCATTCGTATGTTTTTTTACAGCTTATTGAATTAAAAACTGATGATTAAAGACAGTGTTTGCAGTGCTGTAGCGATGTGCGACACTGTCTTTAATCAGAGACAGGTATATATAGATGGCTTTACCCTAAGCTTTCTACTGAAAGAGCCACAAGCTCGGAGTTGAAATGACCGAAGATACCGAACAAAAGCCGCCTAAAATTGAGTTTCCCTGTGCCGATTACCCCATTAAAATTATTGGCGACAGCTGCGATAATTTTGTTGAAGTGGTGATTGAAGTTGTACAGCGCCACGCACCAGAAGTTGATGCTGGAGCTATTACTCGCCGTGATAGCCGCAATGGCCGCTTCTTATCAGTACAAGTGCATATCACTGCGCAGTGTATTGAACAGTTAGAAGATATTAACCGTGATTTGCGTGAGACAGGTATTGTGCGCATGGTGTTGTAATGCGCAGGTCTGTTGTGATCCGCAATTTAGGTTGTGTGCCCTATGAGCCAACTTGGCATGCCATGCAGTACTTCACTCAGAATCGCGATGCTGACAGTGCCGATGAGATTTGGCTACTGCAGCATCCGGCTGTCTTTACCCAAGGGCAGGCGGGCAAGGCTGAACATGTGTTAGCTGCAGGTGATATTCCTATGGTGCAAGTCGATCGCGGTGGTCAAGTCACTTACCATGGTCCAGGCCAGTTGATCGCTTATATTTTAGTCGATGTGCGCCGAGCTAAGCATGGCGTACGAGACTTAGTCACTAGCATTGAAAGCAGTTTGATTGATCTGTTAAGTCTGTATGGTGTGACTGCGCAAGCCAAACCGGATGCGCCCGGCGTGTATGTGGCGGGGAAAAAAATCGCCTCGTTAGGTCTACGTATTCGCCGAGGCTGCTCTTTTCATGGTTTAGCTTTAAATGTGGATATGGACTTACAGCCTTTTCATCGTATCAACCCTTGTGGTTATGCCGGCTTGCAGATGACGCAGTTACGAGACGAGACACAACAGTCTGTCGATTTATCTGAGGTGAGTGCCCGTTTACGTGACGCGCTCGTCTCACATCTTAAATTCAGTGAATACATCACCCTTACCGATGGGATTGAATGCTATGAGTAATCAACCAGCGCCAGTCAGCGCTAAGCCCGCTAAAGTTGAAATGGGCGTTAAGTTACGCGGTGCAGAAAAACTAGCGCGTATCCCTGTGAAAATTATTCCAACCGATGATGTGCTACGCAAACCTGATTGGATTCGTGTACGCATACCGGTGTCGCCTGAAGTTGAAAACATTAAGCAAACCTTACGCAAACATAAATTGCACAGTGTGTGTGAAGAAGCTTCGTGCCCTAACTTAGGTGAGTGTTTCTCTGGCGGTACCGCCACATTTATGATTATGGGTGATATCTGTACGCGTCGTTGTCCATTCTGTGATGTGGGTCATGGTCGTCCTAATCCTTTGGATGAGAATGAGCCGCACAGTTTGGCTGCCGCGATTGCCGATATGAAACTCAAGTATGTAGTGATTACTTCGGTAGACCGCGATGATCTGCGTGACGGTGGTGCGCAACACTTTGCTGATTGCTTGCGTGAAATTCGTGCCTTATCGCCCGGTGTACAGCTTGAAACCTTAGTGCCTGACTACCGTGGCCGCATGGATATTGCTTTAGAAATCACTGCGACTGAGCCGCCTGATGTGTTTAACCATAACCTGGAAACAGTACCGCGCTTATATAAAGCGGCGCGTCCAGGCTCTGATTTTGAGTGGTCTTTGGATCTGTTGCAGCGTTTTAAAGAGTTGGTGCCAGGCGTGCCAACTAAATCTGGCTTAATGCTGGGCCTAGGTGAAACTGACGAAGAAGTGATTGAAGTGATGAAGCGCATGCGTGAGCATGATATTGATATGTTGACCTTAGGTCAGTATTTGCAGCCTTCACGTGATCATATGGCGGTACAGCGTTATGTGCACCCGGATATCTTTGCTTGGTTTGCTGAAGAAGGTCTGAAAATGGGCTTTAAGAATGTGGCTTCTGGCCCATTGGTGCGCTCTTCCTATCATGCTGACCAGCAAGCGCATGAAGTGAAGTAATAATAGCCGTTACAAAAAAGCCCCTTATCCAGCAACTCAATGGATAAGGGGCTTTTTTATGCAGTGTTATCAAGGTTAAGCTGATAACACTGTCACTTATATTAAGCTTGGGCAGTGACGACTTAACGCTCTAGGTGCTTGAGTTTATCAGCAACACCATCCCACTCTTCAGCGTCAGGCAGTGGGTCTTTCTTTTCTGTGATATTAGGCCAGATATCGGCGAGTTCTTGGTTTAGTGCAGTATATTCTTGCATATCATCAGGTACTTCATCTTCTGCAAAAATGGCTTCAGCAGGACATTCTGGTTCACACAGTGCGCAGTCAATGCATTCATCTGGGTGAATCACCAAAAAGTTTGGGCCTTCATAAAAGCAGTCTACTGGGCACACTTCTACACAGTCGGTGTATTTGCATTTAACGCAGTTATCAGTGACAACGAAGGTCATAACGAGCTATCTCCTAGGGCTGATGACTTGTGCTCTATCTATGCAGTGCTACAAGTAAAAAAATGCTGCGCTACTTCAACAGCAGCGCAGTCAATCAATAAAAGGTTGGCAATTCTAACAGCTTGTACAAAGTAGCGTTAGATTTGCGCCTTCCAAGCATATAACAGATCAAGCGCCTGCTTTGGCGACAACTCGTCTGGATTGGTATCTTGTAATTCTAGCAGCAGGGGGTGCGGCTGCGTAGCAAATAAATCAGTTTGTATGGGATGCGGGTGCTGCAGATCACTGGCTGTATGCTGCGCCTGCAAGACGCTACCTTCTTCTAACTGCTTAAGATGCTCGTGTGCACGGGTAATCACTGCTGTAGGTACACCGGCTAATTGCGCGACAGCTAAGCCATAACTTTGGTTAGCAGGGCCGCTACGCACGTTATGCAAAAAGACAATTTTGTCCTGATGCTCGGTGGCGCTGAGGTGCACGTTAGCAATGCTGCTTAAGCGCTCGGGCAATGAAGTCAGCTCAAAGTAGTGGGTGGCAAACAAAGTCCAAGCTTTCAGTTCGGCCAGCTGTTCGGCAGCGGCCCAGGCTAAAGATAAGCCATCAAAGGTACTGGTGCCTCGTCCGACTTCATCCATTAATACTAAACTGCTAGCACTGGCATTATGCAGAATATTTGCAGTCTCACTCATTTCCACCATAAAGGTTGAACGACCACCGGCGAGGTCATCACTTGAGCCAATACGGGTAAAAATACGATCGACCAATGACAGCGAACACTGCTGGGCAGGCACAAAACTACCAATATGAGCCAGCAGCACAATTAAAGCGGTTTGACGCATATAGGTCGATTTACCACCCATATTGGGGCCAGTAATAATCAACATACGCGTGGCGTCATCCATACTGACATCGTTGGCCACAAAGGGCGTGGTCAGTACGTGCTCAACGACTAAGTGGCGACCTTGTTTGATCTCCAGTAACGGCTGCTCAGTAAACTGTGGGCGGCACAGGCTTAGACTCAGTGCACGCTCTGAGAGATTACTGATCACATCCAGTTCCGCCAGCGCAGCAGCGCTTTCTTGCAGTGGTGCGATATGAGTTACCAGAATATCCAATAATTCATCGTACAGCTGTTTTTCACGCGCTAAGGCACGGCTTTTTGCCGACAGGGCTTTATCTTCAAAGGCTTTCAGCTCTGGAATAATAAAACGCTCGGCGCCTTTTAGGGTTTGCCGACGAATATATTCAGGTGGTGCTTGTTCAGCTTGGCGAGTTGGAATCTCAATAAAATAGCCGTGCACGCGGTTATAGCCGACTTTTAGATTGGCTAAGCCAGTGCGAGCTTTTTCACGGGTTTCCAAATCAATTAAATACTGGCCTGCAGTTTCGCTGATGGTTAGCAGTTCATCCAATTCTGGATCGTAACCCAGTTTTAATACGCCACCTTCACGAATCACGGCCGGTGGATTATCAATAATGGCGCGGCTCAGCGTGTCGGATAATTCAGGGTAAACACTAATGGCTTGAGCCAACTCCTGAATGCGGGTGATATCTAATCCCGCTAGGACTTCTTGCAAAGCGGGTAAGGCATTTAGCGCATCACGCAAGCGAGCTAAATCCCGTGGGCGGGCACTGCGTAAACTGATGCGCGCTAAGATGCGTTCAATATCACCGATATCTTTCAGTGCAGGCTGTACACTTTCAAAGTGGTAATCATTGAGTAAGTAAGCAATCGCATCTTGACGCGCTTCCAATACTGCACGCTGGCGCAAAGGACGATTCAACCAGCGACTCATTAAACGACTGCCCATACTGGTCTGGCAGCGATCAATCACTGATTGCAGAGTGTTGTCACGGCCACCTGAGAGGTTTTTATCCAGCTCAAGGTTACGACGCGTGGCAGCATCCAATACCACGGTTTCGCTAATACGCTCATGAAATAAGCTGCGGATATGCGGTAAGGCCGTACGCTGAGTTTCTTTGGCATAGGTTAATAGGCAGCCTGCTGCACCAATGGCTAGAGACAGTCCATCGCAACCAAAGCCTTTGAGATCTTGCGTAGCAAATTGCTGGCATAAGCCTTTAAAGCCGCTGTCGTAATCAAAGTCCCAAGGTGCGCGGCGTTGCATACCACGACGCTTTTCTAGAGCAGCCATCACTGGCCAGTCGTCTGGAATTAACAATTCGGCAGGATTGGCACGCTCCAGTTCAGCGAGAACGTTTTCTTCGCTGGTCAGCTCTTGCACGCTAAAGCGTCCGCTGCTGATATCAAGAACGGCTAAACCAAATAGATTGTCTTTACCTAATAATGCTGCGACTAAGTTATCGCGACGGTCATCCATTAAGGCTTCGTCGCTGACCGTGCCAGGCGTCAGAATACGCACCACTTGACGTTCAACCGGGCCTTTAGTGGTTGTGGCCGGATCACCCGTTTGCTCGCAGATCACTACGGATTCACCAAGGCTGACTAAGCGTGCGAGATAGCCTTCAGCCGCATGAAAGGGTATGCCGGCCATAGGAATAATGCTGCCGCCAGACTGCCCGCGCGAAGTGAGGGTGATATCCAGCAGTTGAGACGCTTTTTTTGCATCGTCATAAAAAAGTTCATAAAAGTCACCCATGCGATAAAACATAATTTGATCAGGGTGTTGGTTTTTTAATCGCCAATATTGCTGCATCATCGGCGTGTGTTTACTTAAATCTTTAGCACTCATAATGAACTGACTCAGTAGCGTTGCAAAAAGTACTAGTCTAGCGGATTGCGTAAAAAAATTATGCAGTGACGCGCGCAGATGCACGAAAAGGCTGTGTTAAGCATGGTAAATTAAACAAATACAGGTGTGCAGCTCCGCTGTGCTACTAAGTCGAGGTATTAAAATGAACGATAAGATTAAGCACGAGCAGGCTGAGACGTTAAGCGATGACAGTCTTGCTTATGAGCAGGCACAAGCGGCGAGTGTGCAGGCCGATGATCCGCTAGCTGCAATTAAAGCGCTGCGCTTAGGCCAATTGGCGGTGTGTCGTCTGAGGTCAGAGCAAGAGATGCAGACGATGCGTGATGAACTGGAGAGTGGCTCTACTGATAAGGATGTAGCTAAAGAGTAGTGTTGGCGTCGCCTTAAGCAAGCAGGCATAAAAAAGCCCCTAAGTCCGAAGACTTAAGGGCTAAAGAATTGGTGCCTCGGGGGAGAATCGAACTCCCACGTTGTTACCAACGGTGGATTTTGAATCCACTGCGTCTACCAATTCCGCCACCGAGGCATGGCGCGAGATTATAGAGAGGCTTTGCACATTGGTCAAATGATTTCGCATAGTCAGATGCAATTATTTCCGTTAAGCTTTGCTCCCCTCTATTAATGAACACGATTATGCGCGTTGCACACTTCCAATTTGACTTACCTGATGAGCTGATTGCTCGTTATCCGCTGGCTGAACGTCGTTCGAGCCGCTTGTTGGTGCTGGATGGCCCAAGTGGTGCCATAGCTCATCAGCAATTTACTGATTTACTTGATTATCTGCGCCCCGGCGACTTAATGGTGTTTAACAATACCCGAGTGATCCCCGCACGCTTATTTGCTAAGAAAGCCACGGGTGGCAAACTCGAGGTGTTGGTTGAGCGGGTGCTGGATACCGATCGCGTGTTGGCGCATGTGCGTTCAAGTAAAGCGCCGAAGGTCGGTAGCACCATTGAACTGGATGATGGTGCGCAAGCGACATTGCTGGCGCGCCATGATAGTTTATTTGAGTGGCAATTTTCTGAACCGGTCTTACCCTTGCTCGAGCGCATTGGTCATATGCCGTTGCCACCTTATATGGAGCGCGCCGATGAGTTGGATGACCGCGAGCGTTATCAAACCGTATATGCCCAACGTGCAGGAGCAGTTGCAGCGCCGACCGCGGGATTGCATTTTGATGATCAGCTGATGGCCAGTATTGGTGATTTAGATGTAGAGACCGCTTTTGTCACCCTGCATGTGGGTGCCGGCACGTTTCAGCCGGTGCGTGTGGAGACTCTCGAAGATCATCAAATGCATCATGAATGGCTGGAAGTATCGCAAGATGTAGTGGATGCCGTCACTGCTTGTAAGGCACGCGGTGGTCGAGTGATCGCTGTCGGTACTACCAGTGTGCGTTCTTTAGAGAGTGCGGCGCAGGCGACTGGTGAGTTGCAGGCGTTTGCTGGCGACACGAATATCTTTTTATACCCAGGGCGTCCGTTCCATGTCGTGGATGCGTTGGTGACTAATTTCCACTTGTCCGAATCAACTTTATTGATGCTTGTTGCTGCGTTTGCTGGTTATCCAGAAATTATGGATGCCTATCGCAGTGCCGTGGAGCAGCGTTATCGATTCTTCAGTTATGGCGATGCCATGTTTATTACGCGCAATCCACAGCCGCGCAGCCCTAAGGAGTAATGCATGTCTTTTATGCAGTTTGATTTATTGGCGACCGATGGTCGTGCCCGTCGTGGACGTTTAACCTTTCCACGTGGCGTTGTGGAAACACCTGCATTTATGCCGGTGGGGACTTACGGTACGGTTAAAGGCATGTTGCCGCGTGATATCGAAGCGATTGGCGCGCATATGATTTTGGGTAACACCTTTCACTTGTGGTTGCGTCCCGGTACTCAAGTCATTAAAGAGCATGGTGACCTGCATAATTTTATGCAGTGGAAAGGTCCGATCCTGACGGATTCGGGTGGTTTCCAAGTGTTTAGCTTAGGCGCGATGCGTAAGATTAAAGAAGAGGGCGTGTATTTCTCTTCTCCAGTCGATGGTGCCAAAGTCTTTATGGGTCCAGAAGAATCCATGCAAGTGCAGCGCGAGCTGGGCTCGGATGTGGTGATGATTTTTGATGAGTGCACCCCGTATCCTGCTGATGTAGAAACAGCTGAGAAGTCCATGGAGTTGTCGCTGCGTTGGGCTAAGCGCTCAAAAGTGGCTCATGGTGATAATCCGTCAGCTCTATTTGGTATTGTTCAAGGCGGTATGCATGAAGACTTACGTCTACGTTCTTTAGAAGGGCTGTGTGAAATCGGCTTTGATGGCTTGGCTATTGGTGGTTTGTCGGTGGGTGAGCCTAAAGAAGATATGATTCGTATCTTAGACTTTTTACCGCAGCATATGCCTGAGGATAAACCGCGCTATTTAATGGGTGTCGGAAAGCCTGAAGACTTAGTAGAAGGTGTGCGCCGCGGTATTGATATGTTTGACTGTGTGATGCCGACGCGCAATGCGCGCAATGGTCATTTATTCATCGATACCGGTGTACTTAAAATCCGCAACGCGGTGCATCGTTATGATGATTCACCGCTCGATGCAAGTTGTGATTGCTATACTTGTCAGAACTTTTCTCGCGCCTATTTGCATCATTTGGATAAGTGTCGTGAAATGTTAGGCGGTACGCTCAATACAATACACAATTTGCGACATTACCAACGCCTAATGGCGGGTTTACGAGAGGCTATCCAACAAGGTACATTGAGCGACTTTGTTGATGGGTTTTACGCGCGTCGTGGCTTATCTACGCCGCCGCTTAATGATTAACGGGCACTAATGTCTTTTTTTGAATAGGAGTTGTTTATGAGTTTCTTTATTTCCGCAGCTTATGCTGATACGGCTGCTGGCGCACCTCCAGGTGGCGAGTATATGCAGTTTATTTTACTGGCTGGTTTTTTGGTGATTTTCTACTTGATGATCTGGCGTCCACAAGCTAAGCGTGCCAAAGAGCACCGTAACTTGGTCGGTGGTTTGCAAAAGGGTGATGAAGTGGTGACCAGTGGTGGTATTGCTGGAAAAGTAACTAAAGTAACAGATGACTTTTTAGTGATTGAAGCCTCAGATACAGTTGAGCTGAAAATTCAAAAAAGCGCAGTGATCGCAGCATTGCCAAAAGGCACTTTAAAAGCTATTTAAGTGTCTCTTGTAGCGGGCGGTTGTATCGGCGATTGTGCATGCGCAGTCTGTCAGATGCGCTGCCCGATTTGCGTTATATTCGATTAGTTTTAGCTGAGTCTATTTCAGCTATATAAGCGGGCGGTGTCATGCTCAACAAGTATCCTTTATGGAAGTATCTGCTGATTGTAGCGATTCTCTCCATCAGTTTTATTTACTCTGCGCCTAACCTCTATCCGGATGATCCGGCGATTCAGGTGACCGGTGCTAGCAGT
Source organism: Thiopseudomonas sp. (assembly GCA_035647155.1). Classification (GTDB taxonomy): domain Bacteria; phylum Pseudomonadota; class Gammaproteobacteria; order Pseudomonadales; family Pseudomonadaceae; genus Denitrificimonas. The sequence goes on from DASRNZ010000044.1 coordinate 22,411, forward strand.
GCATTACAGATTGAACAAGCTGATCTGGATCGCGCCACAGCAGCGTTAAAAGCGGCTGGAATTGGTGTTAAAAGTTCAGCTTTAGAAACACGTGGTGGGTTGGTGCGCTTATTGAAACGCGATGATCAGTTGCCAGCTAAAGATGTTGTGCGTAAGGCTTTAGGTGACGAGTATGTCGTTGCGTTAAACCTTGCCGCAACTACGCCACAATGGCTGCGTAGCCTAGGTGCAAGTCCGATGAAGCTCGGTCTTGATCTATCTGGCGGTGTGCACTTCTTGCTTGAAGTAGATATGGAAAAAGCGATCACTGCACGGATTAAAGTGCATGAAAGTGAAGTGAAAACTATTTTACGCAAAGAGCGTGTCCGTTATCGCAGCTTGCCGAGTATTGAAAACGGTATTCAGTTGGGCTTTGATGATACAGCGACGTTAAATAAAGCACGTGCTTTGATTCGTAAAGACTTTGCTGATTTTGAGATGACTGTTGCTGAGCGTAATGATAAGCCG
>DASRNZ010000045.1:0-8715 GCA_035647155.1 Thiopseudomonas sp.
AGATGTAGCCACTACGGGTTATCTGGCGGCAACGCTAAAAGGGCAGTTGCAGGCGCTGGACGCTCAGTTACCGGCGCAGCTCTCACTCAAAGTCGCCAACTTTAAAGCCACGCCAGATCTGCCAGATAGCTTGACGCTGGCGGATATCGTGCTGGATGTGCGCGGTGATTTACACAAAGGCTATCAAGTGGATGGCCGTGGTGCGCTGCCCAATACCCCGGAGCAGATCAAGCTTAAGTTAGCGGCATTGGTGAAAGCCACTGGCGCACAGCTGAGTAGTTTACGTTTAACTGCCAGCGAAAAAGCTTTTGTCGCAGTGCAAGGTGCGGTGGATTGGCAGCAAGAATTAACAGCCGATGCACAACTGCAATGGCAGCAGTTTCCTTGGTACAGCGTGCTGGCGCAAGAGGATATTCCAGTACAGCTACAAACCCTAGATGGCCAAGTCAGTTATAGCGCTGGTGATTATCAGGGCAAGATCAATGGTGATTTAACCGGACCTGCCGGTGCTTTTACTCTAGCCACTTCGTTTGTAGGTGATCTGCAGCAAGTGCAATTGCAAGAACTGCTGGTGGAAGCAGGGCAAGGGCGTTTGCTGGGTACGGCGCAGGTGGGTTTTGCTGACGGTGTGGATTGGTTGGCAGATATTAATGTCAGTCAGCTTAATCCGGCCTACTGGGTTGCAGAACTGCCCGGTGAGTTGGCGGGTTTGATTCACAGTCAAGGTGCACTGCGTGATGATCAGCTGCAGGTGGATGCCACTGTTGATTTAAAAGGCAAGTTACGCGGTTCAGCGACGCAGTTAGCTGTGGTGTTAAAAGGTGAGCAGCAGCCTAAGCAGGAGCCAGAGTGGTTGCTCAGTCAGGCGGATCTACGTTTAGGTGATAACAGTATTCAGGCTACCGCGCAGCTGGATCAGGCTTTAAAGGGTGATATCCAAATTGATTTGCCGCGTTTAGTGCAGCTCTGGCCGGGTCTGGCCGGTAAAGCCAGTGGTGATATTCAGCTCACCGGCAGTTTGGCCGAGCCGCAAGGGCAGTTGCAGTTGCAAGGTCGCGGTATTGCCTACGATGGGCAGCGTGTTGGACAGCTCGATCTTAAGGGCGAGTTATTGGCCGGACAGCGCGTGCACTTGACGCTTGATGCAGAGCGCATTTGGACGGGCGAAACTGAAGTCGGTGCTTTGCATGTTGACGGGCAGGGCACTATGGATGCGCACAGTGGGCAGTTGTCGCTCACTGGTCCTTTACTGGATACAAAGATTAAGCTCAGCGGCGCGGTAAAAGAAGGTGATTGGCTGGGGCAGATCCAGCAATTTGTATTAAACAGTCATGAGCAAAAATGGGCCTTAGAAAAACCAACCGCTGTCACTTATCGTGAAAATGGTCAGCTGACCTTGGCGGCGCATTGTTTAAAGGCTGGCGCATCCAGTTTATGTGCCGGTGAGCAGCGTTTATTGCCTGAGACTAAAATTGATTATCACTTGCTGAATTTCCCTTTAGCGACGTTACAGCCGTGGTTGCCCAATGATGCAGAGATTCGTGGGCAGCTCAATGGTGATTTTAAGGTTGAGTTACTGGCCAAAGGTCCGCAGGGTAAAATTCAGCTCAATGCAGGCAAAGGCCAGTTGCGCGTTAAAGAAAATGAGCAATGGCAGACCTTTGCTTGGCAAACCTTAAAGCTCAATAGCGATTTAACCGAGCGCTCGATTCAGTCCAAGCTGGAGCTGAAAGGTGCAGACAGCGGTCATTTAGAGGTCGTGGCTACTATTGATCCGCGTCTTGAGCAGAAAAAACTGACCGGGCACTTCTTAATTGAAAATGTTGATTTATCCGCATTGCGTCCCTTTATCGCGCAAGTGCAAACGGTTAAGGGTGTGCTTGAAGGGCGTGGCACTTTGGCGGGGCATTTATTAGCGCCGAATGTCAGTGGCTTTGTGCAAGTACGTGATGCGCAGTTAAGCGGTGGTGATTTACCGGTGCCTTTTGAGCAGTTGCAGTTACGTGCTGATATTCAAGGTGAGCAACTGCAACTCAAGGGTGGCTGGAACAGTGGTGAGAAGGGTAAGGGCACGATTGAGGGGCGAGTGCAGTGGGCCAATCAATTGTTGGTGGATATTGGCATTAAAGGCCAGCAGTTACCTTTGCAAGTTGAGCCCTATGCCAATATTGAGATCGCGCCGGATTTACAGATTAGCTTAAAAGATCAGCGCTTATTTGTCAGCGGTAATGTCGCTGTGCCCAGTGGTTTAATTACGATTCCACAATTGCCAGAGCAAGCCGTGTATGTGTCTTCGGATGCGCGCGTGATTGGTGATGCTAAGCCAGAAGCGGGTTTGCAGGTGGCGATGGATGTCACTGTTAATGTGGGGTCTGAGCGTTTGCAGTTTACCGGTTTTGGTTTAAATGCGGATTTACGCGGTGAGCTGCGCATCGGCGATAATATGGCCGGTCGCGGCATGTTGGAGTTACTCAATGGTCGTTACCGTGCCTATGGGCAACGTTTAGAGTTGCGCCGTGCACGTTTGTTGTTTGCCGGGCCATTGAGTCAGCCGTTCTTGGATATTGAAGCCGTGCGCGTGACCGGTGATGTCACGGCAGGTTTGCGTTTAAGCGGTTCTGCGCTGCAGCCCAGCAGTGAGATTTTCTCAAATCCGGCAATGAGTCAAGAGCAGGCCTTGTCTTGGTTGCTGCTAGGACGTCCGCTGCAGGGTGATGGCGATGACGGTAATGTCATGGCGCAAGCGGCTTTGGCATTGGGCTTGATGGGTACGGCACCTATTACCAATAAACTGGCAGAAACCTTTGGCGTTAAAGACTTTTTGCTCGACAGCGAAGGCAGTGGTGCGACCTCCAGTGTGGTGGCCAGTGGTCGTATCAGTGAGCGTATCAGTCTGCGTTATGGCGTGGGTGTGTTTGAGCCAGCCAGCACCTTAGCGCTGCGTTATGAGCTGAGTAAGCGCACCTATTTAGAGGCGGCCAGCGGTTTAGCCAACTCATTGGATATCTTCTATAAGCGTAATTTCTAAGCGAATTAGCGGCCTGTATAGGGCCGCTGATTTATAAAAAACAAGCGTTAAATTAGGTGGCCTAGCGCTTTTGTGCTAGACTACGTGCATCGAAGTCACCCAAAAGTGGTTCAATGTCTAGCTTGTCGTTGTTAAGTTCCACCCCCTTCTTGATGCTCCATCTCTTTGAGAAACGCTGGCGCGGCGGTCTGTAGCTGGTTTTCTTCTCAGGCAATCTCATATCTTAATCAGTTTGAATAAAGAGTCACTTGAGCTGAATAAAGCTTAAGCGAATCGTTGTATCTAGAAGTTATGGACGCTCTAAAAAAGCTACTGTTATTAAACCAAAAGAGTTCAAGGTTTAAGTGCTTTTTCAGAGATTCCCTCAAGGGGTTTCAAATGTATTACTGGGTTATGTTGGCATTAGCCGTGATCGCTGAAGTTATCAGTACAGTCGGTATGAAATACGCCTCAACCAGTTCACCAGTGTTTGGCTATCTATTGATGGCGCTGATGATTTCATTTTCGTTTTATGCGTTTTCGCGTGCGGTTGTGCATATTCCGTTGGCCGTGTCCTATGCAATTTGGGAAGGCTTGGGTTTATTCTTAATTGGTATCGCGGGCGTGGTCTTGTTTGGTGAGTATTTAAGTATTGGTGAGATGTTTGCCATTGGCTTGATGCTGGTCGGCTTATTGCTGGTGACCTTTGATAAGGGTCAACCTGCTGAAGTAGAAGAAGACGATCCAGTTGTCGCCAAGGTTGCAGTGAAGCCTGTTGTGGTCGCTGCGCGTCAGCAAACACAGCCAGTGCGTGCTGGTCACTTAGGTGAGGTGGCGCTATGATTCTCCCCGTATCCTTATTGATTGGTTCAGTGTCATTGGACTTATTAGCTTGTTATTGCGTTAAGCGCTCAAGAGGCTTTCAGAAAGTCGTTTGGGGTGTAGCAGGGTTGCTGGCTATTATCAGTGCCTTTGTTTTATTAAGCTTTGTGGTGCGTTATATCCCGCTGGGTGTGGCGTATTCGGTCTGGGGTGGTTTAGGTGTGTTGGGTACGGTGCTGTTGGACCGTCTGCTGTTTAACTCACGTCTAGGTAAGCAAGGTATGATTGGTGTGGCCTGTATTGTTGCAGGTATTGTTGCGATGCAGCTCTAAGCTGACACAGCGACTGCGCAGCCTAAAGTACAGGGCGCATTACAGATGTAGATTCTTTTAAAAGCGGCAAGCTCTTGCCGCTTTTTTTATGCCTAGAGTTTGACGATGGGCGTAGCACTTTGATTTCAGATGGCACAGTCTTTGCATTAATCCTTATATATAGCAACGGGCGTCAATTGCCCACCGCGGAGGATTTACCATGGACAAGATGCTTTATATCTCCATGACTGGCGCAAGCCACAATACAAAAGCCTTGCAAGCGCATGCCAACAACTTGGCTAACGTGTCGACTAGCGGCTTTAAACGTGACTTTGAACAAGCACGCTCGATGCCGGTATTTGGTGAGGGTTTGCCAGCGCGTGCTTATGCGCTGAGTGAGCGCCCTGGCACTGACTTTACTTCAGGTTCATTACAAGAAACCGGCCGCGACCTTGATGTTGCCGCCATGGGCGATTCCTGGCTAGCCGTGCAAGCGGCTGATGGCAGTGAAGCCTATGTACGTACTGGCAGTTTGCAGATTGATGCGATGGGCATGCTGCGTACCGCCTCGGGGTTGCCGGTCTTGGGTAATGCCGGTCCGATTGCTGTGCCGCCTGAGCAAAAAGTCGAAATTGGTCAAGACGGTACCATCAGTATTCGCGCTTTAGGTGAAGCACCCAGCGTGATGGCTGAAGTGGATCGTTTGAAACTGGTTTTACCGGATCCGCGAGATCTAGAAAAAGGCGTCGATGGTCTGGTGCGTGGCCGCGATGGTCAGCCTTTTGAAGCCGATGCCAATGCGCGGGTGATCTCAGGTTTTACTGAAGCCAGTAACGTCAATGCGGTCGAGGAAATGACCGCGATGCTGTCGTTGTCACGCCAATTTGAGCTGCATGTGAAGATGATGCGCACTGCTGAGGACAACTCATCAGCAGTGGCACGGATTATGCAGCTTAGTTAGTCATAAGCACATTTGGTATTGCAGCGTCATAAATACGGCGCTCGAGGAGAATCACTATGCTTCCAGCACTTTGGGTCGCTAAAACAGGTTTATCCGCACAGGATATGAACCTCACCACCATTTCGAATAACTTAGCCAACGTGTCCACCACAGGTTTTAAACGTGACCGTGCTGAGTTTGAAGACTTGCTCTATCAAATTCGTCGCCAGCCCGGCGGGCAATCCAGTCAAGACAGCGAGCTGCCCAGCGGTTTGCAACTCGGTACCGGTGTGCGCATTGTCGGTACACAAAAAATATTTACTGCCGGTAGTTTGCAAACCACTGAGCAGCCCTTGGATATGGCGATTAATGGTCGCGGCTTTTTTCAGGTGTTAATGCCCGATGGCAACGTGTCTTATACCCGTGACGGTAGTTTTCACCTGAGCTCTGACGGCCAAGTGGTCACCTCCAATGGTTTTGCCCTTGAGCCGGCCATTATGTTGCCGCCAGAAGTGCGTACTTTTACCGTCGGTGAAGACGGTACCGCCACAGTGACGACTGCAGGTAATCCACAGGCGCAGATTGTCGGCAATATTCAGATCACTGACTTTGTAAACCCAGCCGGTTTAGAAGCTATTGGTAATAACCTGTTTTTAGAAACCGCCGCCAGTGGTGCACCACAAGATGGTACGCCGGGCTTAAATGGTCTGGGTACAGTGCTGCAAAATACCTTGGAGAATTCCAACGTCAGTGTGGTTGAAGAGTTGGTGAATATGATCACCACTCAGCGCGCTTATGAAATGAACTCCAAAGTGATTTCGACAGCGGATCAGATGCTGTCCTTTATCACGCAGCAGCTTTAATACAGTTAGGTAGGGGTAGTGCGATGAAAGGTTCATTAATGATGGTCAGTCTGGTTACAGCGGTGCTGATGGTCGGTTGTATGCCGATACAACCTAAGCCCAACGATCCTTACTATGCGCCAGTTTTACCGCGCACGCCGCTGCCTGCCACACAAAACAATGGTGCGATTTATCAGGCTGATTTTGATACCAATTACTTTACTGACCGCAAGGCATTTCGTGTCGGCGATATCATTACCATTAGCCTAAATGAGCGCACGCAAGCCAGTAAAAATGCTAACTCACAGATTGAAAAAGACAGTAACGTCAATATTGGGGTGCCGAGTATTATGGGTATGGCCGTGACGCCAACCAATCCTATTGCTGGTTTAAGTGCGCTGGGTATGAGCAATAGTAAAATGAGTTTGGACACCAGTTATGGTGCGCAGCGCTCGACTCAAGGTTCTGGACAGACAGGGCAAAGCAATAGCTTGTCAGGCTCGATCACTGTGACCATTGCCGAGGTCTATCCCAATGGTGTTCTCGCGGTGCGCGGTGAGAAGTGGTTGACCCTCAATACCGGTGATGAGCTGGTGCGCATTTCAGGAATCGTCCGCGCGGACGATATAAGTACAGACAACGTTGTTGATTCAACACGCATTGCTGATGCACGTATCACTTACTCTGGTACGGGTGCCTTTGCTAATGCCAGTAAACCGGGTTGGTTGGATCGTTTCTTTCTTAGCCCGTTATTCCCATTCTAAAGGTAGGACAGACTATGCGTAAATATTGGATTGCCTGCCTTGTAACGCTGCTGTTAAGCGGTATGGCGCAAGCGGAACGCTTAAAAGATTTAGCCAGTATCCAAGGTGTGCGCTCCAACCAGTTGATCGGTTATGGCTTGGTGGTCGGCCTGAATGGCAGTGGTGACCAAACCACACAAACGCCTTTTACCGTGCAAACCTTTAACAATATGCTGGCGCAGTTTGGTATTAAAGTGCCGCCCGGTGGCAACGTACAACTGAAAAACGTCGCTGCAGTCTCCATTCATGCTGATTTACCGCCCTTTGCACGCCCAGGTCAGACCATTGATATCACCGTGTCCTCGATTGGTAACGCTAAAAGCTTACGCGGTGGTAGCTTGCTGATGACGCCGCTCAAAGGTATCGACGGCAATGTCTATGCGATTGCGCAAGGAAACTTAGTGGTCGGTGGTTTTGACGCCGGTGGCGCCGATGGTTCGCGTATTACCGTCAATGTTCCGTCAGCAGGACGTATTCCCTCTGGTGCAACGGTGGAACGTGCCGTACCCAGCGGTTTTAATCAAGATGAATATCTGACGCTCAACCTGAATAGACCTGACTTTACTACTGCAAAAAATATTGTAGATGCATTAAACGACATGCTTGGCCCAAGAGTTGCACAAGCAATAGATGCTGGTTCGGTTCGTGTCTCTGCGCCGTCTGATCCCACTCAGCGTGTTGATTACTTATCGATTATCGAGAATATAGAAATTGAAGCAGGGCAAGCAGTGGCTAAAGTGATTATTAATGCACGTACTGGCACCATTGTGATTGGTCAGAACGTACGCGTACAACCGGCAGCAGTGACTCACGGCAGTTTAACCGTAGTGATCACTGAAGATCCGATTGTCAGCCAGCCAGATGCTTTTTCACAAGGTCAAACCGCCGTTGTGCCCCGCTCTAGAGTCAATGCAACACAAGAAGCCAAGCCGATGTTTAAGTTTGGCCCAGGTACCACACTGGATGAAATTGTTCGTGCAGTGAATCAAGTGGGTGCGTCACCGTCGGACTTGATGGCGATTCTTGAAGCGCTAAAACAAGCAGGCGCGTTACAAGCTGACCTGATTGTGATTTGAGGATAAAGTTATGAACTTGCACAGCACTAAAGTTGCCGATAGCGGCGCTTATACTGACTTAAACCGTCTGCACCAGCTTAAAGTGGGTGAAGGGCGCGACAGTGAAGCCAATATTCGTAAAGTGGCGCAAGAATTCGAATCATTGTTTCTTGGTGAAATGATGAAAGCGATGCGTGCGGCGGGTGATGTGCTGGCTGATGATAACTTTATGAACACCAATGAAAGCAAAACTTACCGCGATATGTATGACCAACAATTGTCGGTGACCTTATCGCAAGGTAAAGGTATGGGTATGGCCGATGTGTTGACACGTCAGCTGTCGCAAGCGCCCAAGCCCGCCACTACTAATCCATTTACTCAAGAAGCTGTTGCACCGGCTGCAGCGCCATCGACACAAGCAGTCGAGCCTAATGTGAAAATGGGCTTTAACTCGCAACGTGATGATACTGCGCTGTTGAATCTGCGCCGTTTAGCCTTGCCTATGACGGCTGCAGGTCGCGATTTAGCCGGCATTGGTGTAGCGGCACAAGATACGCTGCGTACAGGTTTAGCCCAGCAGTCGAAAGACATTCGCCAAGATTGGCAGGCGGCACGCAGTTATGCAGCGCCGCGTGATAATCCGATTGAAGTAGCTGGGCAAACGGCAAGTGCAGAGGATTTAAACCGGAAAAAGTTTGCTTCGCCTGCAGAGTTTGTTGCCACTATGATGCCGATGGCGGAGCAAGCAGCGAAAAAACTGGGTGTTGATCCACGTTATTTAGTGGCGCAAGCGGCCTTAGAAACTGGCTGGGGTCAATCAATTATTCAAAATAAAGGCGGCGACAGCAGTCATAACTTATTTGGTATTAAAGCGCATGGCTGGGGCGGTGCTTCAGCCAATGTCACCACATCTGAGTATGTGCAAGGCGTTAAAG
>DASRNZ010000046.1:0-2367 GCA_035647155.1 Thiopseudomonas sp.
CTGATGACCTGCCTGATATGTATGTTTATATGATAAGAGAGCCCTCAACTGGCAATATTAAAATAGGGATTAGTCAAGACCCTGAGCGTAGATTAAGGCAGCTGCAAACGGGTAACAGCTCAAAACTTGAACTTGTTGCCTGCGCAAAAGCAGAAAACAGGTATGAAGACGAGATGAACCTTCACCGAATGGTTAAAAACATGCTAGTGCGTGGTGAGTGGTTCGCTACTGGCAACGCTTATACTAAAGAGCTGCATAAAAGGCTTGAAGAAATTGGCATGCCTGATGCTCTTGAGGTTGCAGCCAGAAAGACCGGATGCCCTGCGCACGTTGTTATTTTTGATGATGCGGTTTACGACTATGCACCAAGTTCAACTGAAAGACATCCAAGCCTTGAGTCCTACCTGAATAGCTTTGATTCAGCGGCAATAGCGGAAGATCTTGGCTGCGACATTAGCGAAGTGTGCTGTCCGTTAGAATACTCAATAGACCTAAGAGGAGCTAAAGAGCGCGCATCGCATGTTGTACAGGCTATTGGCGTGATTGGGGGTGATGTGTGAAAGTTTCATTACCTGAATGCTCGCAAGCAAGTCCGAACAAAGACAAAAATGATCGCGACAAATATTTAATTAAGATGTATGACGGTTGCGGCATAAGGTCTGTTTACTTTTACAGCTACACAGCATTAGGTGCTGTAAAACACGCAAAAGAAAAATACCCCGCTGGGGTTTTAAAAGCGCCACGAAACAATAACACCACAAACCAGCCTCGCACATGCGGGGCTTTTTTAACCCCGTGATATACTGCAAGAAAACAGCGAGGCGCACAAATGGCTAGTTTCACAGAATCAATAGACGCATGGGTTGCAGAGACTAAAGAACGGCTCAATGCCGTGCATGGCCGCTCAGTCGAGTTATTAGGCGAGGAGCTAGCCAAAACCAAGCCGGAAGGTGGCCGTGTGCCATTCATGACGGGCAACCTTGCGCGCTCATTGCTTGCCAGTAAGTCAGGCATGCCTAACACCACAGACGGGCCTTACGCTGGTAGCAATATCGGACTGATCGCTGCGACACTAAAAGCCGATGAGACTGTTTTTATTGGCTACCAAGCGATTTACGCAGCCAGAATGAACTTCGGATATGTTGGAGCAGATAGCCTTGGTCGCGTGTATAATCAGCAAGGGAATTACTTTATCGAAGGTGCTGTGGCAGAATGGCCCAACATCGTTAAAAATGCGGTAACTGATATCAAAGGTAGCGCGTAATGCCAGCTGTTGAAACTCAAATATGGTTAGCACTAAAGAGCGGCATTGATTCACTACCGCTAAGCTACCCGATAGCGTGGCCTGCTGAGACATTCACAGCGGTGACTAGCGGCTATATTCGTGTAGGCACTGTATCGTCGTCGCCAAATCCTGAGCTGATCGCAACCGGCAAAAAACACACACGGCGCGGATTTTTAATGCTGACGTTGGTTAAGCCGATAAACCAAGATACTAGCGTTTTTGTTGATCAAGCTGGGCAGATAGCCGAACATTTTAAAGACGGCTATACAGTGCGCTACGGCTCAGTTTGCGTTACTATTACATCAGCACCGCACGTTATGGATGGATACGAGGACGGCGGTTACTGGAACGTTCCTGTTAGAATCCCGTGGAGGACATTCGCATGAGTTGCGAGAAATGCAAACAACGGCGCGAAGCAGCACGCAAGGCTCTACTAGAGTCGGTCACTGGTGTAAAATCAGCGGCTACTAAAATCGTCAAGGCAGTCGCTAAGACAACATCAACTAAAAAACGAGGCTCTAAAGATGAGTGAAGAATTATACACAGTGTCCGGCACGCGAGTTTACATTAGTACGCTTCCCGTGACGTCAAAGCTAGAAGTAACTCCGACTGACTTTGCATCCGTGCAGTGGCAGGAAATCGAAGGCTTATACAATCTGGGCGAGCTAGGTGCTGAGCAAGCGGTAAACGAGTTTGAGCTAATCAACTCAAACTGGATGCTCAAATCCAAAGGCACGCGCAACGGCGGCACGATGACTAACCAGTTTATCCCGCTGGCACTCGATCAAGGTCAGATCATTGTGCAACAGGCTATCGACGATAATTGCAAGAAATATGCAATTAAAGTTGAGCGCGGTGCAGATTGCGCGGCCGAGTCTGTTGTAACTATCGCTATCGGTACGCCCGGTGTTGTAGCGTGGCCAGCTCATGGATTAGCGGCTAACCAGCCTGTAATCTTCACTGTTGATGGCGGTGCGTTACCAGATGAGCTATCAGCGGGCGTTGCGTATTACGTCACCGACCCTACCGATGACGGTTTCAGCGTATCAGCTGCACCAGGTGGCGCAGCTATTGCGACAACC
>DASRNZ010000047.1:0-5453 GCA_035647155.1 Thiopseudomonas sp.
ATACTCAATCGCTTCGGTGATACGCATGGGATCCATATCAATACCGATACCGCGAGTATTGCGCTCTAAAGCCGCTGCCACAACAATACGACCATCACCACACCCTAGATCATAGAGGGTGTCTTGACTGGTGACTTCAGCTAAATCAAGCATGGCATGGACGATTTTTTCATCGGTGGGTACATAGGGCACGTCTAAAATAATATCCGGCTCATCCATCGAGTAATCATCAAAATTGAGGTCTCTGTAGTCAGAGTCAAATAAGGAGTCATCCCCTTGGTCGTAGTCTAAATCTCTAAGCTCATCGATCAATTCATCATTATCAAACGCTAGGTCTTCGTACAAGGCAGACACCTGTAAAGTAAAAGGGGCTGTGTTTATAAGCAGCAAATTACAGTCTGATTTCATTTGATCGATTGATGGATTCAATGAAATTAAGACATCTGTAAAGTGCTATAAGTAGTGATCTACCATAGCACTCGCTGAATAAGTAAAGCTACTTTTGTAGAGTGTCGCGACGGTAGAGCAGATCAGCTGACTACTTGATGATTTTACACAGTCAGGTTGAGCTGAAACTAAACGCATATCCACGTCTATAGATCAGCGTGATAACACTTTCTGTATTCAGCAACAACCTATCGCATTTTATATTGTGTTGCGCAATAACCGCGGCTTATATCCGGATGGCGTAGCTTTAGGTGTTTGGTCTTACGGCCACTGACTCTGACACGCCACAAACGGAAGGATGACGCTTTTAATTCGCGTCGCATCAGTTCAATTAAGGCGCTTTCATTCAAACCGTACAGCTGCTGTATGGCTTCAAAAGGTGTGCGGTCTTCCCAAGCCATTTCTATAATGCGGGATAGATTGGCTGTATCAAAGGTACTCATGCTCAGTTGTCTTCAGTTGGAGGGTTGATAAAGCGATCGCCCATTAAATTAGCATCGATATGGCCAGTTTTTACGTAAATTAATGCACCTTGCTCTAGGGTGAAGGGTGCATGACTGCTGTATCTGGGGTTTCTTAACCAGCTACCAGTTGGATACTCGCCTAGCTCATCACAGAATAGGCCTTCAAGGACTAATATTTCTTCACCACCGGGATGGCTATGTCGAGTAAATTGCGTGTTGGGTGCCCAGCGCACTAACGCGGTATTGACTCCGTTATGCTCGTGTAATGGCAAGACTGATAGCCCATCCACTAAGCCTGGATACCACTCGGCTTGCTCTGTGTCTAATGCCCGCTGGAGGTCATCGTCTTCAGCAAACTGCCATAGTTTGACCAACAGAGTACATCCGTCAGTGGAGAAGGGTTGGTGTGATGTGCCTGGCGGGTTGCGTAGGTAAGTACCTGCTGGGTAATCGCCATGCTCATCAGAGAAGACGCCATCTAACACTAGAATTTCCTCGCCACCATTATGGGTGTGAGCGCTATAACCGCTGCCTGGTGCATAGCACACAATGCTAGTGGCGCGAGCGACTTCATTGCCGGCACGCTCTAGCATCATCCGACTCACACCTGCTAACGGTGAGTCGATAAATTGATACTGCTCGGGTCGAATAACCACGCGTTGACTGAAGTCGCTGTTGAGTTGCATCTGGTTAGCCCTTAACCGAAGTGACTAAAACAGAGTTTGTTGCCATCCACATCTTTGACGTAAGCGCCGTAGAACATATCCGGAATACGTTGCCCAGGAGCACCATCGCACGTGGCACCAAGCTCGATGGCTTTGTTGTACATGGCATCCACAGCTTCTTTTGTACCTGGTGCAAAGGACACCATGGCTCCGTTACCGGCTTGAGCAGGTTCTTGGTTAAAAGGTGTGCACACAGCAAGCATCGGCTCAGCCATGCTTTTGCCAATAAAACAAATACGGTCCATATCTATTAGGGTTTTGCCGCCTAGATCGGCAAGCAGTTCGCCATAGAATACTTTTGCTGCAGATAAATCACTGACACCTAAAGTTACGTAGCTGATCATGTTTTAAATTCCTAATGAGATGGTGTTGTACGATAGTTGTGCAATTACTATACGCCAGCACTATTATTTTGCCGAACTATTTTAACATTTGATTGTTGTTGCGCCATTGCCTGTGATCCTTGGCAGGCTGTTAGGTCACGAGTATTTTTACTCACTGTCTTGCGCTAGGGTAATCGGTATTAAGATTTCATTGCGTCTTAAAAACCATGGTTTAAATGGTGGATCATAGCGCGCCCAGACAGCTTCCCCCGTCACATTAAAGCCTTTTGCTTTGATCCAAGCTTCCAGACGGTCTTTATGACGCGCGTAGCTTTTTTTACTCCAAGTACCTGAATAACGTAGCGCAGCCATATTTCTAGCCGGTACTTGGCGTAACACGATTCTGGGGTCTTTGGGCTCTGGCAGTGTGTTTATCGAAGAGGATGCCGGCATCATAAAGCTTACTGCCCAGTTATCGTTAACTTGTTGCTGACCAACGGGGGAGGTCATTTTAATCTTTTCGCTTTCAGGTGCTTGCGCCACAGGAGCGGTCATTTGGATGCTCTGACGCGAGGTGTTGTTGCCTGTAATGTATTTGAACAAGCGGCCAAAGGCTTTATTCCCAGCACCGTCAAACTTCCCTTCAACGATGGTCTCAGCAAGAATATGCGGCTGATAGGCCCGCACCTCAAAGTCGTCTTCTGTGAGTGTCACGGTGTATTTAGCTTCCTCGGTTGCCATAACGCTTCCAACTCCCAAAATTGCTATAAGAAAAACCATAGTGATCTGTTTTAAGTATGACATCAGTACTTCCTTAGGGCGGGTAAAACCACGATCCAGTCAGCCAGCCAGTGTAAAAGGTGGAGATAATGTTAGTGATTGACTTTGTGTGGCCCAGTGTAAAAATCAGACTGTCAGCTTGACGTTCTTTGTGGGTAAAACACAAGGCATAGTGATTAATGATTAGCACACAATATAGTTAGTAATAAACATGAGAAGAAAACATAGGCTAGTCATAGTATTGGTTGCCCTTAATAACCTAGCAACGACTGGTTAACTTGGCGCAGTATGGCTGCTTTAATGAATGGATATTCAAACTGCTTGCGAAATAGTTTTTCTTGTACGCTATCTAACAATACGTCAAGGGAAACACTAAATCGTTTATTGCGTGGGAGCTTCGATAATGCTTGAGCATGATGACCAGACACAATTGTTCTACGAGATGATTTGCCGTTTTTTAGAGCAGGAGGCTGACCCGCATTATGATGACTGGGAAGCGGCAGGGCAGGTACCGCGAGAGTTTTGGCGCAAACTTGGCGAAGCGGGTATGTTGGCCATTGATCTAGCAGAGGAGAATGGCGGTACAGGTGCGGATTTTGGCATTACTCAGTTGGTGCTTGAAGAAATCTCCCGCCGTGGTTTTGGTGGCTTGGCCAGCGCCTATAACATCCATGCCAACATTGTGATTCCTTACCTTGAGCATCTTGCCAGCGCAGCGCAGAAACAGCAGTGGTTGCCGCGTATGGCTACCGGTGAAGTGATGAGCGCTATTGCTATGACTGAGCCGGGCGCGGGCAGTGATTTAGCCAATATAAAAACACGAGCGGTAAAAGTGGCTGATGGTTGGCAACTCAATGGCTCCAAGATCTTTATTACCAACGGCATGATGGCGGATATGGTCATTGTCTGTGCTAAAACTGATCCTGCGGCAGGCGCAAAAGGGGTCTCACTCTTTTTAGTAGACAGTCATTTACCAGGCTTTTCTCGGGGTAAACCGATTCGAAAAATCGGTCAGCATGCCAGTGATACTGCCGAGTTGTTTTTTGCAGATATGCTGTTACCTGAGGATGCATTACTGGGTGAAGAAGGCGCAGGTTTTGCATATTTGATGCAAGAGCTGCCTCGCGAACGCCTCGGTGTGGGTGCACAAGCACTGGGTGCTATGGAAGGTGCTTTAGCGCTGACGCTTGATTACGTAAAAGAGCGTACAGCGTTTGGCCAGACCATCGCTAGCTTTCAGAATACGCGCTTTAAATTAGCTGAAGTGCGTGCACAAATTGATATGGGTCGCGCCTACTTTAATCACTGCGTCACCTTGTATCGACAAAAGCGCATGAGCAGTACCGATGCCGCTGTGCTTAAGCTGCAACTGACAGAAATGCAATGCAAAACCATTGCTGAGTGTTTGCAGCTGTTTGGTGGTTACGGTTATACCTTGGAGTATCCGATCTCACGTTTTTATGTGGATGCGCGGGTGCAAACCATTTATGCGGGGACTTCGGAGATTATGAAAGAAGTGATTGCCCGTTCAATGCTTGGTAAATAACACATTATAAGGATTACGCATGAAATTTAATTCGGTGGTCATTGTTGATGGTGTACGTACTGCCATTGGCGGTTTTGCGGGTAGTTTATCTGGCTTAATGCCAGAGCAAATGGGGACTGTCACAGCGCAAGAAGTGATTAAGCGCAGTGGTGTTGATGCCAAGCAGATTGATCATGCAGTCTATGGACATATTATTACCACTGCCGCGCAAGATGCCTATTTGGCTCGGCATATCGCGATTAATTCAGGCTTAGCTGAAAGCTCTGCGGCATTTAACGTCAATCGCCTGTGTGGCTCAGGACTGCAAGCGATTATTTCTGCAGCGCAAATGATTGAAAGCGGTGACAGTAAGCTGGCGCTGGCCGGTGGTGCTGAGTCCATGAGCCAAGGCGCCTATATCTTGCCCAAAGTGCGCTCAGGCTTACGCATGGGTCATAGTACGGTGCAAGACTTAACCTTAGGGATTTTAAGTGATCCTTTTGATACCGGACACATGGGTGTCACCGCTGAGAACATTGCGCAAAAATACGGCTTTACCCGCGAACAACTGGATGAGTTTGCTTTAGCCAGCCATCAAAAAGCTGCGGCAGCCACCGCCGAAGGTCGTTTTGCTGAGCAGATCGTGCCAGTTACGGTGAAAAAAGGTCGTGAAGATGTGCTGTTTGCCACCGACGAACATGTGCGTGCGCAGGTATCCTTGGATGATCTGGCGAAGCTCAAACCGGCGTTTAAAAAGGATGGTTTAGTCACCGCGGGCAATGCGTCAGGTATTAACGATGGCGCTGCTTCGTTGTTGTTAGCGGATAAAAAAACTGCCGCTGAGCTGGGTTTAAAGGTGCGTGCGCGTCTGCTGACAAATGCTTTTGCTGGTGTGGATCCTAAGTTTATGGGGTTGGGTCCGATTACCGCAGTGCCTAAGGCTTTAGCGCAAGCGGGTTTAACCATTGCTGATATTGATGTGATTGAGTCCAACGAAGCTTTCGCTGCGCAAGCAATGGCCGTGGCGCAAGAGCTGGGCTTTCCTGCTGAAAAAGTGAATCCTAACGGTGGTGCGGTCGGTATGGGCCACCCGGTGGGCGCAACCGGTGCGATTTTAACTGTGAAAACCCTGTATGAGCTGGAGCGCACCGGTGGTCGTTATGGCTTGATCACCTTATGCATCGGTGGT
>DASRNZ010000048.1:0-10683 GCA_035647155.1 Thiopseudomonas sp.
CCTTTAAGCTGCCCCTGTACTGAGCCACCATTGCACGTTGCTGCTCAAGGGTTTGCCGAGCAATGGAGTCTTCTTTATACAGCCCCTGATAACGCTTGAGGTCTAATTCAGCACTGGCCAACTGCGCACGAGTTTCTTGCAAGGCACCCTCAGCCTGCAATAACGACGCCTGATAATTGCGCGGATCAATCTGCGCCAGCAGAGTGCCCTTCTCAACAAACTGCCCCTCAGTAAACAGCACCTTGTCCAACTCACCACTGACCTGGCTGGTGACATTCACTGCATTCCACGGCGTGACTGTACCCAAGGCCTTAAGCTGCACAGCAAAACGATCCAGACGTACTTGCTGGGCATGCACCGGTACTGCACCCATAAAGCTACCACCACGGCGTGGGCCTTGCTGAGCGGGCTCGCTATTGCTTTGCGTCCACCACCAGCCGGCAGCGGCTGCCGCGCAGAGTAATAACACCACAATGAATAGCTTTTTAGAGGATTTTTTCGCTGGGGATACAGAAGAGTCTGGCATATCAATGATTCACAGTCTTTGGGAGCATGAAAGATAACAGTCTTCGCGTGTGTTCACAGGGTCTTTACGATCAATTTACCTTGGCTAACACATAGAACCCCGACCTAAACGCTAAATCAAGCAGAGATTTCGACACGCACCATGCCTCTTATGCTTACCCACGCTAGCCACCTCAATTAAGCGAAGTCACAGGGCTGTTGTTCTTGAGCCTTGGTATCAGAGCTCTGAGCAGAGCCTTCCAACACAATAGCGCACACACGATTACGCCCACTATTTTTTGCACGATACAACTGAACATCGGCCTGTTTCACAAGTGCATGGTGATCGCAGCGACCGCTTTGCAAAGTTGCAACCCCAATACTGATGGTCAAAATTCTCGGAAGAACATCTGCATGGCTATCATGCAATGCAAAAACAGCCTCACGAATCTGCTCGGCAACAACTACAGCACCTAGCGTATCGGTATTGGGTAATACACATACAAACTCTTCACCACCATAGCGTGCACAAAAATCTGTTGAACGCCCCACAATCTGAGTTAAGACGCCAGCTACTTTCTTCAGATACAGATCACCCGTCGCGTGACCATAATCATCATTGATCAGCTTAAAAAAATCGATATCAATTATCAATACCGACAACGGATCACCCTTGCGCTTATACCATTCATACGCCAGAGCTAAACGTTCATCAAGATGGCGGCGATTGGGCATACCCGTCAACACATCGGTACGACTTAAAGATTCCAATTGGACATTGGCTTCTTGTAGCGCCTCACGCTGCTGACTAATACGCTGGTGACTTTCAGCCAGTTGTTTGAGCATATGCTGACGTGAGCGAAAAATAACAAACAACACAACACTCATCAGCGAACTGATCACAACAGCGATCCATAGCAATTGCTGCTGACCTTTTTGCTTAATGTATTTTTCAATTAAGTACTGTTCAGCATTTTCATGTTTGCGTATAGATTGCTGATTATTCATTGCTTTAATGTAACGATTAAAAATATCAATCAGGCGCTGATTTTGTTCGCTATTTTTAAATAAAAAACCATAATTGCGCGGATACTCATCCAGTGTATAAGCATCCTCTAGATCGAACAGCTCAAAACGATAGCGATCTTGCTCAAAGACGCTTTGATTAAAAATAGCAATATCAATCTTATTCTTGCGTAATGCTTCGTAAAGAATGCCATCTACAAACTCGAAAACCTGCACTTCACCCACTAAATCCTGAGCATAAGGCACGACCGCAGCATTTTTTATCATGCCGACACGGTACTGTTTCAGCTGTTGAATATCTTGTATTTGTAGTTGGTCTGATTTACGTGAAATAACAGAATAAAACCCTTCGTAATAAGTTTCAGTAAATAAACCATCACGACTGGCAACATAGCTTGCGGGGATTAAAACATCATATTGACCCAGTCCAAATTCTTCGATTTTTTTATCAACATACAAGCCACCTTCCTCGTAAAACTCATAGGGTAAGCCAATGTGATCTGCAATAAAACGAAAAACGTCAATACTGATACCTTGATATTGACCTGTGGCTTGATCAAAAAACGACATCGGTGGGATGTGTCGATAGGCACTGACTTGCAACGTCGGGATCGAGCGTACATAGGCTAAGTCGTCAGCACTGAGTTCAACGGGGGTATGTAAAGTGATCAGATGATCATTTGGCGGCAATTGCTGCACAGATGCAGCACTACTAGCGCTTATTGCAAGCACTAATAAAAAACAAACAACACGATAAAGCGTATCCATACATCGTATCTTCCAAAGTGGAATAGCGAGAAAATGCTAGTCAACTATGGCTTCCTTATACTGTTTCGCTCATTTTTATGATTAGAACAATAATAACCATGCAGTTAGCATGACATCAATATGACACTACAACGCAGCAAAAATCAATCAGATCATTGCTGCGTTGACTGTACCCCTAGCTTAATACAGCTAATGCGCTCTCATAATCCGGCTCATTACCAATCTCTGCAACCAGCTCGCTGTACAGTACTTTATCGTTTTCATCTAAAACGATCACTGCACGTGCGCCTAGACCAGCCAGCGGTCCTTCAGCGATATCAACACCGTAAACCTGGAAAAAATCAGGATCACGCATAGTCGATAACATCAGCACACGCTCTAAACCTTCAGCGCCACAAAAACGTGCCTGAGCAAAAGGTAAGTCCGCTGAAATGCACAGCACACGGGTGTTTTTCAAAGCCGCGGCTTTTTCATTAAACTTGCGCACTGAAGTCGCACAGGTTGGCGTATCAATGCTTGGGAAAATATTTAAGATTTTACGAAAACCACCCAAACTCGCCAAGCTCACCTCGTCTAAGGTTTTATTGACCAAGCTAAACGCCGGTGCTTGTTCGTCTTTTTGTGGGAAATGGCCATCAATGCGCACAGCTGTGCCTTTAAAAGTAACGGTCGTCATTTTTATTTCCTTTATTGAATAAAACAGCAATCAGTCTGGATTACACAGTACATGATTCTACGCGTAGCCGTTGCAGCTTGCGAGAACTGAACATACTCTGAGTGCCTGCTGACTGAGCACAAACACCCACGGCCAGCGCTTAAATACATTAAGCGCTCAATCACAGCCTTTATAAAGTAATTTTAGTACCCAACAGCATCAAGAAGCCAGCCAACCAGGTGGGGTGTGCAGGCCAAGCCGGGGCACTGACCAAGTTACCTTCAAGGTGCGCACCGGTGACGTCCAGATCAATATAATGTCCACCGGCCATTTCCACATCAGGACCGCAAGCTGGATAGGCAGAACATTCACGATCGTCCAAAATACCCGCCGCCGCTAATAACTGTGCGCCATGACAGACTGTGGCAATGGGCTTATTGGCACGATCAAAGGCCTGAATTAACTCAAGTACCGTTGCATTTAAACGCAGGTACTCAGGCGAACGACCACCGGGGACAATCAGCGCATCGTAGTCTTCTGCTTTCACTTCAGCAAAATCAAAGTTCAGCACAAAATTATGGCCTGGCTTTTCGCTATAGGTTTGCTCGCCTTCAAAGTCATGAATGGCAGTACGGACAAACTCGCCCACTTTTTTACCTGGGCACACGGCATGTACCGTATGACCGACCATTTGCAAAGCTTGAAACGGCACCATGGCCTCGTAATCTTCAACGTAATCGCCGACCAACATTAGAATTTTTTTAGCAGCCATCAAGGTATTCCCCGTATAAAATATGTAATCTTTTTTAATTACACACAAAAGTTGAAATCAGGTAAAGATAAAAGGTGAAAACACCAGTAAGCCAGTATGGGCTAAACCGCAGGCTATCACGCCTTCTCACAGGTCTTATGGACTCTTATTATGACACCACAAAGGTGCCTGTACATATCAGCTTGTCTGTTGCTGCTTAGGTTTCAGTGAACCTAAATAAATAGCAAACATAGTCAGCAGCGCACCACCCCACTGCAAGGTATTAATGGGCTTATCCAACCAACTGTAATCAATAATCAAGGCTGCAATGGGCTCAGTTAATAACAGCAACCCAGTCAGCGCCAGTGACAGTTTAGGAATCGAGTAAGCAATCAGCCCCCAGGCCAAACATTGCATCACAGCACCATACACCAGCACCCAACCCAACTCGGACCAAGTACTGGGCAATATATGCCCCCAATCAAAAATAAACATCGGCACAATCATAGCCATAACACCGCCGATACTGATCAGCAGCATCAAGGCAAAAATAGGCGTGGGTTCGACTTCATGGGTCTTGCGAATAAAGGTCATAGAAGCAGCCAGCATGGCGCCGGAGAGGATGCCGGCAACAAAGCCCCAAGTGGCTTGAGTATTGTGCGCAAACTCAGGGCTACCAATCAGCGCCACCCCAAGCATGGCCAAACACAAGCTGAGCAACTGCACTATGGTCTGGCGCTCGTGAAAGTATAAAAAACCAATCGCCGCTAAAAAGAAAATCTGCAAGCTATTAAGCAAGGTTGAAATACCCGGCCCCACCGCATAGATACTTTCATGCCATAACGCCAGATCGACACCTAAGAAAACACCGGATAACAATCCAAAAGTAATAGCGCGACGTGCGCGCGGCATCCTTTGCCGTGTGAGCTTAGCCAGCAGCGCAAAGACTACGCCTGAAATAGCCAGACGCCAAAAAGACATGGCCCAGCCACCAATATCGACATGGGCAACAATCAAGCTCCCCAGACCGAAAATAATACAACCTATAGTTAAACCAATGCTTGCGGAACGTGAAGAGGCGAACGCCATAAAAAAATGCCCTATTGCAATAACGTCAAGTTGCAGTGATCTAATGATCCCGAACACTTAACAACCGACCTCTAATACCAGCAGCAGTCAGCCACGTGGGGGTCAAGCGCTCATAATAAAGCTGTAAAATTACATAGTGAAGCGGCTGGTACTTTTCTATAGACATAAAAAAACCCGCCGAAGCGGGTTTTTTAGAGGCACAAATTAAGAAACAACTTGTACTTCTTCAGCCTGCATACCTTTCTGGCCGCGTGTAGCGACGAAAGATACAGTCTGGCCTTCTTTCAGGCTTTTGAAACCGTCGCTTTGAATAGCGCCGAAGTGAACGAATAAATCGTCACCTGATTCCGGAGTAATGAAGCCGAAGCCTTTATCATCATTGAACCATTTAACTACACCAGTTTGGCGATTAGACATTGTATGTCTCCTTGAACGAAGTAAATTTATAATTGGGCTGAACCCAAAGTGATACTGAGCGCAAGGAGTTACAGGAGTCGCAGCAATGATTGGATCTAGATCTAAACATATATTATTGATTCGCGGTTACACAAGCAGCAGCAGTCAGAGAAGCATACACATCTTTCACCACAGTGCCTACTCTAATTGTTGTCATCCGATTTAATCGGCATGTACTGATGACAACGTTTGTGACAACAGTTTGCAACCGATAGAAATGCAAAAGCAGGTGCTTGCCAACGCGCAGGCAAAAAAAAAGGCTAGCTTTCGCTAACCTTTAAAGAAATTTGGTGGCTACACCGGGATTTGAACCTGGGACATCAGCATTATGAATGCTGCGCTCTAACCAACTGAGCTATGTAGCCAACTTGGCGCGCATTATTCGCCTAAACGGCAATCATGTCAAGCCTATTTTCAAAAGAATGTTAAAAAACAGCAAAATAAGCATAAAAACTGCTTTAAATGCAATATTTCCTAATCGAAGCACAAAACACTCACTCTTTTAGCTCACGGCATTTCAACACTTAAAACCCGCAAAAGCACCCTGCATCTGTGCAGTTTATATAAATAACCATTAGACTGCGCAAAACCACTCAACAGCAATGTCTGCAATGGGATGCGCTGAACAATGATCGACTTCAGTAAAAAGAAATTTCTAGTCGTAGACGACTTTTCTGAGTTCCGCAGCTCCATTCGCGGGATTCTTCGTTTACTCGCCGCGCACGACATCGACACCGCCGCCAACGGCAATGAAGTGTTAGAACTGTGCCGCCGCAAGCGCTATGACGTTATTTTACATGACTACAACTTAGGCGATGGCATGAACGGCCAGCAAGTCCTAGAACAGTTGCATGCAGAAAAGCTCCTGTCAGCGCATTGCATCTTTATTATGGTCACCGCTGAAAACACTCAGGCCATGGTACTGGCTGCACTTGAGTGTCAGCCCGATGATTACCTGACCAAGCCCTTTAATAAAATCACACTGCAAACGCGCCTAGAACGCGCCGTGCGCCGCAAGCAAGTACTAGCCCCAGTTTTGACTGCCAAAGAAGCCGGCAACTCAAACGCAGTGTTGCAAGCCTGCCAAGCCGTCACCGAAAAAGACCCACGCTTCGCAGTGCTCTGCCACAGTCATATGGCCGCAGCATTAAAAGACTTAGGCCGCTACACAGAACTGGCAGAATTTCTAGAACAACAAGCACGCAGCCGCCCTACCGGTTGGAATCTGCAATCCTTAGCCAAGCTCTGGTTGCGCCAAGGCCGTTTAGATAACGCCACACGCTTACTCACTGCAGCAGTACGTCAATTTCCCATGATGCCCGAGCTACTGGATATGCAAGCAGAACTGGCCGCATTAAATAACGACTTACCCGCCACTGTCGATGCTTTAAAAGAGGCCGTAGCGATGTCGCCGAACACCCTGCGTCGGCAAATCAAACTCGCCTGCCACGCTTGGCTGAGCAATGATCCACGCACTGCCCAGCACGCCTTGCAGCAGCTTTGGGAAATCGGTCGTTACTCCACTAGCTTTGATCCTGAACTGCTCTGGCAGCTGGCCTCCATACTCAGCTTGGCCAACCCAACCAAGAAGCTGCCCGACGAAGCCGTACAATGGCTGAGCCTGCTTGAGAAGAATTACAAACACGCCGTGCACCTACTGCCTGCCATGGCCCTGTTACGCCCTGAAGAACAGCGTGACAAAGACCCGGCCGCCGCTCTCAGCAACCTACCCGCCTTGATCGAAGGCTTAGAAGAGCACAAGCACCTCTATGCCGCGATCACCTTAGTACAACTGGGTGATTGGCTTGCGCAACTGGGCGAACACGACGCGGCAACGGCACTCTGGCAGTTTTGCGCCGCTCGTCATGCTGGCACACTGGGCCTGCTTGAACAGATCAGCACACGCTTACCCACGCTGGATATGCAACCCTTGCATCAAGCCTTAGCCATCAGTAAACAAGCCACCGCTCTGCACTACCAAGAGCAAGGCGAGCAAGCACAAGCCCTGTTTGAGCAAGCCTTAGCCCAGACACCGGATTTGATTGAATTGAATATGGCTGCCGCACGCTTATTCCAAGATCAACTCAATACACAGCAAGCCAACGCCGATCAGCGCTTGGATGCCTGCCTGCAGCGCATTAACTGTATGTCGAAACTTGAACCTGATTCTGTTGATTTTTTACAGATGCAATCGTCTTTGGAGCTGAGTCCATGGTAAAGCAGATCGATTTCTCCACCCTGATGGCTTCCACCGTGCACGATATGAAAAACGTGATTGCCGCTGTCAGCCAAGCCTATGAAAGCCTGTTTGCTGAGATGCCCGAAGCCTTACAACGCTCACCACAAGCGCGTTTAATTGAGCAAGAAGCACTGCGTTTAGATGCCATGCTGATGCAATTACTGGGTGTGTATAAGCTGGAACACGATCAACTGCGTTTGCAGCCCGAGTATTACAGCATCGACGAACTGTTTGAAGATTTAAACAATCGCCACCGCGAACTGCTCGACTATCGCAATATTGATTTACAGATTGAATTGGATGATGCCGATCTAGAAGGCTACTTCGATGTCAGCCTGATTGGCACCGTACTGGACAACGCGCTGGGCAATGCGCTGAACTACTGCAAGAAAACCATTCGCCTGCAAGCCAAGCGTGAAGACAACGGCATTTTACTGAGCATCAACGATGACGGCGTTGGTTACCCCGACAGCCTGCTGGGTGCGGTACGTCAAAGCCAATCCAGCGGCATCAGCCGTGACAGTGGCAGCACCGGCTTAGGACTGTACTTTGCCGCCAGCATCATTGCTCTGCACGACCAAGAACACCGCCCAGCACGACTTGAGCTGAGTAATGGCGGTGAGTTGCCGGGGGCCTGTATGACGATTTGGATTGGGTTGCCGAGCTTGTTTTAACACTTTAATTCTGAAGGCGTGATTGAACATGGATGTTGCTACAAATTGTCATACAGTTATCGACCGCTGCTTAGCAACCTACCACTACAGCCTACATACTAGCGATCACGTCGGGCATCTTTACACCAAGCCGAATGCGCCAGCCATCTGGGTTGATGTTGGCCTATTTGATCTTGAATTAAAAAGCTACGCCTACACCGATTACACCAGCAAGCAAAACAGCCTGATGCATACTTATGCAGGACTGTTACGGTTTTTATGGCTGGATGAAAAAGACTTACTGGAACAGCTTGAGCTATTTTTAATCGATCACTCGTCCGAACATCATTTAAAAAACTTTGGTGCAAACCGCTCTGATGACCACATCGACCCGACCCCGCCCGAATATAATTTTGCCTATTATTTTGAAGAAGTATTCGGCTCAAAATACCTCTACGCCCTAGAACCCGAACGCGAATATTACGACCGAGGCGGTCATCGACGTTTTATTGATTATTGGCTAACAACCACTGAGCGTGGCATTGCCATTGAATTAAACGGTGAGCAATACCACCACCCATTGGCCACTGGTAAAAAGCAATACCGCTCGCAACTGTTTAAACAGAACTCACTGGTTGCAGACGGCACTCTCGTGTATCGCTGGTCAAATCGCGGCATGGCCGATAACGAGCGCTTTAAAGAGCAACTGCGTGAGTACTTTGGCGAGCGCCAGCAGTTTGCCGCCAGCCCACGGTTTACCGCACAACGCGCGGTGTCGTTTAAATTATATGATCACCAAGCACAGGTGATTTCTCGCCTATCCGAGGAAAGAGCCGATGGCAAAGACACCTTTCTAGTCGTACTCCCTACCGGTACCGGCAAAACTGAAGTGTTAATCGAAGATTTTATCAGCCAATTTAACGTCGGCTCAGTCACTAACCTGCTGGTGATCGTACCCACACGCGATCTTAAGAAACAAACCTTAGAACGCTTTCAAAAGCACGTAGCTAATCTGCGCGTCGGTGAAGATGCTTTTAATGCTGACTTACAAGTTGTAGTGCAAACCAGTGCTTATTTATCACGCCACTTCAGCACAATACCCAGCAATCGTTTTGGCTATATTGCCGTGGATGAAGCACACCATGCTGTGGCTTATGGCTTGCGCCGAGTCCTGGAGCATTTTAATCCCCAGGTGTTACTCGGACTCACTGCAACAGACCAACGCCTAGATCAGCAAAAACTCGAAGAAGTCTTTGGCAGCTACAAAGTCGACTTGAGCTTAGAGCAAGCCATTGAAAAAGGCATCGTACCGCCCATTCGCGTGTTTCGTCTTGAATCGAATATTGATCTGTCAGCCGTGCGCTTTAATGGCCGCGACTTTTTAAAACAAGACCTGAATAAAACTGTTTTAATTCCGTCTCGTGACCAGCTGGTTGCTGATGTATTAGTTGAGCACTTCAACGAACCACTGCTGGCTAATACCCCGCTTAAACAAGGCGTGGTGTTTTGCGTGGATATCAAACACGCACAGCGTATGGCCGCTTGCCTGAATACGTCAGGCATCAGCGCACAAGCTGTATCAGGTACAGACCGCGCTGGATTGGAGCGTTATAAAGCGGGCGAGATTCGTTTTCTGTGTGCCTGCGACTTAATCAATGAAGGCTGGGATGCACCGCAAACCAGTATCTTAGTCATGGCACGCCCGACCATGTCTAAAGTTGTATATATGCAGCAACTGGGTCGCGGCACACGTCGCTTTGCTGGGAAAGAAGCGCTCTATGTGATTGATGTGGTCGACAGCTACGGTGCGATCTTACAGCCATGGTCAGTGCACAACTTGTTTCAGCTCAGTCAGTACCAACCCTTTGCTAATGTGATCAATCCCCTAGGGCTCAGCACTAATCATGAGTTGCTGATGCTCAATCAACTCTATGAATACACCCGCCGCATTGAGCCGATTAATGTCTTTAACTTTGAGCGCGAATTTGGCGATCTGTTAAACGAAGAACAGCTGGCACGTGAGCTATTTATCTCTACCAGTACAATCAAAAACTGGCTGAAAAAAGGCGATATCACTGCAGCTAAAAGTATTCCTTTTGGTCGATCCCAACTGCACTATTTCTCACTGGAGCAGCTCGCAGATATTCGCACTCGCAAAGGTATCAAACCACGCACCGAAGCCAGTCGCCGTGATGACTTTTTTGAGTTTCTTGAGCAGCGCGATTACACCTTCTCTTATAAGATCGTTTTTTTACTGAGCTTTATCGAACTGTGCAATGAGCGTGGCGAAGTTGAGTTACCCGCCCTCACCCGTCGTTACCAAGATTTTTACATTCAATTACATCAACAGCATGGCCGCATTGAGAAAGCTAAGAACCCGCTCAATGAACTCAAAAACCTAGAGGATGCTGCCTATATGACCCGCAGCTTGCTGCAGAATCCCTTTGAGAAGTTTGAACGTAAACGCTTTGTTTATCACTGCAAAGATTTGAATCTGGTGGGCTTTGATCCGGTCTTGTGGGACAAGCTGGATGCGGCGGAT
>DASRNZ010000049.1:0-14554 GCA_035647155.1 Thiopseudomonas sp.
CTCTCATTCAATCTCATCAAAAACCACGATGTGATTGCTATTGAGGACTTGAACGTCAAAGGCATGGTGAAAAATCGTAGATTAGCTAAAGCCATCAGTGATAGCTCATGGTCGAAGTTCATCACAATGCTGACTTATAAAACAGGCTGGTACGGCAAGCAGCTCGTCAAAATAGACCGATGGTTTCCATCTTCTAAAACCTGCTCAGGCTGTGGCCATGTTCTTGCTAAGAGTGAACTCACCTTAGCCATGAGACAGTGGCAATGCCCGTGCTGCAAAGTGAGCCATGATCGAGATATCAATGCCAGTGTCAATATCCTCAATGAGGGGTTACGGTGCTTGCAAATAATTAAAGAACCCTTGGTGCAAGGGAGTTAGCTTAGTCAATTTGCATAACCGCTGTTGCAGAACACCGCATCAAGTCTGTGCATTACCTAAGAAACCCCCACTTCTAAAGTGGTGGGTAGTTCATTTTTTAGTTTAGCAAAACCAAGCCCTAGGTGGGGGCTTGCTGCAGATAAATCACTACTGGGGGGTTCTGATTGAGTAGTTTCGTTGTATTGTAAGTAATAAGCGTGAGCATAGGCAGATTGATTGGGTCGCTTAAAACAGCGGCTGGGCTGCTTATTATTGGCTATAAACGCAGAGTATTTATATGCGTGTACTGTATAAACTAATTGATTAAAATAAGAGAGAATAAGAATGCAGTTAAAAGATAAAGTTATTATTATTACTGGCGCTGCTCAGGGATTGGGTCGTGCGATGGCTGAGTACTTGGCTGCAAAAGGTGTGCAGTTAGCCTTGGTCGATCTGGATCAAGAGAAACTGAATGCGGCGGTGAATGCCTGTGAAAGCTTAGGTGTGCAAGCGCGTTCTTATCTATGTAATGTAGCCAATGAAGAACAGGTCACGCAGATGGTGGCCCAGGTTGCCAGCGACTTTGGTGCTATTCACGGATTGATCAATAACGCAGGTATTTTGCGCGATGGCTTAACGCTGCGCACTAAAGAAGGTGAGATCAGCAAGATGAGCCTGGCGCATTGGCAGGCGGTTATCGATGTAAATCTGACGGGTGTTTTCTTATGCACTCGTGAAGTGGCTGCGAAAATGATTGAACTGAAAAACCAAGGCGCGATTGTTAATATTTCTTCAATCTCGCGTGCCGGTAATATGGGCCAAGCCAACTATTCAGCTGCTAAAGCAGGTGTTGCTGCTGACACGGTAGTGTGGGCTAAAGAGCTGGCGCGTTACGGTATTCGTGTGGCGGCTGTGGCACCAGGTTTTACTGAAACTGAAATGACTCTAAGTATGAAGCCTGAAGCTTTGGCGAAAATGACGGCGATGATTCCATTGCAGCGTATGGCTAAGCCTGAAGAAATCGCCCATTCGGTGGCTTTTATCTTTGAAAACGACTACTACAATGGCCGCATTCTCGAGCTCGATGGTGGCTTGCGTCTATAAAGATCAAAGCACTAAAAGCACTAGAGTCACTTGATACTCGTTATATATTGATCGTAATATCGAGTCTGGAAACTTACTAGGGGCTTGATCTGAGGCATATGACACATTTGCCAGCAGCATTGAGTAATAAGTAGCACGCTAGTGAGGCGTCAAGCGCAGCCATGGATGGCGGCGCACACGTTGAGCTAAGAAGGCCGGTTGTGGGAAGAGTTCTACTGGCGGCGTGGTACGGCTGGCGCAAAATAATGCTTACCAACCCACCCCAACCCCAATCAAATAACGGCGGTCATTTAAGTCGCCATACTGACTTGCGACCTTATTCCATTCTGCTTTTAAGGTTAAGGCCGCCCAACTATTGAGCTTGTAACGCAGCCCAGCTTCACTGTCTAAAATGTAATCAACATCGCTGATAAAGGGCACGCCGACATCACCCTTGGTATAGATCTCAAAGCTCTTGCCGCTGAAATAACGATTATAATTCCAAGACACTGTGCTTGAGTTAAAGCTCTGTTTTTTACCCGAATCAAATTTGTATTTATTGTGATTAATCAGACTCGATACGGCCAAAGCCCCCAGCTCATTATCCCAAAACTGATAACCCGGCCCTGTACCTAGGGTTTGCTGGCGAGTGAGCTCTTCAAGTTGATCGTGGACATACTTAGCCTTGTTTTTCCAGAACCACTGCTCAGTAATAAAGCGATCCAGTGCATAGGTTGCATCAAAACGTTCGGTTTTCTTTGCGCTGTTTTTGGTCTCATAATCATACTCAGTGTCCACTGCGTGTCGCCATAAGCCATGGCGCAGTTCGGTACTGACATCTAAGTTGTAGTCTTCACTGTCATTTTCTTTCTTTTTATAATCAGCCGAGAAACTAATATTGCCCTTCCAGCGCAAATCTTTAATCACCGGCTTGGGCACCATGAGCTGATCAATATCAGCTAGAGCGATTGTTATCGGCTCGCCACCGTTGACCAGTTTGACACTGCCCTCAGGACCCGCACGTAAAGCTTTGGCTGACACAGTTGTAAAAGTGTCGAGCTTAATTAGCAGCGGATGGTCAGTTTCCATTGTGGATATTTTTTTTATACTCAGCGTGACTGAGCCTGCATAATCAGTCTCTAACATCAACTTGCCGCTGTCTAAGAGCACAATCCGCCCGGTTAATCGATCGCCGTTGTTTAACCACACCGTATCGGCTTGAGCGCACAGAGAAAATGTTAAAGTTATAAACGCACAGAACACAGCCAAATGACGCATGTTGAGAAGCTCGAAAGTAAAAGAAAAAGATAGGATTTAGTGCGCGCAGTTTAGCGCTATATCAGAACAGACACACAGCTTAAAATAGGGTTCCTTTATGGATCTAGAAAATAAACATTCAATGCGGAGCGTTTTGTATATTCTGCTGTCAAAAATACCCTATGGGCATTTGGCCACTTATGGACAGCTGGCTCAGATGGCGGGTTATCCAGGTGCCGCCCGCGCTGTTGGACGCATATTAAAACAGCTGCCCCATGACACGCAATTACCGTGGCACCGTGTTGTTGCAGCTAATGGACGCTTGAGTTTACCAAGCAATAGTCGAGCTGGAGACGAACAGCGCCACCGCTTACGATCAGAAGGCATCTTCGTTGATCAAGATCGTGTAAAATTAGCCAATTATCAGTGGCAGCCTAATGCTGCCAGCGAGTAGAGTACGTTTTTGCCAATGAAAATCGATAATCATGTCCACTTCTAATAGTTGGCGTACGGCGCTAAAAGCCTATTCTAATCCGGCCGTACTGGCCTTGTTACTACTGGGTTTTGCTGCAGGCTTACCTTATATGCTGGTTTTCTCGACCTTGTCAGTCTGGTTGCGTGAAGCCGGCGTTGCTCGAGAAACCATTGGTTATGCCAGCTTAATTGGTCTTGCTTATGCCTTTAAATGGGTTTGGTCACCGCTGCTGGATCAGTGGCGACTGCCTTTTCTTGGGCGCTTAGGCCGCCGCCGCTCATGGCTGGTGTTTTCCCAGATTCTAGTTGCTATAGGTCTGGCGGGAATGGCCTTAAGTAACCCGCAAAGCCATTTGGCGGTACTGATTGCTTTGGCTGTTCTAGTGGCCTTTGCCTCAGCCACGCAAGATATTGCCGTGGATGCGTATCGCCTAGAGATTCTTGATAACACCCGCCAGGCTGCATTAGCCGCCAGTTATATGGCCGGCTATCGCGTTGCCGCACTTTTAGCTACGGCTGGCGCTTTATATTTTGCCGAGTGGTTTGGTTCAACGGGTATTGAGTACCGCCATGCCGCTTGGGCCAGTACCTACTTATTATTTGCGTTGCTGATGTTGCCCGGGTTATTGACCACTTTATGGATGAAAGAACCAGACTTGCCGCTAAACGAGGAAACAACGCTGGTGCGTTACAAGCTCAGTCATCAACTCATTTCTGTAGTGGTACTGATGGTGCTATTGATTTCAGTACCAGCGATGATGACGCAATTTTATCAAACCGATTTCCAGTCACTGGTGGCAGGCAGCAGCGGTTTAGATGATTTGTTTTACAGTGATCGCGCATTTTTACGTGCGTTGCTCTATACCATTTTGACCGTGTTTTGCTTGTCTTCTATGGGGCGTAGAGGGCTTGCGCCCGTGTTGACCCCAGTCAGTGATTTTGTTGTACGTTACCGCTGGCAAGCGCTGTTATTGCTGGGTTTAGTTGCCACCTATCGCATGTCCGATACGGTGATGGGCGTGATGGCTAATGTGTTTTATATTGATCAGGGCTTTAGCAAAGATCAAATTGCCGGCGTAAGTAAAGTTTTTGGCTTAATCATGACTTTATTAGGCGCGGGCGCGGGTGGTTTGTTGATTGTGCGCTTCGGTATTATGCCAATCTTATTGATTGGTGGTATCGCTTCAGCAGCAACCAATCTGATGTTTGTGGTGCTAGCCGGGATGGGCGCTGATCTTAATATGTTGATCGTGACCATTTCCTGCGACAACTTCAGTGCAGGCTTAGCCACTGCGGCCTTTGTCGCCTATCTATCCAGTCTAACTAACCTTAAGTTTTCGGCTACACAATATGCCTTGCTCAGCTCCATTATGCTGCTGTTACCGCGTTTAATTGGTGGGTATTCGGGCGTTATGGTGGATAAGTTTGGTTATGAAAACTTCTTTTTAATCAGTGCCATGCTGGGCGTGCCGACTGTTATTTTGATTATCTGGCAGTGGCGTGTTGACCGGCGCAAGGCTGTCATAAATGAGGAAAGTACAGCAAGTGCTGATGACGCTTGAGGTATTTTGTTACATCATCTGCTCAATCCACCCTTGAGATTGTATGTGTTAGGGTGCATTTAATAACTATATAGACTTGTAAAGGTGCGCCGCATGCGTGGTTTGTTCTTATTGTTTTTAGTATTTCCGCTGCTTGAGTTATTTCTTTTGATTCGAGTGGGCTCCAGTATTGGCGCATTGGCCACTTTACTATTGGTACTGGGCAGTGGTGCAGTGGGTATTTTGTGTATCCGTTTAGCTGGATTAACCACTGCTTTAAGTGTTCGACAGCGCATGGCGCAAGGTGAAGTGCCGACGGGTGCAATGCTCAATGGTTTATTGTTGGCCATTGGTGGTGTGTTGCTGTTTATCCCAGGCTTTATCAGTGATTTTTTAGGCTTGGTGTGTTTGCTACCTATGACACGTCATTGGTTGAGTAAACGCGTTAATGTACATATGCAGCAAGGCGCAACGCGCTCACAGCAGTTCTACTCGCAAGGCACCACCTACACTGAGCAAGAGCATCCTTCGCAATCTCGCCAGCCGCATATTATTGAAGGTGAGTTTGAGCGTAAAGACCCATAGCGCTCTAAATGATCAATAATGCAAAAAAATATTTAGGCACCCCCTTGAAATATTTGCATGCAGCCCACATCTAATAAACAGCAAAAGATTCTGCTTAGGCAGATTATTCTGCGTGCTCTGCATCATGCTGAGTGCGCCCCCGGTTTTCCGGATTTAATTAACGTGCCGATGAATATCATCGGTTGATGTAACTAACCCGTTGGGAGAGATCGACAATGAAGCTTCGTCCTCTGCATGACCGTGTGGTAATTCGCCGCAGTGAAGAAGAAACAAAAACAGCAGGCGGCATTGTGCTACCCGGTTCAGCGGCTGAAAAACCAAACCAAGGCGAAATTATTGCCGTGGGTACAGGTCGCGTTTTAGACAATGGTGATGTACAAGCAATCGCAGTAAAAGTGGGCGATAAAGTAGTCTTTGGTCCTTATTCTGGTAGCAACGCTATTAAAATTGATGGTGAAGAACTGCTGGTAATGAGCGAAAGCGAAATTCTCGCGGTTGTTGAAGCTTAATTTCACTCCCTTGCGTTAATGACACAGAATTGAGGAATATATTTCATGGCTGCTAAAGAAGTTAAATTCGGCGATTCAGGCCGTAAAAAAATGCTAGCTGGCGTCAACGTTTTAGCTGACGCGGTAAAAGCAACATTAGGCCCGAAAGGCCGTCACGTTGTTTTAGAAAGAAGCTACGGCGCACCATCAATCACTAAAGATGGTGTTTCTGTTGCTAAAGAAATCGAACTGCAAGACCGTTTTGAGAACATGGGCGCACAGTTGGTTAAAGACGTTGCGTCTAAAGCCAACGACGAAGCCGGTGACGGTACCACCACTGCAACAGTACTTGCACAAGCGATCGTTAATGAAGGCTTGAAAGCAGTTGCGGCGGGTATGAACCCAATGGATCTCAAGCGCGGTATTGATAAAGCGACCATCGCGATTGTTGAGCAAATCAAGCAGCTGGCTAAGCCATGCTCCGATAATAAAGCTATTGCTCAGGTGGGTACCATCTCAGCCAACGCTGACGCTTCAATCGGCGAAATCATTGCTAATGCAATGGAAAAAGTTGGTAAAGAAGGCGTGATTACCGTTGAAGAAGGTTCAGGCCTAGATAACGAACTGTCTGTGGTTGAAGGTATGCAGTTTGACCGTGGTTACTTGTCTCCGTACTTCATCAACAAACCAGACACTATGGTTGCTGAGCTGGAAAGCCCACTGTTGCTGTTAGTTGACAAGAAAATCTCGAATATCCGTGAGTTGTTGCCAGTACTGGAAGCCGTTGCAAAAGCCGGCCGTCCATTGCTGATCGTTGCTGAAGATGTTGAAGGCGAAGCCTTAGCAACATTGGTGGTTAACAATATGCGCGGTATCGTTAAAGTTGCAGCGGTTAAAGCACCTGGTTTCGGCGATCGTCGTAAAGCCATGTTGCAAGACCTTGCGATCTTAACCGGCGGTACAGTTGTTTCTGAAGAAGTGGGCCTAAGCTTAGACACCACGACTTTAGAGCACTTAGGTGACGCTAAGCGCGTTGTTCTAAGTAAAGACAACACCACTATTATTGATGGTGCAGGTCAGCAGGTTGATATCGAAGCACGTGTTCTACAGATCCGTAAGCAAATTGAAGACACCACTTCAGACTACGACAAAGAAAAACTGCAAGAGCGTCTGGCTAAATTAGCTGGCGGTGTTGCGGTGATTAAAGTCGGCGCAGCCACTGAAGTTGAAATGAAAGAGAAAAAAGCCCGCGTTGAAGATGCTCTGCATGCAACTCGTGCAGCAGTTGAAGAAGGCGTTGTACCTGGTGGTGGTGTTGCGTTGGTACGTGCACTGCAAGCAATCTCTGAGCTTAAAGGCGACAACGAAGATCAGAATGTTGGTATTGCCCTGCTGCGTCGTGCAGTTGAAGCACCACTGCGTCAGATCGTTGCTAACGCAGGTGATGAGCCAAGCGTTGTGGTTGATAAAGTTAAGCAAGGCGAAGGTAACTACGGTTATAACGCAGCAAGCGGCGAGTACGGCGATATGATTGCTATGGGTATTTTAGACCCAGCAAAAGTAACCCGTTCAGCGCTACAAGCAGCAGCGTCAATTGCAGGCTTGATGGTAACAACTGAAGCTATGATCGCTGAAATCAAAGATGACAGCGCTGCTCCTGCAATGCCTGATATGGGCGGTATGGGTGGCATGGGTGGGATGATGTAGGGTTTTTACCTTACTCATTTGCTCTATTAGCATCAAAAAAACGGCTATCCAGTGATGGGTAGCCGTTTTTTATTGGGCGGGATAAAAGCTGCTTAAGTTATAAAGGGTAGTTCACCAGCTGGCGCGCAATCAGCATGCGTTGTACTTCACTGGTGCCTTCATAAATCTGCGTAATACGCGCATCACGGTAATGACGTTCCACAGCATAATCTTCTAAATAGCCGTAACCGCCGTGTACTTGAATGGCCATAGAGCAAACCTTCTCAGCCATTTCAGAGGCAAATAACTTGGCTTGTGATGCTTCTGATAAGCAGGGCAAGCCAGCAGTACGTAAACGTGCGGCATACAACACTAAATGGCGTGCGGCATTAATCTGTGTGTGCATATCAGCGAGCATATTGGCAATGCTTTGATGTTCAGCAATCGGCTTGCCAAACTGCACGCGGTCACGGGAATAGATCAGTGCCGCTTCAAATGCAGCGCGAGCGATGCCCACAGCTTGTGCGGCAATACCCAGGCGTCCACCTTCTAAACCCGATAGCGCCAAGGCTAAACCTTTACCGCGGGGTCCCAGCATATTTTCTTTAGGGATGCGGCAATTGATTAGGCTGACTGCGCAGGTATCTGATGCGCGCAGGCCCATTTTTTGTTCCATGCGCTCCACTTCAAAGCCTGGGGTGTTCGTGGGGACTAAAAATGCCGATAAGCCTTTTTTGCCCAATTCAGGATCAGTCACAGCAAAGACTATGGCTAAGCCTGCACGTTTAGCATTACTGACAAATTGCTTACTGCCATTAATCACCCAGTGCTCGCCATCTTCGACGGCTTTAGTGCGTAAATTATTCGCTTCGGAACCGGCTTGTGGCTCAGTTAAGCAGAAGCAGGCTAAGGTTTTGCCTGTCGCTAAATCCGGAACCCATTGTTTCTTTTGCTCTTGCGTACCCCAGTTGAGGATTGGAGTGCAGCCGACGGAGTTATGAATACTCATCACGGCACCGGTTGCTGCACAACCGGCAGAAATTTCTTCGATGGCGAGCGCATAACAGCTGTAATCAATATACGAGCCGCTCCATTCTTCGGGAACAACCATGCCTAGAAAACCCAGTTCGCCCATTTGCTTGAGCATGCCATCATCAAGCCAGCCTGCTTTTTCCCACTTCTCTGCGTTTGGAGCCAATTCTGTTTTAGCAAAGTCCCGTGCCATATCACGGATCATGCGTTGTTCTTCGGATAGTTCGATATCATTCATTGTAAAGTCCCTCTAATACAGACATTGGCTTACGCAGACTGCGCTTGAAAACCTGCGAATAAATCATCGATTTTGGTTTGATCAAGCATGTCGATGGTTGCAGGTTGCCATTGTGGATTTTTATCTTTATCTATAATCAATGCACGCACGCCTTCCATAAAGTCGCCTTTAACAAACCATTGTTGACCCAAGTGGTATTCCATACGAAAACAGTCGGCTAAAGACAGCTGTTTGCCACGACGCAACATTTCCAGAGTCGTAGCCATGGCTAACGGCGAGCGCGTTTTCAATGCGGCCAAGATATCATCGCGCCATGGGTGGATATGGGTGTTTGTTTCGCTTTCTAATGAGGCAATAATCGCAGGAACTGATGAGTGAGCAAAGTGCTGGTCAATGGCTGCGCGTACTGTGGTTAACTTTGCACCGGTGGCATGCTTGCTGGCTAAGGTGTTGAGTAAGCTACGAATGGATTCCTGTGAAGATGAACCCCAGTGCATATTGTCGAGGCAGCGATCCAGTTCACAAATTTGTTCGTGATATAGGAACCAATCAGCCAGACCGATTTGCAGAGCATCTGCGGCACCGACTGGATGACCAGTCACGCCCATATAGGTGCCTGTTGAGCCGAGTAAGCGTGATAAAAAGTAGCTACCGCCGACATCAGGAAAAAAGCCAATACTGACTTCTGGCATACCTAAACGGGCTTTTTCAGTGACAATGCGAAAGCTTGCACCTTGGATTAGACCCATGCCTCCGCCCAAAGCTAAGCCATCGACTAATGCGATAAATGGCTTGGGATAGGCATGAATGGCTTGGTCTAATGCATATTCTTCAGTAAAGAAGGTATCGTTTAAGGTGTTACCTTCTTGAGCGTTTTTATATAACTCACGAATATCACCGCCAGCACAAAACGCTTTGTCGCCATTCGCGCGTAGTACCACAGCAACTATGTTTGGGTCAGTCGCCCATTGATCCAGTTGTGCTTGGATAGTGCGCACCATTTCAAGATTAATGGCGTTAAAGGCTGCGACGCGGTTGAGCGTTATGTGGCCAACGCGATTGCGCACGTCAGTCAGTACTAGAGCATGATTATCGAGCATGGCGATTATTCCTTTAAGTACATTTTTATAATGGCTGAGAAGTCTAAACCACCGTTGCCTTGTAAGCTAAAGGCTTGATACAGC
Organism: Thiopseudomonas sp.; assembly: GCA_035647155.1. Classification (GTDB taxonomy): domain Bacteria; phylum Pseudomonadota; class Gammaproteobacteria; order Pseudomonadales; family Pseudomonadaceae; genus Denitrificimonas. The sequence goes on from DASRNZ010000049.1 coordinate 9,926, forward strand.
TGCTGCGCTGCTGCACCCATCATCACCGGTTGTTTCGCTAGACGTGCTGCTTCAGTGGCTAAGCCTAGATCTTTGAGCATTAAGTCGCTACCAAAACCACCACTATAACCGCGGCTAGCCGGTACGTTGTCTAAAACGTCTGGATAAGGGTTGTTAATCTCAGAACTCCAGCAGCGACCGCTGGATGTATTAATGATACCTGCCAGTGTTTTGGCATCCATACCCAGAGATACACCTAAGGCCATCGCCTCAGCGACACCGATCATGGAAATGCCTAGCAGCATATTATTAGCAACTTTGGCCACTTGACCGTTACCGCTGTCACCGCAATGAGTAATATTTTTGCCCATGGCTTGCAGGATCGGCTGAATCTGCTGTAAATCCTCAGTTGCACCACCGACCATAAAGGTTAGAGTCGCAGCTTGCGCGCCTGCAGTACCGCCCGAAACAGGAGCATCAAGCATCTTGTGGCCGGCATCTTTAGCCGCTTTTGCCACTTCGCGAGCACTGTGTGGATCAATGGTTGAGCAGTCAATTAAATAGGTGGATTGAGTCAGTTGTGCGATTAAACCTTCTTCGCCAAGGTAGACGCCTTTTACATGTACAGCAGCAGGTAACATACTGATGAGTACATCAGGAGTCGCGGCAACGAGGGCTTGTATGGAGGCGCAGCCTTGCGCGCCTTTGTCTACAAGTTCAGCAACAGCGTTGCTGGATAAATCAAATACGCTCAGCTTGTAGCCTGCTTTAAGCAGGTTACTGGCCATAGGGCTGCCCATATTGCCTAAGCCTAAAAATCCGATATGCATGGTTGAACTCCGCTTATTATGATTGTTGCGAGTGTCGATGCTCAATAGGTTCAGTTTTTAATCTTGTGTGCAATGCACCCCGCCTGGTATTAACAGCCAGACGGGGTGATATGTTATTTCAAGCTGATGGTGGTGTTCAGTGCGCCCACTTCTTCATCTTCGTCAAACCAGCGTGCGGTGATGGTTTTGGTCTGGGTGTAGAACTGCACCACTTGTTTACCGTAAGGGCCTAGGTCGCCGAGCTTAGAAGCACGTGAACCGGTAAAGGAGAAGATGGGTACAGGGACAGGAATGGGTACGTTAATACCGACTTGACCGATATCAATGTCTTCTTGGAAGCGACGCGCTGTAGCACCGGAGCGGGTAAAGATGGCAGTGCCGTTACCGTTCGGATTGCTATTAATCAGCTCAATGGCTTGCTCTAAAGTGTCAGCTTGCATGACGCACAATACGGGGCCGAAAATTTCTTCTTGGTAAATGCGCATTGAGGTTTGTACGCCAGAAAAAATGGTTGGACCGACAAAGTTACCTTGCTCAAAACCTGGCACCCTAGGATTACGGCCATCCAGATCCATTTGCGCACCTTGGCTGGCACCGCTATCGATTAGATCGGTCACACGCGCTAAGGCTTGCTTAGAAATAACGGGGCCGACATCAGTACCTGCTTGGCAACCGGCATTCACTTTTAGAGTTTTAGCTTTTGCCACCAGTTCCGGCAACCAGCTTTGTGCTTCGCCCACTAGAACAATGACTGGCAGGGCCATACAACGCTGACCCGCAGCACCAAAGGCAGCGCCGGCAATGGCATTCAGTGTCTGTTCTTTATTGGCGTCGGGCATGACTACGCCGTGGTTTTTAGCGCCCATCATGCACTGCACACGCTTGCCGGCTAATGACGAGCGGTTATAGACATGAGTACCGACATGGGTTGAGCCGACAAAAGATACAGCTTTGATGTCTCTGTGGTCACAGATACCGTTCACTGCATCAGGGCCACCGTGAATCACGTTGAGTACACCCGCTGGGATACCGGCTTCTACCGCAAGTTCCACTAGGCGCATGGTTACCATGGGGTCTTGCTCGGATGGTTTTAGAACAAAGGTGTTGCCTGTCACAATGGCCATTGGGAACATCCACAATGGAATCATGGCTGGGAAGTTAAACGGAGTAATACCGGCACAGACACCGAGCGGCTGCAGTAAGGTATAAGTGTCAACGCCACTGGCAACATTATTGGCGATTTCGCCCAGTTGTAGGTTGCCAATAGCGGCTGCGTGCTCAACAACTTCTAAGCCACGGAACACATCGCCTTCAGCGTCGGCAAGTGTCTTGCCTTGCTCTGCGGTTAATAATGCCGCCAGTTCTGACATGTTTTCACGGATCAGCTGTTGGTACTTTAAAAAAATACGTGCACGCGCACCGATAGGAGTTTTGCGCCATGTTTTAAAAGCTTTTTTAGCACTGGCAACTGCCGCATTGATTTCATCTGCAGTTGCAAAAGGGACTTTAGCTAAGACTTCTTGAGTGGCAGGGTTCACCACATCACGCCATTGGTCAGTGGTTGATTCAATAAACTGGCCATCAATAAAAAGCTTAACTGTTGGGACTTGGACTGCTGTCATATCGGTGCGCCTCAGTATGAAATTATTTTTGTGATTGACTCGCTAAGTGTGCTTTCATGCTAGCAGTGCATTTTTGCTTGCCGCAACCCTGTTGATTGCAGATATGCTCTGCAAAAATGCACATCATCATAAAAATAGGAATAAAAGCACTATGGATTGGGAGCAGTTACGTTTTTTTCTAGAATTGGCCAGAGCAGGGCGCTTAGTGATTGCTGCGCGACGTATGGGTGTTGATCACACAACGGTGTCACGCAAAGTACAAGCTTTGGAAAAAAGCTTGGGGCGGCCATTATTTTTACGTGAGCATGAAGGTTACAAGTTGACTGAAGCGGGGCGTGCTTTATTACCCCAAGTCGAGGCGATGGAAAGTGCTTTTGTTGGCATTTCTGATTCATTACCACATGTAGGAGGGCAGCTGTCTGGGCATGTGCGCATTGGTGCGACTGAGGGTTACAGTACGTTATTGCTGGCTGAGCAGTTGGCGGCGCTGGGGGTGCGTTATCCACATCTGAAAGTCGATTTGCTAGCGCTACCGCGTGCTGTGCAACTATCACGCAATGAGGCCGATATCGTGATTACCCTAGAGCGTCCAGAACGTGGGCCTTTTATTATTACTCGGTTGACCGATTATGCCCTGCACTTGTATGCCAGCGTTGAATACTTAGCGCAGCACCCAGAGATCACACGCCGTGAGCAGTTGAGTGAACATCGTTTTGTCACCTATGTAGACGATTTGTTGTTTAGTAAAGAATTGATTTTTTTAGATGGATTGGTGAAAGCTCATACCGTTAATTTACGCAGTACCAGTATTTTAGCCCAGCAACAGGCTGTGATTGCTGGGGCGGGCTTGGCAATATTGCCTGCTTTTGCAGCACGCAAAGAGCCAAATCTAAGGCGTGTATTGGCTGATGAAGTAGATTTTACTCGAACATTTTGGATGTTGATGCCCATTGAGTTAAAGGATATTGCTCGTATGCGTACAGCCTGGAACTTTTTGCGCGAGCAAGCAGCCATACAGCAAGACATACTTTTACCAGCCGTTTAGCACAAGGAAGCGATCTAATATGGGCAGGCAACTCTCAGGGACAGTATCGACAGTGATGGTGCGTGAGGCACTTTATGCGCCGTTACAGCAAGGTTGGACATTAGAAAAGTTATTAGATGGCACACCTTTTGACGCTCAGATCATGTGCAAGGATGCTGAGCGCGTTTCGGTTAAACACTATGCACGTTTTTGGCGACGCTTACGTCAGACCATCCAAGATGAGTTCTTTTTGATGGATAAGCGCAGTATGCGCCCCGGCAGTTTTGCTTTTATGTGCAGTATTGCAGCGCAGCAGCCGACAGTCGGGCAGGGTCTGGAAGTGGCTTTGCAGTTTTTAGCACTGGTTTTTGCAGATAAACGCGCCGTGTTGCGTATCAAACACAGTATGGCCGCCGTGGTCTTGCGTGAAGACAGTGCACAGCCTGCGCGAGCCTTCACTTACTTTACTTTTTGGATGTATGTGCATGGTTTAACCTGCTGGTTAGCTAACCAGCGTGTGCCCTTATTATCGGCTGATTCGCGCTGCCCAGAGCCCGACTTTATAGATGACTATCGAGTGATGTTTTCTGACAACTTACGCTTTGATTGTCGACAATCTCAAATACTGTTCTCGGCCGATATTTTGGCTGCGCCCATTAAACGCAATGCACAGGACTTGCAGCGCTTTTTACGCCATGCGCCGAACAACATTATGGTGAAGTACCGTGATGAGCAAAGTCTAGCGAGTCAGATTCGGCGTGACTTACTCAGAAACGACCCTAAGAATTGGCCTGATGCAGTGGACTTAGCGGCAGATTTGTTTATGTCAGTGTCCACCTTACAGCGTCGTTTAAATGAAGAAGGTCAGAGTTATCAAAGGCTTAAGGATGCTGTGCGCAGTTCATTAGCGATTAAGTGGTTGGCGGATGAGCAGTGTGCTTTTGTCGATATTGCCATCGCTTTAGGCTTTGCGGATGTCAGCTCTTTTTACAAGGCCTTTCGTAAATGGACCGGCACACAGCCCAGCCATTACCGTTCGATTTTATTGGATAAAAATAAATAATTGGCAAATACGTTCAAGTAGTTTGAGACTTTTTGCTATTGCTTCTATAGCCAACTGGGGCTGACTATCAAGGTGTGTACCTTGCAATGTCAACAATAATAAAAGTTGGAG
>DASRNZ010000050.1:0-3500 GCA_035647155.1 Thiopseudomonas sp.
TGAAGGCTTCTTGTATCTGGCAGTCATACTGGATTTGCACTCACGTCGTGTCATTGGCTGGTCAATGAAAGCCAGCATGGCAAAGGAAATCGTAATTGATGCATTAATGATGGCAATCTGGCGCAGAAACCCTAAGCAGCCTGTCATTATTCATTCTGATCAAGGCTCACAGTTCAGCAGCGACGAGTGGAATCGATTTTTATCTGCTCACAACCTGTCTGCGAGCATGAGCAGACGCGGCAATTGTTGGGATAATGCTGTTGCAGAGAGTTTCTTTAGTTCGCTGAAAAAAGAGCGTATTAAACGTAAAATTTATTCAACCCGTGAAGAGGCGCGAAGTGATATTTTTGATTACATTGAGGTCTTTTATAATCGTCGGAGAAGACACAGTCATTTAGGCCAGTTATCACCGGCAGATTATGAAGAAAAAGAGCGCCTCAACGAGGCAGTTGAGTGTCTATAAAACTAGGGGAAGTCCATTTAGCTGTCTAAACGAAAATATAACGAGTGATGTTAGAGCAACGAGAATGGCGCTAATGACCAGTGCATCTGCCCAGCCTTTATCACCTGCGAGGCTAAAGCCGTAGACCTGCCCGCCAAAACCAATAGTCGATAGAACTATGGAAAGCACATCTATTTTAGGTTTGGTTAGCGTCGAAACGTTCTGCATAAAAATCAGACCGTAGACCAAAGAAAAAAAGCAGAAACGGAAGAAGTAGCCACAGAATCCAATTCCAGCTCAATATCTAAATGATGAGTCCCGAGGTGGCCGGTCCAACAGCTGGAGCTGACATCATCACCAGTCCAATCAATCCCATCACTGTGTCTCTGCGATGAATCGGGAAAATGATTAATGCGGTGTTAAACATCAGCGGAATTAATAAACCGGGGTAATCCCCCCGAAAAGTAGCAGTGTGTGGCCCAATGAAGACGGTAGACATTTAAGCAGGAATTGGAAAGTACTGCCTTTCAAAAAAATTGTCCAAGTCATGTGATCAAAGCTGATGAAAATACTCATTCTTTTTTTAGTAATTGGGATCTGCTTGATGAGTTGCGAATGATTTATGGACGTTTTTTCTTCATTAAGCTATCATCAGATGGAAGTATAAACATGGCAACCAAAAGCTATGATTTAGACTTTTATCCTTTCTAAAATAGGCACGCAGAGACGTTCGTCTCACCTCGAATCTGTATTCAATTATTTCTGTACCAGCTTTGCACTTTTAAATATATATCACTCGCAAGCTGATAACTGGCAGTGGCTAACAAGCCGACTCCGTCAATCTGGCCGTATCCATTCGTGTGGACGCACGAGATAACTTTTCTATCTTCAGTTTATAGCCCTGTCTGTCAGGACGTTCGGCTGATGCTTTAGCAGAAGGTGTTACGCTAGGTCTTTAAAAAGGTGTTCGCTGGCATGACGATTCTATCTTCTACGCCCCCACAACAAAGAGTAGCCTCGGACTCTGGACATCATTTTGATGCTGACCGGCACTGGGCGGCCTCTTTAACACTGGGGTTTGATACCCGCACAGAGGGTGAAAGCAGCATCACCCGCATGATTAGAGCTCAGCATTACGGGCCACTGCGCGTACAAAGACCCTTTTACCCCGAAGGCCGTGACGGCTGCTGCCATGTGTGTATATCGTTAAGGTGTGCCGCCGCCCACTTGTGAAACATCAAACAACTCTGGCGTGGTGTAACCGATTGGCACAAGGATCATGCCGTGGTGTGCCAGCGTGGTCCAGGTTGAGGTGATGGTCATTTCTTGGCCACTACCGGTACCTGTTGAAGTGAATACGCTAGCCACTTGACCGGCTAGCGTACCTTTGGCCCACAGGCCACCGGTTTTATGCGACATCCACTAGCACAATTTCACTGTCCTGCTGCGCACTCACTCTGAGCAAGGATTCATCACTGATTGCCACGCCATCACCGGCTGCAGCAACCACGCCGTTGATCTCAATCTGGCCACTGGCAGGCACTAGATACACCTTGCGTCCAGGGGCAATTTGATACTCGGTGCTTTGCCCAGTCTTTAGCGTTGCCGCGACTAAACGGGCATTGGCACGAATCGCTAGCGCGTCAGTATCTCCGGGTAAACCACTGGCCAGAGTGACAAAAGAGCCGCTACGTTCGCCCTTGGGAAATGGCTTAGTACCCCAACTTGGCGGCAGGCCTTTTTCATCAGGAATGATCCAGATTTGAAAAAGCTGTGTTGCTTCACTTTCTTCATTCATCTCGCTGTGAGTAATGCCAGTGCCGGCACTCATCACCTGTACATCGCCGGCTTCAGTACGGCCACGGTTGCCCAAGCTGTCTTGGTGGGTAATCGCACCGCTACGTACATAGGTGATAATTTCCATATCGCGGTGTGGATGAGCTGGAAAGCCTGAGCGCGCGGCAATAGTGTCATCATTCCAGACACGCAGATGGCCCCAGCGCATGCGCTTAGGATCGTAATAATCGGCGAAAGAAAAATGGTGGCGCGTATCCAGCCAGCCATGTTGAGCGCCGCCAAGCTCGTTGTAAGGTCGTAGTTCAATCATGGTAAAACCTCCTGCTGATATTTAATTTTTATCAGCCAAACATGCGGGTTATGGAATCAATACAATCTTTTCTGCCGCGCCAGCGCTGACCTGTTGATAGGCGGCAACAGCTTGCGACAGGGGTAATTCGATAAATCCTCTGGGTGCCGGCAGTCCAGCATCAAATGCTTCGCCGATACGCTTAAGCATCTGCGCACATTCTTCTAGGCTGTAGAGCAGCGAATTAATCCCCACAATTGAGCCGCCACGGCGATACAGATTCAAGGACGACAAACTGATTACGCCATCTTTTGGTGCGGCAATAATCGCCACACGACCAAAGGTATCGACTGTATTGACTGCTGCGGCCAGCCAGAAACCTGTGGTTTCAAAAATCACTTCAGGCGCTTGCTGCTTGAAGTGCTGGCGTGCTTGCTCTGGCAGTTGCCCTTCTTCGCTGAGCTCAAACGCTGTAATGCCTTGCGCTTGCAAGCTCTGCACAACTTCGGCGCGGCGTGCTGCCATCACCACCTCTGCACCGCGTGCCTTGGCTAAAACCTGCGCTGCGTTAGCCACAGCGCCTGCGCCGATAATTAAAAAACGCGTACCTGCTTTAACCTGACTGCGCTCAAGGGCATCCCAAGCGGTGATAAAAGGCACGCCGCAGGTTGCCGCTTGGGCAAAGGTCAGTGACTTGGGTAGCGGCGTGACTGCGTTGATCGGCACAGTGACATACTGCGCATGGCAACCATCACGATAGAAACCAAAACCCTGACCGCTGCCGCCCCATACCGCTTGACCCAGCAACTCTTCAGGCCCTGCAACCACTACGCCAGCAAAGTCTCGGCCGGGTATACGTGGCGTGCTGGTGTAAGGAAACAAGCCCAGCACATTCTTAATATCGCTGGGATTGACGCCGGTGGCACGCACCTCAACCAATACCTCACCCGCAGCAGGCACGGGCTTAGCCAA
>DASRNZ010000051.1:0-37895 GCA_035647155.1 Thiopseudomonas sp.
CAACAAAGAAAGGTGCGCCCTGCTCTAAAATAGCCGTAGTTGAAAAGAAGTCTTGCTGCTCTAGGGTTAGATTCGACATACCTGTTTCAAACAGGGTCGGGCCACCCAGCTGGAAGAAGATCATCGGGATAATAATCACTGCGGCTAAAATCATCGCCACCAGCTGAGCAAAGTCAGTAAAGACCGAGGCTCTAAAGCCTGACCACAGCGTATACGACAACACCCCTACCCCAGCAATCACCACACCCTGCACAAAGCTCAGCGGCGAGAGAATATCCACCAACGCACCGGCTGCAGTAAAGTTAACCATTAAACTAATAATACTACCGACCACATTGGAGCCGGCTAAAATCATCTGACTGGAGCTGCCATGCCGCGCGTGCATAATCTCTGCCAGCGTATGCGCGTTAGGCGCCAACTTACGAAAGCGCCGACCAAAGGGGTAGATAAATAGAATCATCAGCGCGCCCCAAAAACCATAATGGATCGCACCTGATAAACCGTATTTATAGCCTGAGCTGGCGGCTGCATAGAAGGATGCAGCCCAAATCCAAGTCGCAGTCATACTGGCTGCAGACATGCCATAACCGACAGAGCCATTGGCGGTCATATAACCATCAGCGTTTTCTTGTTTTTTACCGATACGTAATGTTAAAAGAAAGGTCACGCCATAAAATCCCAGCAGGATTAATAGTGCGCTACTCGTTGTAAACTGAAACATTCTTACTCCTTATGCCGTGGCCATCACAAGCAGGACAGCGTTACACACGGCGGTATTGCGCGACTCGGCAGGGTCAGCAAGAGAGGCCCTGAGCGCATAAAAGAATTGCTGCTTAAGATAAGTAAGGCGCTGCGCAATGCACGCAGACTCAACAACTATCTAAATTATATGGGGAGAAAATTCCCGCAGCGATAAGCCGGTTGTCACCGGAAGATGCGCAAATACAGGCTGTAAATTGTATTTGCGACAGCAGAAAACAATAGCATCAATTGGCCATATAGCCAAATCAAATTAAAAGAAGTAAGCCCATAGCTTAAGCCTACAAGCCTAAACGATCTTATTTATTGATTTGTATGCTGCGCCCTGATCAAGGGCCGTGTCCAACGCTCCGAAATCAACACGCCAAATAAGGTCAGACCACCACCGATCGCGTGGTATAGCGCCAAGTGTTCAGACAGCACCAACGCAGCCATAATAATAGTCAGTATCGGCATCAGATTGAAAAATACAGCCGTGCGACTGGGCCCTAAAGTACGTACACCATGCATCCAAGCTAAGGGTGCAGCAATTGAGGCAAAGACACAGGCGAATAATACCAAGGGTAAATTAGCACTGTTTAAACCGGCTTTCTCTGAAAACACAAACAAGGGAAATAACACGACTATCGCCACTAACATTTGTAAATACAGCAACTGCAGCGCTGGAATTTCCATCTGCCAATATTTTAATAAAGTACCATACAGCGCATAAGCTAAAGTGGCGACCAACATCATCAGATCGCCTAAATTGACCCCCTGTTGCGCTAGATTACGCAGATCACCATTGCTCACCACCAGCAACACACCTAAAAACGAGCACACTGCGCCTGCAATTGCACCCATGGTTAAGCGCTGCCCCAAAGCAACAATGGCCATGCCTAAGGACATCATCGGCATCAGCGATAAAATAATGCCCATATGTGTCGCTGAGGTTTTCGGCGCAGCAAAGTAGGCCAGGCTTTGATAAATCGCCATGCCCAATACGCCCAGCACAAAAATCTTTAACAGGTGCGGTCGAATATTGCTCCAATTACGCAGCACTGGACGCAACATAAAGGGAGTCAACAATACGCCAGCAAAGACCCAGCGATAAAAACCAATTTCAGCAGGAAAAATCACCCCCACGGTCATTTTATTGACCACGGTATTAGCTGCCCAAAATAATACGGCGAGTAATGGAAAAGCGTACTGCATATTAAGCGTCCTTATTCATTTATAGGCCATTATCACCCTGTCCGAATAAAGAGCTATACTGATTTTCAGACACTTAAGCCTCGATAGCAGACAATTGACCAATCCAGCAGCTAAAAACTACCTGACCATCCCAGAATTCAGTGTCTTACCCGCGCCACTGTTTTTCCGATATGACGAGTTTGATGCGCAAAGCCATGCTCGTGCGCATACCCATGCATGGGGCCAACTCAATTATAGTGCGCACGGGGTGATGCAGTTAGACGTGGCGGGGCAGCGTTTTATCTCACCACCAAGCTATGCGGTCTGGATACCACCTTACACTGAACATAGTGCTTATAACCGCCACAGTATTATCTACCGTTCAGTTTATTTAGATCTTGAACTGTGCTCTGATCTCCCACAGCAGCCTTGCAGTGTCGTGATGAATGATATTTTAAAAGCCATTTTAAACAACTTCGCTGAGCGTGATGTACAGATCCCCTTGAGTGCCGCTGATCAACGTTTAGGCCAAGTATTAATCGATCAATTGCATGCCGCTGAGATTGAGCACAGTTACTTACCTTATGCCAGTAGTCCACAATCATCCTTTGTCGTCGACAGCCTGCGCGCCCAACCCGGCAATACCGACACGCTAGCGATCTGGGCAGAGCGTGTCTTTGTCAGTGAACGTACTTTAGCGCGGCAGTTTGTTCGTGAGATGGGTATCAGCTTCGGTGAATGGCGCCAACGTTTACGATTCTTAGCGGCTATCGAACACCTCGAAACGCCACAAACTGTGAAAGAGATAGCCTTTGATTTAGGTTATAGCAGCCCGAGCGCTTTTATCAGCATGTTCCAACGTCATGCGCAGTGCACGCCTGAACAGTACCGGCGTCAGCGCTCTCTTTAACGCTGCGCATTTACCACTCAGTTTATGCTGCGCCATACACCTGCTTAGCTATAAACACTGTTGAAGTACACTGCATAAAAAACGGCTGGAGCACCAAGCTACCAGCCGTTTTAAGATTGCTCAACACCGCCTGACGAACTACATTCCCAGCATCCGTGGCAAGCCCATCGAGACACTTGGTACGTAGGTTACAATCACCAAGAAGCCCAGCAGCAACATCAACCACGGCATCGCCGCCTTGATCACTTCAGATAACGGCATACCTGTCACCGCAGAGGTCACAAATAAGTTGAGCCCCACAGGTGGAGTGATTAAGCCGATTTCCATATTCACCACCATAATAATACCCAAGTGAATCGGATCAATCCCCAGTTGCACAGCAATCGGGAATAAGATCGGCGCCAAGATTAAAATAATCGCTGATGGCTCCATAAATGCACCGGCAACCAGCAGGACAATATTGACCACCAACAAGAACATCCACGGCTCTAAACCGGCCTCTAATACCATCGCGGTAATCTGCTGTGGAATTTGCTCAGTGGTTAAGACGTGAGCAAACAACATAGCGTTAGCGATAATAAACATCAGCATAATGCTAAGTTTGGCTGACTCGAGAACCACTTTAGGTGCTTCGCTAATGCGCATGTCTTTATAGACAAAGAGCGCAATAAAGGCTGAATACACCGCAGCCACCGCAGCCGCTTCGGTTGGCGTAAACATCCCAGAGTAAATCCCCCCGAGGATAATCACCATCAGCAGTAAGCCCCAAATCGCTTTACGCGCAGCGCCTAACCACTCACGCACTGTGGCACGTGGTAATGCAGGGAGATTTTTCTTCACCGCAATAAGGTAAATCGCCACCATCAGCACCAAGCCCAGCAAAAAGCCCGGTACAACACCAGCCATAAACAAAGTACCAACCGATGTTTCAGTGGCTGCAGCGTAAACCACCATCACCACTGATGGCGGAATCAAGATACCCAGCGTACCCGCGTTCGTGACAATACCTGCGGCAAACGGCTGTGGATAACCCGAACGCACCATACCGGCAATCGCAATCGAACCCACCGCGGCAACAGTGGCGGGACTTGAGCCAGACAATGCGGCAAACAACATACAGGCCATCACCGCACCAATGGCTAAACCACCACGGATATGGCCGACACTGGCGTTGGCAAAATCGATTAAGCGACGTGCTACACCACCGGTGGTCATAAATGAACCGGCCAGCAAGAAGAACGGAATGGCTAACAATGTGTAGTGTTCACTGGTCTCAAATAACTTAATCGCCAGTGAGCGCACTGAGTCTGGGCTGAATAGAATAATAGTCACCGATCCAGCTAAACCCAAGGATATAGCGACCGGTACACCAATAAACATCAGCGCAAATAAGGCTAAAAACAGAAATGGAATAGTCATTATTTAGACTCCCCTGTTTCTGTCAGCTTCATTGCATCAGCTGCCTCATCCGCCAAGCCTAAACCCACTTGTTCGTTACGAATAATACGCACTAGAATTTCTAAATAACGGATAAATATCAAGCCAAAACCAATCGGAACAATTGCACCGATATGCCATTGCTTAACGCCAAACTGAGCTAAATCATCCGCGCCAATCGAAGCGTGCATTAACGTGCTAATCCACTCAAAACTGGCCACACTTAATAATCCTGCATAACCCAAACTAAATAGGCAGGCAACAATAGCAATCAGGCGCTGAGTTGGGCGTGAGGCTAACTTAACCAACGCATCCACACCGATATGTCCACCAATACGCACACCGTAGGCCAGACCAAAGAAAATCAACCAAGCAAATAACGCTTTGGTTAAAGCATTACTCCAAGTCATGGTTTGCACAATATCTAAAAAGAAATCACCGACAGTATAAAAAAATTCAGACACACCTTCAGAGCGCTCTGAAAAATACTCAGCTATCGTATACAACAAGGTGTATAGGTTGTTTAAAATCACATAAACAAAGGTTACCAGCGTCATCGCCGCCAGCAGAAAAACAATAAAGCCTTCCTCAAAGCGATCCCACATCAGGCGCACAGCATTCATAAATATTCTCCCGAAACGGATAGTAAACTCAGACGCTACCAGTTCAGTGTGTAAGTCGGCCTTTACGCAGCCGATTAAACTACGTAAAGGCACACTTGATTACTGTTGGTTAGACGCTTCTGCGGCTTGAATACGCTCAGCACCAATTTCTTTTTCAAACTTCTTCCAAACGGGCTTGACCTGATCACGCCACTGGTCACGCTGCTCTTTGGTTAAAGTAATGATTTCGCTTTTGCCACTGTCAACAATGGACTTTTTATCGCGCTGATTAATCTCTTCAGCGTGCAAGTTCACTTCAACAGTCACTTCTTCCATAATGCTGCTCAGCTCGGTACGGATATCAGCAGGCAGAGCATTCCAGAATTTAGTGTTAGTAATCACCATGTAGTCGAGCAAACCGTGGTTTGACTCAGTGATGTACTTTTGTACTTCATGCATTTTTTGCGAGTAGATATTGGAGTACGGGTTTTCTGCACCATTGACTACGCCGGTTTGCAGACCTTGATACACTTCACCAAAGCTCATTTTACGCGGGTTAGCACGCAGTGCTTTAAACTGCTCATCCAATACGGCAGAGGCTTGTACGCGGAATTTCAAACCACGAGCATCTTTAGGTGCGCGCAGTGCTTTGTTAGCAGACAGCTGCTTCAAACCGTTGTGCCAGTAGCCCAAACCGGTGATGCCCTTATCTTCCATTGAAGTTAACAGCTCTTTACCCACTGGACCTTTTTGGAAGCGATCAACCGCAGCCATATCGTCAAATAGGAAAGGTAAGTCAAAGATCTGAATGGGTTTTGAGTAGTGCTCAAATTTAGCTAATGACGGCGCAATTAACTGCACATCGCCCAAGAGCAAAGCTTCCATCTCTTTACCGTCACCGAATAAAGATGAGTTGGAATACACCTCAACTTCAACTTGGCCCGGTAAACGCTCTTCTGCCAGCTTTTTAAACAGCAGTGCACCTTGGCCTTTTGGCGTGTGCTCAGCAACCACGTGTGAGAATTTAATAACAATCGGCTCAGCAGCGCTCACTAAGCCAGCCAGTCCCAATGAAACAGCACAAACCAGTGCTTTAGCGGTCATTTTAAGCATTAAAATTTCCTCTTACTGTAAATAGTCAGTGCCGCAGCATGCGACATAGCGTGTTGGTAGCCCTGAGATAAACCCAGCAACTGTGTATACAAAGCAAGTTATATACCCAACAACAACTCATACGACTAAAGTCGATAAAAAGTATCGACCCTCAATACAATAACAGTCTACTCACGAGAAAAGACAGCGACTTAAAACTATTTTGGCGGGTTACCGCCGCCGCTACTGATTCGATGGCGATAATCCGCCAGAACTGACGAAGCTTAGTCCATATTTACGTAACTTATCGTGCAAGGTTTTTCGTGGCAGTTGTAAAGCCTCTGCAACTTCGCGTAACGACCCATGTGGACGCACCAATTCAGCCGCAATTAAACTCCGCTCAAAGGCTTCCACCTGATCATTCAGTGCAAGCCCATCAGACTCTAGATTGACTATCTGCGGTGCTTGAGCAATGGCTAAATCCAACCCCAACACAAAACGCTCCGCCGCATTTTGTAATTCACGTACATTACCTGGCCAGTCATGCCCTAATAAGGTTGCCCGTATGGCAGCAGTTAACATGGGTTCAGTGACATTATATTTTTCACTGGCCGCACTAACAAAATGCTGAAACAACGGCAAAATATCTTCACTGCGCTGGCGTAATGCTGGAATATTAATTTGCGCAACATTCAAACGATAATACAAATCCGCCCGAAAACGACCTGCATCGGCCGCAGCTAATAAATCTTCTTTAGTGGCAGCAATCACCCTAATGTCTAAGGGTATTAATTGATTGGAACCCACGCGTTCCACCACACGCTCTTGCAGTAAGCGCAGTAATTTAACCTGCACATCCATGCTCATGCTTTCGATTTCATCCAGAAACAGTGTGCCGCCATTAGCGTATTCAAACTTACCTATGCGGCGCTTTTGCGCACCGGTAAAGGCACCGCTTTCATGGCCAAACAGCTCGCTTTCAATCACTGACTCAGCTAAAGCGCCCGCATTAATGGCAACAAAGGGTGCATCACAGCGCGACGACAAATCATGCAGTGCACGCGCCACGACTTCTTTACCGCTGCCGGTTTCACCCAAGATCAATACATCCGCCTGAATAGTAGCTAAAGCACTGACTTGATCGCGTAAGCGCTGCACGCTGGGTGAATGACCTAATAAGCGCTCACCCAAGACGCGCTGCTCAGCTAAAGCCAGACGCAACGAGCGATTCTCTAACACCAAACGGCGCACTTCTAAGGCGCGACGTACACTGTCAAGTAATAACTCACTGGCAAAGGGTTTTTGTAAGAAGTCATACGCGCCAATACGCATAGCTTGCACAGCCAAGGGCACATCGCCATGACCGGTGATTAATAACACAGGTAATTGGCTATCGAACTCCTGCAATTGCTCCAGCAACTCCAACCCATTCATCCCTGGCATACGGATATCAGTGACTAGTACGCCAGGCCATTGCGCGGGCAGCGCCTGCAAAACACCTTCAGAACTGCCGTAGGCTTGCACGCGTAAGCCGGCTAAATCAAAGGTCTGGCTTAATGCTGTGCGCAAATGAATATCATCATCGAGCAACACTACATCGGTCTTATGACTGATTTGCATCATGCAAAACGATCCTCATTTGAGCGTAAATTCACTGTGGATGGAATCTCGCGTAAATATAAAGTCACTTGCGCACCACCCTCAGGGTGATTGGCAAATAATAAGCGCCCCTTAAGTGCTTTAATTAAGGTTTCACAAATAGCCAAACCCAATCCTAAACCGCGCGCACTGGTTTTGGTGGTGTAAAAAGGCTCACAGGCTTGCTGCAATGCTTCCTCACTAAAGCCTGGACCATTATCACGCAAGATCAATACCACCCAACCGTCTTCAACACGAGTATTGAGCCACACACGCCGCGGCAGGCCTTTTTCGCTTAAGGCATCCAAGGCATTACTGATTAAATTACTGAGCACTTGGCGCAAACGTGTTTCACCCGCTTCAACCCAGAGCGTAGCATCCGGCACATCGCGAATAATTTCTACCTGCAAACTGCGTTGGCGTTTGGCCGTTAACGCCAACGCATCATCAATCGCCGGCTGCAGTGCTACATGCTCTGAAGCTAAGCGATCACGTCGGGCAAAGGCACGTAAATGCTTAATAATTGAGGCCATGCGCTCAGTCAGCTGCGCGATAAGATCTAAGTTATTGCGCACTTCATCCACACGCTGCTGATCCAGCAAGATTTTCGCATTATCGGTGTAACTGCGAATCGCCGCTAAAGGCTGGTTCAGCTCGTGACTGATGCTGGCTGACATAATACCCAGCGCCGATAACTTGCCCGCCTGCACTAGTTCATCTTGGGCACGCACCAACTCTTGCTGAGCTGATTCACGCTCGAGCACTTCTTGCTTCAGACGGCTATTGAGGGTTTGTAAATCTTGCGTGCGAGTACGTACATTGTCTTCCAACACCCGCTTGGCATGGGTATCCATGGCGATACGTTCAAGGTAGTGCCTGCGCCGCTGCATTAATAAACCCAAGATCAATAACACCGCCAACAAAGATGCTGCCACAACCGCCATCGCCGTACGCACCGGCTCATTGATTAAGCGTTGAGGCGCTAAGATACTGACGTGCCAACCTATCTCCTCTAAGTACTGATCAAAGGTCAGCCAATCCTGCGCTTTAAGATTAATGGCTGCTGGAGTAATCGATGTGTAGGGCTGATTTTCCGCCACACTCAGTTGTTCTTCTGCGCTCAACTCACGCGTTGCAGTAAAGCGCCAATCGGCTTGCGAGGTTAAAATCACCACGCCATTTTTATCGGTGACCAGTAATTGCTCTGGTGTTTGCCCCCAGAGGGTTTCGGTAAAATCTAAATCCACCTTAACCACAATCACGCCGATCACCTGCCCTTGCGCATAGACTGGGCTGCCAAAATAATAGCCGCGCTTAAAAGAAATATTACCTAAGCCAAAAAACTCCCCTGTGCCACTCTGTAAAGCATCACGAAAGTACGGACGAAACGAAAAATTATTACCCGAAAAACTCCGTTCATCACCCCAATTCGAAGCGGCTAAGGTGAGACCTTGAGTATCCATAAGGTAAATCACATCGGCGCCGGTCTGCTGCTGAATACGCTCCAGCAGTTCATCTGCAGTGTGCAACGCATTGGCGTCCGTAGGTATTAACAGTGCCTGCTGCACATCCGGCAAGCGCCCTAAGATATGCGGCAGCACTTCATAGCGTTTTAAAGTGCCGGTCAGGTTAGCAACAAATAAATCCAGCGTTTGCCCGTTTTTTCGCTGCAAACCTTCTAAATAGTAGCTTTCAACCAAGCGCTGTAGCGGCCACAGCAAAATTATAAAAAATAGCGCCAGCCAGAGTAAATTGCGCCAGCGTGGTTTTGCCGATCTCATACTTTCCCCTTGTGCACACTCAGCGGCTTCAATCGATTGAACCTTCTATTGTACGGCCTGTTGCGATGGCTCTTTAACCAATAATTTAATTAAGGTTTTCACATACTCAGGCAAGGCTTGTGAATCGCGCACCACAATACTGCGCTCACGCAATGCCCACGGCTCATCCAATTGAATAATTTTAAGGTCCATAGTCTGCTGGTGCCTTAAAGCGGAGGACTCAGGCAAAATACCGATGCCCACGCCAGCTTCAATCATTCGACACATCGACTCAAAGCCAAACACCTGAATGCGCACATTAATATCGCGCTGCAAACTATCCACTTGGTTTTTAAGAAAACGCAATAAACTTGAGCCTTCTTGCAAGCAAATATGCGAATAATCCAACGTTTCTTCTAAACGAATCGACTGTTTATGCGCTAATGGATGCGCGCTATTGATGGTCAGTACTAAACGATCCGTACTGAAATGAATCACCTCAAGGCCTTTAGCTTTAATCGGGCCAGCAGTAATTCCAATATCACTGGCACCTTCGGCTACACCACGCCACACCTCAAGGTTGGCTCGTTCTTGTAAATCAATCGTCAGCTGTGGATGCTTAACCATCAGTACCGCCAACGTCTCTGGTAAAAAATCTGTGACTGCAGTGGTATTGGCAAAAATACGAATATGCCCCACTTGTTGATCACTGAATTCAGAGAGTTCGTTTTGCAAATACTGCGCTTGACTCAAGATAATCCGCGCATGCTTAAGCAAAATACTACCGGCTGAGGTCAGCTCCACCCCTTTTGAGTCGCGATACAACAAAGGAGTACCCACTTGCGCTTCCAGCTTTTTAATCCGATTACTGGCCGCCGCAGTCGACATAAAGGATTTGCGTGCGCCTTGGGTCATGCTTGGAGTTTCAGAAATATTAATAAATAAACGCAAATCAGCCAGATCAAAATGTAGCATTACACGCCCCTAGCGTTAACTAAAAGTTAACGCCCTATTAGAATAAAGCAGATATACAAAACGCTAAGCAGTTTGGCATGATGCCACCTGCAAAACAAATATCTTCTAAACTCGCATCAGATGACGTCCATTTGTTGTCGCCTGCTAGATGCCCGTATATAACCCCTCTTCTCTACGCAACGGATGTGCGATCTTTAAAAGGCGCTGTAAACGTGATTGAATTTTTAATCAACATTGTCATTGGTGGCGTACTGGGTGTATTGGGTGGTTTACTCGGCATCGGCGGTGGGCTTTTTGCCATCCCAACACTCAGCCTGATGTACGGTATGGACCAGCAATTAGCGCAAGGTACTGCACTAGCCATGGTGGTGCCCAATATTGTACTGGGCATCTATAAATACAATCAGCGCAACCGTATCGAATGGCGCACCGCCGCGATTTTAGGCTTTTCTGCCTTTATTTTGTCGTGGTTCGGCGCATTAATTGCGATTGATTTAGACCATCGCGCTATGCGTAAAATATTTATTGGCTTTCTTATTTTTATTGCCATTTGGAATCTGTTGCAAATGCTGGTCAAGCGCAATAGCAGCGGCGGCTTGCGCCAATTAGTCTGGCCTTACTTTGCTGGTTTAGGCAGTATTTCTGGTTTTTTAGGCGGTTTATTTGGTGTGGGTAGCGCAGTCGTTGCCACCCCAGTCCTGACGATGTTTTTCGGCGCCAGCCAAGTCGTAGCTCAAGGCTTATCATTGGCCATTGCCGTACCCACCACCGCTGCCACCTTAGTTACTTATAGCATGCACGATCAGGTCAACTGGACCACCGGTATTGCCATGGCCATTGGTGGCGTGATGACTGTCAGTTACGGCGTACGCGCGGCCCACAGCTTGCCGCAGAGTGTGTTGAAAGTGATCTTTAGTGTCTTTGTATTGATCAGTGCTGCGTTACTCTACGGGCAACTATAAAATCATCCCTATTCGCGCCTCATTCTGTAGGCGCTATAAGCTGCGCACTCTTCCCCGCTCAAGCAATCAAAAAATCTCGCAAAATTAATAGCCACGGCATGCAAAGTGGCACGTCTTAACCTGAATCAAGTTTTTAACATCTAAATATATCCGCACTTGCAGAAAGTATTCACCGCTGCAAAGATAGCAATCAATTACTATCTTCTTTGGATGGATATATGCAACCTCCAAGTAAATACCTACCGGCAGATCAGCGCCGCGCCGTCACTGTTGAAGCAGTTATCGAGCTGGCGGCACAGCAAAATCCCAGCGAGATCACCACTGCTGCTATCGCGAAACATATGAGCGTCACCCAAGGTTCGCTGTTTCGGCACTTTGCTAATAAAGAAGCTATTTTAGAGTCCGTGATCAACTGGGTCGCCAAACGCTTACTGACGCGCATTGATAAAGCCATGCAAGGCCAAACAACCGCACTGGCTGCTTTACACGCCGCATTTATGACCCATATACAATTTATCAGCGACCACCCTGGCGTGCCGCGCATTCTCTTTAGTGAACTGCAGCGCAAAGAAAGCACTGCGGCGAAAAAACTAGTCACCACATTACTCAATCAATACCGTCAGCGCATCCAACAGACACTGGAGCAAGGCAAACAAGACCAAGAATTCGATACCGAGCTTGATATAGAAGCTGCAGCACAACTGTTTATTGGCAGCATTCAAGGCTTAGTGGTGCAAAGTGTCTTGCTCGGTACTGGTTTTACCATTCAACACGCGGCCCAAGACACCTTTGCTCTGTATACCCGCGCCATTGAGGTCCGTTAGTTATGCCAGAATTTTTGAAGCAAAAAAAACTGCTCGCGGTATTTGCCACCATGGCAATCCTGCTAGCAGCCTTTATCTGGGTACTGCTCAGCTCTGGTCCCCTGTCTAAAATAAAAATAGTCGTGGCCGAAGTGCAAGAACAGCCTCTTAAACCGGCTTTATTTGGTATCGGCAGCGTGGAAGCACGTTACACCTACCGTATTGCCAGTAATAATGTCGGACGTGCCACGACGCTAAATGTCGATGTCGGCGCTGAGGTCGAAGCAGGAGACATTCTTGGCATTATTGACGTGGTCGATCTCGATGAAAAAATCAATGCGCAAGTCGCTTTGGTCGAACGCAATAAAGCGCAACTGAATGAAGCACAAGCACGTTTAGATTACACAGGCAGACAGGCTGAGCGTTACAGAAAACTATTACCCTCACGCTCAGTCAGCGAAGAGCTTGATGCGGCTAAACAATATGATTGGACGCTAGCCCGCAGCCAAGTCCGCAGTGCCAGCAGTGAATTGGTTCGCGCTCAAGCTGAGCATCTGGCACTACTTGCACTGCGTGAAGATCGCTATTTACGCGCACCTGTTGCTGGGCTGATTATTGCACGGCATATTGACCCAGGCGCCACGGTACTGGCCGGACAAACGGTGTTTGAACTGATCGATCCTCGGCAACTGTGGATCGATGTGCGTTTTGATCAAGCAGGCTCGATGCTGCTCGCAACACAGCAACCCACACAGATCATTTTACGCTCGCAAGAGTTGCAGCCGCATAGTGGTTATGTCGCACGCCTAGAATGGCTGGCCGATAGCGTTACTGAAGAGCGTCGAGCCAAAGTGATGTTTACCCAGCAGCCTAACACTGCCCCCAGCATCGGTGAACTGGCCGAAGTCACAGTGCAACTCCCAGAGTTAGCCAGCACCCCTGTGATTACCAATGCCGCTATTATTCGTCAGGCAGGAAAGCTCGGCGTGTGGCTGCTGGACGATCAGCAGCCGGTGTTTCAACCCATTACAGTCGGGCGCAGTGATTTAGTCGGCAATGTGCAAGTACTCTCTGGTCTCAGCGCTGGGCAGCAGGTGGTGTTGTATAGCAGCAAACCTTTAACCGCCAACAGCCGAGTCAAATCAGTTCAACAGTTGGTTGATACGCCATGATCAGCTTAGCCGGTCGCGATATTCTTCATGCTTGGGGTAAGTTTGTCTTTACCGGTGTGGGTTTAGGCTTACTGATTGGCGTCACCCTAACCATGGCTGGCGTCTATCGCGGCATGGTCGATGATGCGCAAGTGCTGCTGGATAATAGCGCTGCGGATTTATGGGTGGTACAAAAAGACACCCTTGGCCCCTATGCCGAACCCTCTAACTTACCCGATGATACTTGGCGTGCAGTAGCGAATATGCCCGGTGTTGCCACGGCCTCAAATGTCACTTATTTAACCATGCAAGTGGCGCATGCTGGCGGTGATACTCGTGCTTTAGTGACCGGTATTGCTAATACTGGACCGGGCTCGGCCGGTTGGCCGCTCACCTTATTAGCCGGCCGACAGGTCAGCAAAAATCACTATGAAGCAGTGGCCGATATTGCCAGCGGCTTTAAACTGGGCGAGCGTATTCAAATCCGCCGTAATAGCTATCTTATTGTCGGTTTAACCCAGCGCATGGTGTCATCCAGTGGCGATCCGATGATTTTTATTCCGCTATTGGATGCGCAACAAGCACAGTTTCTAAAAAGTAATGACGCTATCGCACAAAACCGTCGACGCATCAGCCAGAACCCTATTTTTAATAACCCGCGCAACCCCGAAGTACTCGATGCCGTGCTGGATCTACAAGAAAGTAACACTCAAGTGAATGCGGTATTAGTGCAGCTTAAAGCGCAGGCTGAAATCAAGCAGGTCGCAGAAGACATGCGTCGCTGGTTACGTTTACAGGTTTACGACCGTGAGCAAATGGAAGGCATTTTAGTCGGTAAACTGATCGCTACTTCAGCACGGCAGATTCTGATGTTTTTAGTTATTTTGGCGGTGGTCAGCGCAGCGATTGTGGCCTTTATTATTTACACCCTCACCATGGGTAAAATTCGTGAGATCGCGGTGCTTAAGCTGATTGGCACGCACAACAAAAGTATTATTTCGATGATTATCCAGCAAGCCTTAGCCTTGGGCATTATCGGTTTTATGGTGGGTAAAATTGCCGCCACGGTCTGGGCGCCATTCTTCCCTAAATACGTTTTATTGATCACCCAAGACACCATCACTGGATTGTTAGCGGTGCTGTGCATGTGCGTTATTGCCAGCTTTGTCGCCATTTACGCGGCGTTGCGCGTCGATCCTGCCGATGCAGTGGGAGGTTAAATCAATGCAAACCTATGGTATTAAAATTTCTAATTTAAGCAAGACTTTTGGCCGCGGCGATACCGCTGTGCGTGCGCTGAAAGAAGTGAATATGCAGGTTGCGCCAGGCGAAGTGGTTGGACTGATTGGCCCTTCAGGCTCAGGTAAAAGTACTTTACTGAAATGCTTGGGTGCCATTATCGAACCCAGCGCTGGGCAGATGTACATCGGTGATCAACTGATTTATGACAATGCCTGGAAAATCTCCGATTTACGCGCCCTACGCCGCGACAAAATTGGCTTTGTTTTCCAGTCGCCCTATTTAATTCCATTTTTGACCACGCTGGATAACGTTGCCCTGTTACCCATGCTCGCCGGTAAAAGCAATAAAGAAGCACGCCAGCGCGCGTTAGAATTACTGACTGTATTGCAAGTCGAGCATCGTGCTCACGCCCTACCTTCACGCTTATCCGGAGGTGAACAACAGCGTATTGCAATTGCTCGCGGTCTCATCAATCGCCCACCGGTGATCTTGGCCGACGAACCCACAGCCGCCTTGGATAGCGTACGTGCGCTCACGGTGATTCGCACCCTCAATGCTATTGCTCGCGATTATAATACTGCGGTCATTGTGGTGACTCACGATGATAAAATCATTCCGACCTTTAAGCGTTTGTACCATATTCGTGATGGCATCACCTACGAGGAACAAGGGCAAGGGCGCGAGATTCCATAAGCGTTATTCCCCAGCAAAACCTGTCTCAGCGCTCGACTGCCAGCACACTGCAGACGGGCTCGACTACTTATCAGTGTGGCTTATGCGTATAATGCGCGCTCGCAACACCTAGACTTAGGTGCCCATGGTTCCCTCACCCCATTCAAAAAGGTGTCTTATGCTTGCTCTAACAGGCTCACGGCAACGTGTCGCCGTGGTAACGCTGATTGCGTTCCACATCTTTATTGTGATTGCCAGTAACTATCTGGTGCAGTTCCCCATGCAGCTATTTGGCTGGCAAACCACCTGGGGAGCCTTTAGCTTTCCATTTATTTTCCTAGCCACTGACCTTACCGTACGCTTACTCGGCAAGCAGCCCGCACGGCGCGTGATCGCTTATGTGATGCTGCCAGCTTTGTTGGTGTCCTATGCGGTATCGGTTGTGTTTCAGGAAGGGATGTTTCGCGGAGCGGAGTCTTTACTGGTGCTCAATACCTTTGTCCTGCGTATTTCCTTAGCCAGCTTTGCGGCTTACGCTATAGGACAACTGGCAGACATTCAGGTCTTTGATCGTTTGCGCCAGCTCAAACAATGGTGGGTCGCACCCACAGCCTCCACGGTACTGGGTAATTTACTCGATACTTTTGTGTTTTTTGCCATCGCCTTTTGGTACAGCAGCAACGCCTTTATGGCTGAGCATTGGGTTGAGATCGCCATAGTCGACTATGTGATCAAAATACTCATCAGCTTACTGCTGTTTATTCCACTCTACGGCTTGCTACTGAATGTACTGCTGCGCTGCTTGGGTGCACCCAAAACAGCTAAACCTGCTGCGCACTAATTCTCTTTTAGAAGCGGCTGATTGCTGTCATATTTCAGCGCTGTATAGCTTGACCGACCGCTGTCGCAGGTATGACCTGCTCCTACAAAAGCAAGGCGGTCTGCATACAAATGTAATGCAAAAACAGACTAGCAAATCATACCGATGATCAACTGCGAGTGGCACTGTCGCCGTGACCAGCGTAGCCATGGATGGCGCAGCGCCCGAATTGAGCACAGGATGTGCTCATTGAGGGAGGAACGGCAATAGTGCCACTTGCAAACATTCAATCTAGCAGCAATCACTTACCATTTAAGTCCGCTATCACAGGTATAACTTACAGAAACAGAAACAGAAACAGAAACAGAAACACCTTAGAGTGCTTAACGACTCTGTTAGCTATTGTAATCGTCGCCAAAGATCGCATCCAAATCAGGCTCGCCGGGGATAGCGTGCTCATCGGATGCCCAAGCACCGAGATCAATCAGCTTACAACGCTCACTGCAAAATGGACGAAACGGGCTTTGCTCGCCCCACTGCACTGGCTTTTCACATGTTGGGCAAGCAACTGTCTTTACTGAAGTCATGCTTGACCTCCTTTTAAAGTTAAATAATAGTCATGCAAACGCGCGACTTCGCGCTGTAAAGCTACTTTATCTGCAGCATTGCACAGCACATCATCAGCATACTTTAAACGTTCATCGCGCTCTAATTGCGCCTGCATAATGGCGCGCAATTGTGTTTCAGACACTTGATCACGCTGTAAAGCACGTGCCATCTGTACTTCGCTGGGCACATCCACCACCAACACACGCTGCACCGTTTTATACTGGCCTGACTCAATCAGCAGTGGCGATACTAAAATAGCGTAAGGTGATTGTGCAGCCGTTAAAAACTGTTTAATTTCTGTACGAATCAAAGGATGCAGCAAGCCTTCCAACCACTGACGCTGCTCAGGCTCAACAAAGATATGTTCACGCAAAGCAGCACGATTCAGTTGACCATCAGCCAACAAGACCGACTCACCAAAGCGTTCAACAATTTTCGCTAAAGCTGGACGCCCCGGCTCTACCACCCAACGCGCAGCATGGTCGGCATCAATGGTTTCAATGCCCAATTCAGCAAAGGCATCCGCAGCAGCACTTTTACCACTACCAATGCCCCCGGTCAGCCCTAAAATCCATGGTTTATGCAAAAGATTAATCCTTTATGACCTGCAATAGATATCAATACTAACCCTAGCGGCGTTGTCACGCAGACTGCCAAACCACAGCCCGCTCTCAAGCATTAACAACATGCTTCAAGCGCGGACTGTGCAATTTATTTTGGAAAAAACAAACGCTTTAACTCAGCACCCGGATCATTGGCGCGCATAAAGGCTTCGCCCACCAAAAACGCATGCACATTGTTAATTTCCATCAGTTCAACATCAGTACGCTGTAAAATACCGCTTTCAGTAATCACCAAGCGCTCTTCTGGAATGCGCGGTAATAACTCAAGGGTGGTTTCCAGCGACACTTCAAAGTTGTGCAGATTACGGTTGTTGATGCCGACCAATGGCGTATCTAAATGCATCAGTACGCGATCCAGCTCTTCGCCATTATGCACTTCAGCTAATACATCTAAGCCAACATCCTTAGCCGCAGCCGCCAGTTCCAGCATTTGCCCATCGTCTAAACAGGCAGCAATCAACAGCACGCAGTCAGCACCCAATGCACGCGCTTCGATAATTTGGTAAGGATCAACCATAAAATCTTTACGTATCACCGGCAAAGTACAGGCATTACGTGCTTCTTGTAAGTAGCGGTCCGCACCTTGGAAAAAATCGATATCAGTCAACACAGACAAACAGGTCGCGCCGCCTTGTGCATAACTTTTTGCCAACCATTCAGGCACAAAGTCTTCACGCAATACGCCTTTACTGGGAGAGGCTTTTTTAATTTCTGCAATCACCGCAGGTAGCTTTTTCTGTACTTGCTGTTGCAGCGCATTAGCAAAGCCACGTGGCGCAGAGGCTTGAGCCGCTTGTGCATACAGCTCAGTTAAGCTGACTACTTGCTGACGCAACGCCACTTCTTCGTGCTTACGCGCGACAATTTTTTCTAAAACCGTTGGAATGCTCATGCGCTAGTGGCCTCTTGCTTAAACACTGAAGTAAAGGATACGAGTTCTGATAATTTCTCTAGGGCAAGACCGGTGTAAATCGTGTCATGCGCACGTGCTACACCTTCTTTTAAGGTGCTGGCCACGCCTGCTACATAAAGAGCTGCACCGGCATTCAGCGCAATCATTTCAGCGGCTTTATGAGCATAGGGCAACTCACGCTTGCCTAAAGCATCATAAATCAGCGCGTAAGACTCAGCCGCACTGTCCACTTCTAAGCCAATTAAAGACTGGCTATT
Source organism: Thiopseudomonas sp. (assembly GCA_035647155.1). GTDB lineage: Bacteria > Pseudomonadota > Gammaproteobacteria > Pseudomonadales > Pseudomonadaceae > Denitrificimonas. Next base: position 18,399 of record DASRNZ010000051.1, read on the forward strand.
GATACCAAAATCTTCTGGCTGAATACGATACTCAGTAATTTCGCCATCTTTGAGTTCGGCCACATGAGTCGCTGCACCCAAACTGATTTCATCCATGCCGTCTTGCGCATGTACCACTAAAACATGGTTGCTACCTAAACGCAGCAGCACTTCAGCTAACGGGCGGCATAACTGCTTACTAAAGACGCCAATCACTTGATTTTTCACTTGCGCCGGATTACTCATCGGCCCAAGGATATTAAATAAAGTACGTAAGCCCAACTCGCGACGTGGACCACTGGCATGACGCATAGCACCATGGTGCGCAGGTGCATACATAAAGCCCACGCCCACAGTCTCAACACAACGCGCCACTTGCTCAGGGCTTAAGTCTAAATACACGCCAGCGGCTTCGAGCAAATCAGCACTACCACTTTTGCCAGAGACGGCACGGTTACCGTGCTTGGCCACTTGGCCGCCTGCAGCGGAAACAACAAAAGCTGCTGCAGTGGAGACATTAAAAATATTCATGCCGTCGCCACCGGTACCGCAAGTATCAACCAAATGCTCGCCAGAAATCTCTACCGGCTCAGACAACTCGCGTAACACCTGTACCGCACCAACAATTTCATCAATGCTTTCACTTTTCATGCGCAGGGCTACTAAAAAGCCGCCCACCTGCGCATCAGTGCACTGTCCGGTCATAACTTGGCGCATAACCGACTGCATCTCAGCCGTGCTGAGGTCCAACTGACTGACTGCTCGATTCAGCGCTTGTTTAATATCCATTAACGCTGCCCTCCTATTTGTTTTAAAAAGTTTGCTAACAAGGCATGGCCTTGCTCAGTCAAAATGGATTCAGGGTGAAACTGCACCCCTTCAATATTTAAAGAGCTGTGCTGAAGACCCATAATGGCGTCCAACTCGCCCTCTTCAGTTTGCGTCCAAGCCGTGACTGCCAATTCTGTCGGTAAGCTCTCTGGCGCAACCACTAAAGAATGATAGCGCGTGGCAGTGAGCGGATTATTCAATCCGCTAAACACACCTTGATTATAGTGATAGACCGGACTGGTTTTACCATGCATCGGCTGCGCCGCACGCACCACTTCGCCGTCAAAGGCTTGAGCAATACTTTGGTGGCCTAAGCACACGCCTAAAATCGGTACTAAACCGGCAAACGCCTGAATCGCTGCTAATGACACACCCGCCTCATTGGGCGTGCAGGGTCCTGGCGAAATCACCACATGCTCAGGCTGCATCGCTAATAATTCAGGCACAGTGTATTCATCATTACGCACCACCTTAACCTCAGCGCCCAGCTCAGCAAAATATTGCACTAGGTTCCAAGTAAAGGAGTCGTAATTATCGATCATCAGCAACATAGGGGGTGATCCTTAGGCCATTAAAGGGTTGCGTTGGCTTAAATTACAACAGCTCTTTGCGTAACTGCGCAGGGCTTTTGGGGGACAGCAAGCCTGGAGCAATATCAAATACAGTTTTTGCACCAATATCATTGACACGCGCCAAGCGGTACACAGCACGTGCATAAGCAACCAAGACACTGGAGGTAAATTCAGGGTTGCTGCCCAGCGCCAAAGAATACTCAATGGTTTGTGTGCTATCTGTACCGGTCTTGCCACTGCGAATCACAAAGCCACCGTGTGGCATGCTGCTGTGATCTTGGGCAAAAGTAGCTTGATCTATAAAATTAACCGTGGTGTCAAAGTCAGCAAAATAGTCCGGCATGGTCACGATACTCTCACGCACGACATCAGCCTCAGCGCCTTCTGCCAGCACTACATAGCATTCACGCTTATGCTTCTCACGCGTGGTCAGCTCAGGTTGTTCGCCGCTGCGTACACGGGCAATCGCCTCTTCTGACGGCAGCGTATATTGCACAGCAGACTTAACTCCAGGCACCCGACGTACGGCATCAGAATGACCTTGGCTTAAGCCTTTACCCCAGAAGGTATAAGTCTCGCCTTCTGGCAAAATAGCTTCGCCAAATAAACGATTAAGTGAAAACAAACCTGGGTCCCAGCCCACTGACAACATGGCTACTCGACCGGCATCCCGTGCTGACTGATCCAGTGCTGCATAGTACTCAGGGACTTTTGCGTGGGTATCAAAGCTGTCCACAGTGTCAAAAAATTTAGCTAAATACGGGCCTTGTTCTGGCAAGTCAGTTTTAGAACCGCCGCACAGAATCATCACATCCACTTCGTCTTGGTATTGCTCAATGGTATCCATGGCATACACAGGCACGTTGCTATCGAGCAAGGTGACGCTCGCCGGATCACGACGACTGAACACACCCACCAGACGCATATCTGGATTTTGTGTCAGCGCTGATTCAACGCCACGTCCTAAATTGCCATAACCGGCAATCGCTACTCTGATTCGATTCGACATTTGCACCTATCCTTAACAATTTAAACTTGAATACATCTTAAAAATATCAGCTGTTTGGCTTACTTTTTTCAGCCAGCGCCACGGCTTTAAACATCGCGCGACGCTTATTCAGGGTTTCTTCCCACTCCATCTCAGGCTGCGAGTCGGTCACAATCCCGGCACCCGCTTGCACATGCAATTGACCGTTTTTAATCACTGCGGTGCGAATAGCAATGGCGGTATCCATATTGCCATTCCACGCCCAGTAACCGACTGCACCGCCATAGACGCCGCGCTTGACTGGCTCAAGCTGGTCAATAATTTCCATCGCACGTACTTTCGGTGCACCGGACAAAGTGCCCGCCGGTAAAGTGGCACGTAAAGCGTCCATGGAATTAAGATCTTTACGCAATTGGCCAGTGACGTTGGAAACGATATGCATCACGTTAGAATAACGCTCAATAATCATTTTCTCAGTGACTTGGACGCTACCAACATCAGCCACTCGACCCACATCATTACGACCCAGATCAATCAGCATTAAGTGCTCAGACAGCTCTTTTTTATCCGCTAACAACTCTTGCTCAAGCGCTTTATCCTGCTCTTCAGTCTCGCCGCGTGGGCGTGTACCGGCAATGGGTCGCACTGTAACTAAACCATCTTCAACCCGCACCAATACTTCTGGCGAACTGCCTACTACGTGGAACTCGGCAAAGTTAAAAAAGTACATATAAGGCGTGGGGTTAAAGCAGCGTAGCGCACGGTAGAGATCAATCGGCGCAGCAGTAAAAGGTACTGTCATACGCTGGGAAATCACCACCTGCATGCAATCACCGGCAGCGATATAGTCTTTAATTTGCAAGACTGCTTTTTGGTAATCTTCACGACTAAAACTTGACGTAAACTCAGGTTCTGGACTATCCAGCTCATTGAGATCCACACCTAAACGTGGCGTCAACGGCTTACGTAATTGTGCGCTGAGCAGGTCCAGCTCAACTAAGCCTTGCTCATAGGCATCCGGCTTACTCGGGTCAGCTAAAACAATCAGATGTGACTTGCCGGATAAGTTATCAAAAACGACAACGGCATCGGATACCAGCAACAGAATATCAGGCGTACCCAATGGATCAGGATTTGGACATTCAGCTAAACGCTGCTCAACATAACGCATACTGTCATAGCCAAAATACCCCACTAAACCGCCATTAAAACGCGGCAAACCGGGCAGAGTCGGTACTTGGTAGCGATTTTTAAATTGCTCAACAAACTCAAGCGGATCATCAACTTCAAGATCTTCAACGACGCGCTCATCGGTAATCACGCGCACACGTTTACCGTCAACGCGCAAACGCGTACGGCTAGGCAAACCAATAATAGAAAAACGCCCCCACTTCTCACCACCATGGACAGATTCTAGGAGGTAGGAGTAAGGCGCATCGGCAAGTTTTAAATAAATGGACAGCGGCGTATCAAAGTCAGCCAGCGTTTCGCGAGCCAAAGGAATACGGTTATAGCCTTCAGCGGCTAAGCGCAAAAATTCTTCGTGGGTCATATCAGCCTCGTGGCAAGAGGAAAAAAGGGGAACACAAACAACAATACTCGACTAGCGAGCAATAAATTTTAGACGCGCCAACGCCAACGGCCGGATGCCGCGGGTAACGTGCCTATCAATAATTTGTGATCAACAACCACGAGCGGATCCCTTGGGATGGTTTGAAATATTTGTTAACACTAGCGCAGGCCATCATAACGCGCAACCAGTAGATGCGAGTTTCGACTATTTTACCTAACAACATGGCCTGCTGTTACCAACGTTGAGCTGAATCTCTAGGCAGATCCGGCTCAACGTTAAAAAACTGTATCAAAGAGGTACTCGCAATAAAACCTAAGCTCGATTATTGCGCGGGCACGACGTCTTCAGTAGCGATTAAGTACTCTCGCACCTCGGCGGAGTTACCACGAAACTCAGGCGTATCGTGAAAATGCACTAGCTGATACTCATACATCGGATCGTAATACTCACTTAACATCCGTTGAATCCATGCACGATGCAAGCTGTTATCACCTTGCTGATGCTCTACCAATGCTTGCTGTAGCACCGCATCAATCTCCTGATACAGAGCACCACCTAAACGCTTTTTCGTTCGCAGCAATGAATCAGTCAGATCATGGCTAAAAGCTACAAAACCCTCTTCCTCACCCAGAGTTTCTTGCCATTCGTGTAATTTATACAAAATATAATTACGAAAGCTGTGCTCCACGCGCTGCTCTAAACTGGCGGTGACAATCACAATGGGTGCGATCGCCATACGCTCACGCAACTGCAACGGCAAAACACAGCGACCAATCAGCTTGCTTTCATCTTCCAGCAAAATACGCTTATTAGGACGGGCGTGATGCTGACGTAAAAAAGCAATCGCTAATTGGTTTTCAAAATCAATTGGCGATGGCTGCCCAGCAGGACGTCGACCAAAAGAACTACCGCGATGATGCGCCAGCTCTTCTAGATCAATACTGTTGTCGAGACTATTGAGTAGATCAGTTTTTGCACAACCCGTATGCCCAGCAATAATACAAAACTGACTGTCATTAATAATCTGCTCTTGGCTATCGATTAAAAAACGGCGCATGGCTTTGTAGCCACCGATAATACGCGGATACTCACAGCCAGCATCTTTCATCCATTGCTGCACAATCTGACTGCGCATACCGCCACGAAAACAATACAAATAGCCGTCTGGATTCTCACGGGCAAAAGCCAGCCATTGCTCTAAGCGTTGCTGTTTAATCTCGCCCTGCACCAATTGATGTCCGAGCTTGATAGCCGCTTCCTGCCCTTTTTGCTTATAACAAGTACCGACTTGCGCACGCTCATCATCGGTCATCAATGGCAAACTAATCGTATACGCAAAAGCACCCTTCTCAAACTCAACCGGTGCTCGCGTATCCATCATTGGTGTATCCGCTAAAAACAGGCGGGTAAAATCTTCAGTATCGGCCCGACTCATGGCTGAACTTCAATGCGGTAATCATCACGCGCTGCAATTAATTGACCAATGGATTGCGTATAAACACCCCCATCCATCAGCACTTTCTCTAAGGCTGCAGCATGCTCAGGTTGCACCGCAATTAATAAACCACCACTGGTTTGTGGATCACAGAACAGCGCACGTTGCTCATCGGTTAGCGGCGCAAGTTTATCGCCGTAAGAATCAAAGTTACGCAGGGTGCCGCCCGGTAAACAGCCTTGGGCAATATAATCACGCACCGGTGGCAACAGTGGAATATGCTGCTCAGACAATACCGCATTGACGTTACTGCCTTCACACACTTCCAGTAAATGGCCCATTAAGCCAAAACCTGTGACATCAGTAATCGCTTCCACACCCGGCAGGTGTGCAACTTCAGCACCAATTTTATTCATCTGGCACATCACATCGCGCGCTAAAAACTCGTGCTCAGGACGTAATTTTTTCTGCTTTTGCGCGGTGGTCAAAATACCCACACCTAAGGGTTTGGTCAGATACAGTTGGCAACCCGCGGTGGCGGTGTTGTTTTGTTTCAACTGATCTTTACTGACAATACCAGTCACGGCTAAACCAAAAATCGGTTCAGGCGAATCAATACTGTGACCACCAGCCAGCATAATACCTGCATCGGCACAGGCCTGACGGCCACCATCAATCACACGTTGTGCGACTTCTGGTGGCAAGATATCCACCGGCCAGCCAAGGATAGCAATCGCCATAATGGGTTTGCCACCCATAGCGTAAATATCACTGATGGCATTGGTCGCAGCAATGCGGCCAAAATCAAAGGGGTCATCCGCAATGGGCATAAAGAAATCTGTGGTGCTGAGAATCACCTGACCATTGCCAATATCATAGGCAGCAGCATCATCTTTGCTGCTGTTACCCACTAATAAGTTGGCATCGGTCGGTAGGGTCAGGCTGGAGGCCAGAATACGATCAAGTACTTTAGGAGATATTTTGCAGCCGCAGCCAGCACCATGGCTGTACTCGGTGAGTTTGATTGCAGGCGTGGTTGTTTGGTTGCTCGTCTGATTGCTTATCGGGTTGTTCACTAGCGGCTGGCCCCTAAATTGATAAATTTCTCATTTTGAGGTGTCCATGATACAACCCGCACGGCAGCAGTGATAGGAGCAGGCGCCTGTGGCATTATGTTGCAGCGCTATTATTTTTTAAGAGCCACACTGAGTGTGCACGAATCAGATGCGCCTATAGCAGCTGTTATGACCGTGCAGAATGATTCTGCAGCGATCACTTCAGATCCTACTGCAATCAACATAGCGAACAGATACCAAGCATAACCCACCTGCATCAGTTGGCCTGCCTCATACAACTGCTAAGCCAAGGCTTATAGAAACAGCTCGCGCAAATCATCCACAATTAACGCGGGATTATCTGCACTGATCGGCTCGCCATAATTATAACCGTAAGTCACGGCCACACAGGCAACCTTAGCCGCATGCGCCGCTTGCACATCATTACGTGAGTCGCCAACAAATAGGCATTGCTCAGCAGCAACGCCGGCTTGCTGCATGACCCAAAGCAAGCCCGTTGGATCTGGTTTTTTCTGGGCAAAGGTATCACCACCAACAATCCAATCAAAAAACTCAGCCATCCCCGTATCAGCCAATAACCGCGGTAAAAACTTCTCCGGTTTATTGGTGACCAAGGCGATTTTAATATTGAGCATTTTTAAGGACTGCAAGGTCTCCAATGCACCGGGATACATTGTGGTTAAACTTTCACCGGTGCCGTAGACCTGCATAAAAATCGCCAAGGCTTCAGCTTCTTGCTCAGCAGTAATGCCTTGGTGATCAACGCTATCAGCCAGTGCGCGACGCACCAAAACAGGTGCACCATTGCCGACCCAATTACGTATTTTATCCATACCAGCAGGCTTGCGACCGAGCTGCACCAACATATGATCAGTGGCAACCGCGAGGTCTGGGATTGAATCAATTAAGGTGCCATCCAAATCAAACATCACCAATTGAGGCAACTGCCCACCGAGTACACTGATCAAAGTTTTCACTGCTTTACACCTGCCAATTCTGTACGCATCGCCGCAATCACTTGCGCGTAATCAGGCGCATTAAAAATAGCCGAACCGGCCACAAAAGTATCTGCGCCAGCCTCGGCAATCTGTTTAATATTTTTCACATTGACGCCGCCATCCACTTGCAAGCGAATCGGCAAGCCACTGGCATCAATCAATTCACGCGCTTCACGCAATTTATCCAAAGTGCCTGGAATAAATGACTGCCCACCAAAACCTGGGTTGACGCTCATCAACAAAACCATATCGACTTTATCTAAAACGTACTTCAGGACATCTAAAGGGGTCGCAGGATTAAACACTAAACCGGCTTTACAGCCACCTTGCTTAATCAACTGCAAAGAGCGATCCACATGCTCAGAGGCTTCTGGGTGAAAAGTAATATAGCTGGCACCGGCTTCAATAAAGTCACCAATCATACGATCTACGGGTTTGACCATCAGGTGCACATCAATCGGCGCGGTAATGCCGTATTTGCGCAAAGCAGCACAAACCATCGGACCAATCGTCAGGTTCGGCACATAATGGTTATCCATCACATCAAAATGGATGGTATCTGCACCCGCAGCAAGCACACGATCCACTTCCTCGCCTAAACGAGCGAAGTCTGCGGATAAAATAGATGGGGCAATTACAAAAGGCTGCATAGCGTCCTCGAGGTAAAATAGATCCAGTTACGGCTGTGCTAAACAGCCTAAAAATGACTATAGGGAGTCGTATGTTACTAACTCAACGATCTTCGCATCAATGGCATAGGCTGAGTCTGCGAGCTCATTACTGATCACTTCCACTCGCAAAGTGCCCTCCACCCATAAAGGCGCATAGATATCCTCTAACGCGATACCTTGCGGATAACGTATAAGAATAATTTGATTGGGTGGCGGTGGTGGCACATGGATGCAAGCACCAGGGTATGGCACTAAGAAAAACTCAACAAAGTCGCCTTTGTCATTGGTTTCTAAAGGAACAGGGTAACCCCCTAATAAGATTTTGCGACCATCCAGTGCCGGCACTGTTTGTGCTGAGTACATCACCTCAGGCAAATCTGTATCAGTGGAGCGCATGCCACCGCCTTCAGCCGTATAAAAACCACTTTCAGCTTCAGGGGTATCGTGGGTAATTTCAGGCATTTCCAGCAGCGCTTTACGATCTGACTCCGGTAATAAATCCAACCAGTCAGACTCTTCCAGCGCTGCCTGTGCAGCACCAACGACTAACAACAAGCCTAATAACAGGCGGCGCATACCTTCTCCTTTTAACGTTTACGCAATGCTTCAACGATAAACAACAAAACCACAGCACCCACTACTGCACCAATAAACCCAGCGGGCTCACCGGCATGATAGATACCCAGCACTTCACCGCCGTAGCTGGCAAATATAGAGCCTGCGATACCTAAAACAATGGTCATAACCCAGCCCATGCCGTTAGGTCCAGGCTTTAGAAAACGTGCAACGATACCAATCAGTAGTCCAATGACTAAGGTTGTTAAAATGCCCATAGGTTTTCCTCTGTTGACACGAATAATGTTAGCAGTAGACCACATTTACAGTGCAGCAGTTCAGGGTATTTTTAATTCTTGATCAACTGCTCAAGCGCTTTAATTTGCAATTGCAATTGCTGCTCACTGTCACTGCGCAAGGTGGCATGCCCCACTTTACGCCCTGCTTTAAACTCTTTTGAGTAATCATGCAAATGGCAGTCAGCAATAGCCAGTACTTGAGCGGCTTCAGGCACGCGGCCAATAAAGTTCAGCATGGCGCTGTGACCGACACTGGCAGTTGAGCCCAATGGTAAACCGGCAACGGCGCGCAAGTGGTTTTCAAACTGGCTGCACTCAGAGCCTTCAATAGTCCAGTGCCCTGAGTTGTGCACTCGTGGTGCAATCTCATTGGCTTTTAAACCGCCATCCACTTCAAAGAATTCAAAGGCCAACACGCCCACGTAGTCTAATTCTTTCAGTACACGACCGGCATAATCTTGCGCCAGCGCCTGCAATGGATGCTCATGACTGGCCACAGATATATGCAAAATACCGTCGTTATGCACGTTATGCACCAATGGGTAACAACGCACTTCGCCATCACGACCACGCACAGTGACCAAAGATACTTCACCGGTAAAGGCAACAAAGCCTTCTAAAATGCAGGGTACATTGCCCAAATAAGCAAAAGCATCCACCACATCCGCTGGCTCACGTAAGACTTTTTGGCCTTTACCGTCGTAGCCTAGAGTGCGAGTTTTCAGCACGGCGGGTAAGCCAATTTTTTCAACGGCTGCTTCTAGATCAGCTTGCGATAACACATCGGCAAACTCAGTGGTGGGAATGCCCACCTCTTGAAACATGGATTTTTCAAACCAACGGTCGCGGGCAATACGTAAAGCATTGGCGCTTGGATAGACCGGCACAAACTGCTCTAAATAGGCCACGGTTTCCGCAGGGACACTTTCAAACTCAAAAGTCACCAAGTCGACGGATTGTGCCATCTGCTGCAGGTGCTCAGGCGAGCTGTAATCTGCATGTAAATGTTCGCCCAATGCTCCTGCACAAGCATCCACTGCGGGGTCAAGGAAGGTAAATTGCATTCCTAAAGGGGTACCGGCTAAGGCCAACATACGCCCTAACTGTCCGCCACCAATCACGCCAACTTTCATGGATTAAGCCTCTCTTGGGTCTGGATTATCTAACACGGTTTGAGTTTGCTGTTCACGGTACGCATTCAGCGCCACATGTATTTCAGGGTACTGATGACCAATAATGCTTGCCGCCAACAAAGAAGCATTAATTGCACCGGCTTTACCAATGGATAAAGTTGCCACTGGCACGCCCGCTGGCATTTGTACAATCGACAACAAAGAATCAACGCCCGACAGCATCGATGACTGTACTGGTACGCCTAAGACTGGCAAGTGGGTTTTTGCCGCACACATGCCGGGCAAATGCGCTGCACCACCGGCACCAGCGATAATCACTTTAATGCCACGCGCAGACGCTTGCTCAGCGTAACTGAACAGCAAATCAGGCGTACGGTGCGCAGAAACAACCTGTACTTCGTAAGGAATACCGAGGGTTTCCAGCATATCTATGCTGTGGCTCATAGTGCTCCAATCGGATTTGGAACCCATAATTACGCCTACCAGTGCACTCATCAATGTTGCCTCTTCAAGTTTGGGCGCCTACTAGCGCTGCAAAAATAACAAACCACGCAACGCGGCGTGGCTTGGGAGATGAAACGGTCAAGAATTATAAGTGGGTAATTATAGCGCATGTGCCGCCCATTACTAAAATGCTTGCGCGAAAACTCATCATTCATCGGTATTCAGTTAATGACCACCCTGCACAGTTAAACCAATACCCAGCTCAACCGCCAGCGCCCAAGGCAACAATAGAGTATCCAGCAAGACACTAAAGGGCAGATCTAACGCTGGATACTCAGGTGCCTGCGCACCAAAGCGCTCGACTGGATAACAGCCACCTTGCAAGCTGTACCAATCTAAGCGGGTACCTGAATAAATCACTGGAGCGCCTGCTTGCGCCGCATCTAGAGTACGCACGCTCGCGCAACCACCGCTGAACATGATACAGATCAGCAGTGCAATAATGAGTGTTTTATTCATCCCAGCCGGCTTGATGATGCTCCCCCCAACGCGGCAGCATATCTTGTGGCACCTGCAGAAGATTCAAAATACGCGCCACGACAAAATCAACTAAATCATCAACACTTTGTGGCTGGTGATAGAAACCGGGAGACGCAGGCAAAATCACTGCTCCCATATTCGACAGTTTAAGCATATTTTCCAAATGGATACTGGAGTATGGCGCTTCACGCGGCACAATAATCAATTGGCGACGCTCTTTAAGTACCACATCTGCTGCACGTTCAATCAGGTTATTACAGGCGCCCATCGCAATGGCTGACAAAGTTCCTGTGGAACAGGGCACCACCACCATCGCATTGGGCGCACCGGAGCCCGAGGCCACCGATGACATCCAATCTTCTTTGCCGTACACGCGAATTTGTCCTGCAGAAGCACCGGTGTATTCAGTTAGAAACTGCTGCATAGCTTGCGGCTTAGGTGGCAGTATCACATCCGTTTCTGTCGCCAACACTAACTGCGCGGCTTTAGAAATTAAGAAATGCACTTCGCGATCTTCTTGCACTAAGCAATCAAGCAAACGTAAACCATACTGCGCTCCGGATGCGCCCGTCATTGCTACCGTAATTCGTTTTGGGCCTGTCATTACATTGCCTCCAAGGCTTCAATTAATTGCGTATGAATACCGCCAAAACCACCATTACTCATAATCACCACCTGAGTATCAGGCTGCGCTAACGCTAGAACACCAGCAATAATATCGTCTAAGGTGCTACACACTTGGGTTGGCACCGGAGCATTAGCTACCGCCCCGGCCAAGTCCCAACCTAGATTATCCGGCGCATACCAAAACACATGATCCGCATCAGCCGTTGAAGGCGCTAGACCTTCACGGTGCGCACCGAGCTTCATCGAGTTGGAGCGCGGCTCAATCACCGCAATAATACGCTGCTTACCCACTTGCTTACGTAAACCGTCTAAGGTGCTGGCAATCGCTGTGGGGTGATGAGCAAAGTCATCATAAACCGTCACACCCTGCACACAGCCTAAGTTTTGCATACGACGCTTTACACTTTGAAACTCAGCCAAAGCTTGCGCACCGTGATCAGCGGTCACACCCACATGGCGCGCTGCAGCTAAAGCCGCTAGCGCATTGGCGACGTTATGCAAACCGGTCAAAGGCCACTGCACAACACCTTGCTCAACACCCTCCAATAACACCGCAAACTCGGAGCCATCGTCTTTAATTAAGCGCGCTTGCCACTGACCGTCTGGCCCCGTAGTTTGCACCGGTGTCCAACAGCCTTTATCAATCACGCGCTGCAATGCGTGTTCTTGCGCAGGATAAATCACTAGACCATTGCTTGGTACAGTGCGTAATAAATGATGAAACTGCAGCTCAATCGCCGCTAAATCAGGGAAGATATCCGCATGATCAAATTCTAAGTTATTTAATACTGTCGTACGTGGACGGTAATGCACGCACTTAGAGCGCTTATCAAAAAAGGCGCTGTCATATTCATCGGCTTCAACAACAAAAAAGTCGGTTGCGCCTAAACGTGCTGACACACCAAAGTTTTGCGGCACACCACCGATTAAAAACCCAGGCGCCATACCGGCATATTCTAAAATCCACGCCAACATACTGCTGGTGGTGGTTTTGCCGTGGGTTCCAGCCACTGCTAACACCCAACGTCCTTGCAATACATGCTCGGCCAACCACTGCGGGCCCGACACATAAGGCAAGCCCACATCGAGCATATATTCCACTGCTGGATTGCCACGTGACAACGCATTACCCACCACCACTAAGTCAGGCACTGGTTGCAAATGCTCAGGATGATAGCCCTGCATCAGCTCAATACCCTGCTCTTCAAGCTGCGTACTCATCGGCGGATACACATTGGCATCCGAACCCGTCACGCGATGGCCTAGCTCTTTAGCCAATAACGCCAAAGACCCCATAAATGTACCGCAAATACCTAAAATATGAATATGCATACAAACCCCAAATAAGTGTTGGCAAGATTACCACAAGCCACAGCGTCACAAACAAGCACAACATATTTGCATGTCAGCGCTGCTTTAAGGCACGATTGCTAGTCTAGCGATGACCCACTTATAGAAAAAGAGAATTGCCATGCGCATTATTCAAGCCAGCTTAGAACATCTAGACCAACTGACGCCGATGTTTGTCGACTACCGTGAATTTTATAATGCGATGCCGCAACAGGAAGACTCAAAAGCATTCTTAACCGAACGCCTGAATAAACAAGAAGCCATTATTTTACTGGCTATTGAAAACGATGCAGCCCTGGGTTTTTGCTTAGTGTACCCAAGCTTTTCTTCTGTATTATTGCGCCCTATTTGGATTCTCAATGATATGTATGTCACTGAAGAATCTCGTCGCAAGCAAGTGGCCAACAAGTTACTCAAAGCCCTTGCCAAGCAAGCGCGTGAAAATAATGTTGTGCGTTTACGCGTATCCATTCATGCCAGCAACGAAATTGCCCAACGCTTATATGAGTCTGCAGATTTCTTAGAAGACCAGAACTTTAGAAGTTATATTTTACCTCTATAAAAATCGTCTCGTTCGCCTGTAAGACAAAGCCATACAGGCGCAACGATCGATCAGTAGTCGCGATCTAGATCACAAAAAACCAGTACACAGCAATACTTGGTATCGCCTCACAAATACCCCTATAATTGTTGTACTTTCTTACTTTCCTTTGGATATCCAAATATGAGCTTTAGCAAAATCCCAGCGGGTAAAGACCTTCCTAACGACATCTATGTCGCTATTGAAATCCCAGCAAACCATGCGCCAATCAAATATGAAATTGATATGGAAACTGACAACCTGATGGTTGACCGTTTTATGGCCACACCGATGTTCTACCCAGCTAACTATGGTTTTATTCCTAACACCTTAGCTGATGATGGTGATGCGCTTGACGTTTTAGTCGTGACCCCTTATCCGGTTGCCCCGGGTGCTGTGATCCGTGCACGTCCAGTTGGTGTTCTGCATATGACTGACGAAGCGGGTGGTGATGCAAAGCTGATCGCAGTTCCACACGAAAAAATCACTCAACTGTATAACGATGTACACGAATACACTGACCTGCCACCTTTATTGATCGAACAGATCAAGCATTTCTTTGAAAACTACAAAGATCTGGAAAAAGGTAAGTGGGTTAAGGTTGAAGGCTGGGGTGATGCTGCCGCTGCACGCGAAGAAATTATTAAAGCGGCTGCTGCTTTTAATAAGTAATAAGTAAAACTAAAGCAATAGCAGCCGCGACTCGCAGCGTCTGCTATTGTTCACAGTACTTTACTGTTAAAGCTGCAAAGTGTTGTTATTTCAAGCTATAAGATCTATTTATTATTAACAACTCACACTGCGAGATATATCAATGCGCATCATCCTCATTGCTATGCTGTGCGTTTTATTTATAAGTGGCTGTGAATCCCCTTCAGACCCCTTACGCATCGGCGGTAATCGCTGGCTCGGCTACGCTCCGATTTATCTAGCTGATGAGCTAGGCTGGGCAACATCTGCCAATATCCGTCTAGTCGAATACCCCACATCAAACGGTGTAATCCGCGGCCTGCACAATGGCTTGCTGAATGCTGCCATGCTGACCCTTGATGAAGCTCTGGTACTGCAAAATACAGGGCATGATATTGAGATTCTCTTAGTCACCAACCTATCGATTGGTTCTGACGCTTTATATGCCAAGTCGTATATTGAAACGTTAGCGGATCTTAAGGGCAAACGTATTGCAGTTGAAGGCGGCACGCTGGGGGCTTTCTTTTTAGCGCATATTTTAGATGAAGCACAACTCTCGCAAACTGATATTGAAGTGGTCAACATTCCTGCCTACCTGCATATTGAGGCATTAAACAAAGGCACTGTTGATGCATCGATTAATACTGCTGCAATCCACAGTCAAGCTCTAGCTTCTGGGGCTGTACCGATCTTTTCCAGTCGCAATTTACGCAACGAAATTATCGATGTATTAGTGGTGAATCGTGAATACATCACGCCAAAACTACGTGAACATATCCGTACCCTTTGGTATAGCAGTCTTGATGCTTGGCTTGAAAACCGTGAAAAAAATGATGCCTTTATACAAAAGCGCTTAGGACTCGACAAGCCAACCTTCACCCAAGCACTCAACGGCATGGTTATGGGTGATAAAGCACTGAATTCCTTATACTTTAAAGAAGGCGTCTTAGCTGAACGCATTGAGGCGATGCAAGCTTATATGCTAGAAAAAGGTCAGATACAACAACCCATAGACACGAATTTACTGCTACCAAGTTGCTCAGGTGACCCGTGCTAAAACGTTACCCACTACGCTGGTCAATCCCAGCCTTGCTGAGCATTTTCGCGATTGCTTTCACTGCCTTATTAATTTTGATTCAATTGCCTCTGAGTCAAAAAAATGCTCTGGATTCATGGCGCAATTACACCGACCATATGCTGATTCAGCTGCAAAGCAGCCTAAACGACCATTTCCGCCTGAACCGTACTGAAGAAATGATCACTCAACTGGCAGAACTCGGCAGCTTACCCAACGTCACTTGGGCCGCGGTAATAGACTCACAATTACAAACGATTTCTTCAACCCGTCTAGGTTTAGAAACCAGTATTAACAACCAGTTGACTGAGCAGCCTCTGCTAGAATTAATTAATAAAGACACTCCTTCGTGGCTGTTAACTGGTAAACAAAGTTACTTAGTGGTCTACCCGCTTAATCGCATGCAGTTTAATAAGGACGATCCCTCCGCTGCGCTTTTAGTTGAGCTGGACTTCGCTCTACTCTTACAACAAACCAGCAATAGCGCTTGGCTCTACTTAGGTCAGTCACTGTTATTACTATTTGTTCTAGGGCTGATTTTAAACCGTCTTTATTTTCATCTCGTCGTACAGCGTATAGCCCATATCGGCCAAGTCACTCAACTCTACGGTGCAGGTGACCTTAAAGTCCGCACTGATTTAAAAGGGCAGGATGAGATCAGCCAACTCGGCACTGATATCAATAGCATGCTGATACAGCTGGAAAATAATCATCAAGCCCTACAAGAAAGCGAACACATGCTGCGTAGTGTATTAGGTGCAGCACCGGTTGGCTTGCTGGTGCTCAATGATCAGCAGCGCATTATCGAAGCGAACCCAGCAGCACAATCTTTATTTAAGATGAGATCAGAGGAGCTGCTGGCTGCTGATATCTCGCAGCTTTTTAGCACGCCTGAGCCATTACAGCAGTTATTGCTGAACAAGGATAAAACAGCCTTACTGAATATCACCGACTCTTTGCACACGCTGATCATTGAAGCTTCAATCAGTACCTTTTCACGTGATGAGCAAAGCTTTGAATTGCTGCTACTCAACGATATCAGCGAGCGCAAACAAGCAGAGCAGCGTTTATACTATCTGGCCAATTACGATGTCCTAACGGGGCTGGCAAACCGCAACAATATTCTCAGTCACATTGAAGACATGCTGGAAAAGAATCTCGAACTCAGCCTGATTATGCTGGATCTGGATCGCTTTCAATACCTGAATGACAGTCTGGGGCATAATATCGGCGATCAACTATTACAGGCCGTCGCTAGCCGCTTGCAAGAATACACTCAAGATAAAGATGTACTGGCTCGCGTTGGTGGCGATGAGTTTATGCTGGCCCTGTATCAGGCGTCTCTTGAAGATGCTGAGCAATTAGCTCGGCGCTTACTGGATGCTTTTAAACAACCCTTTAAGGTTCTGCAATACGAACTCTATATTACCGCCAGTATTGGTATTGCTCACAAACACAAAAAAGGCGGCAATCCGATACAGCTGTTTAAGCATGTCGATTTAGCCCTGCACCACGCTAAAAAAACCAGCCGCAATTGTTTTGTCAGCTTTAATAGCAGCCTCAATACAGACGCTACTTTACGCCAGAAACTCACTGACGAATTGCGTTACGCCCTGAATAATAATGAGTTTGAGTTACTGTATCAGCCGCAAATCGACGACTCCGGTCTACCCATCGCTATGGAAGCCTTGCTGCGCTGGACGTCACCCTCGTGCGGCCCAGTCTCTCCCGATCAGTTTATTCCACTACTGGAAGAGTCAGGCATGATTCTAGATGTATCACGCTGGGTGTTCCGCACCGCCTGCCGCCAAGCAACGCTATGGAACAATCAAGGCACACCGCTGCGTATTGCCGTCAATTTGTCACCACTGGACTTTCTACAGGCTGACTTAGCTGGTTCATTGCTGACAATAATGCACGAAGAACAGACGCCAACTCAACTGATCGAACTGGAAGTTACCGAAAGCTTACTGCTTGATTCAGGCTCGCAAGTTCAACAAACACTGACTCAACTTAAAGCAGCGGGCCTGCTGATGTTCCTTGATGATTTTGGCACAGGCTACTCATCGCTCAGCTATATTAAACGCTTCAAATTTGATGGCATTAAAATTGACCAAGAGTTTGTTGCAGGCTTACCCAACAGCCAAGAATCTATTGCTTTAGTCCAAGGCATTCTGACCATCGCAGCCCTGCTTAATCTTGAAGTCGTTGCTGAGGGCATTGAAACAGCCGAACAAGCCTTATTCTTACGTGAGCATGGCTGCCACAGGCTGCAAGGATATTATTTTTCAAAAGCACAGCCTGCTGAACAACACTTCACCAGTGACAACCAGCTCAAACACTATTAAGCATGTCTAGCACAGGCTTTAATTTACAAATTGTTCTGCGAGCAACGACGTTAGTAATTTAGCTCGCTCTAGAGTTGGGCTATACTTTGTCAGGTACGATGTAGAGATCAAGCTGATCTAGCCATAACTAAGCTATATTCTACACCCACCTACTCCTTAATTTTGTGAGGGCTGCATGGCTCGCCAAAAAAAAACACCCGTATTCGAACAGTCTTTAGATGAACTACAAGTGCTGGTTGAGCGCTTGGAAAGCGGGGATTTATCCCTTGAAGACTCCCTTGCAACATTTGAGCAAGGCATTGCTTTAACCCGCGAATGCCAAAGTGCCCTACAAGACGCAGAACAGCGTATTAACGTATTAATTGAGAAAAACGGCGCGCTTACTGAACAACCTCACGATGGAAGTCTTTTGCCTTGATCTCTGATTATCAGCACTTTTGTCAGCAGCATGTTGATGGTGCGCTGGAACAACTCTTACAAGCACCGACAATTGAACTAGAGCGTTTATATGCCGCCATGCACTATAGTGTGATGAACGGCGGTAAGCGTGTGCGGCCGCTATTGGTCTTTGCCAGCTGCCAAGCATTGGGCGGCGAATTAGAGCAAGCCTATGGCGCTGCCTGTGCAGTAGAACTGATTCACGCCTACTCGCTGGTGCATGATGATTTACCGGCAATGGATGATGATGATATACGCCGCGGCAAACCCACTACGCACAAAGCTTTTGACGAAGCCTATGCCATCTTAGCCGGCGACGCCCTGCAATCATTGGCATTTGACGCGCTGGGCGATGAACAACTGTCACCCATCAGCTGCCAACAGCGTCTGGCTATGCTGCAAGTCCTTGCTAAAGCATCAGGCGCAGCCGGAATGGTAGGCGGGCAAGCGATTGATTTAAGCTCAGTTGGGCAAAATATTAGCCAAGGCACACTTGAATTGATGCACCGCCATAAAACCGGCGCATTAATTGAAGCCAGCGTACGTCTCGGCGCGATTGCCAGTAATGCTGCAACACCTCAAGCTTTGGCAGCACTTGAACACTATGCACAAGCCATCGGCCTAGCTTTTCAAGTCCAAGATGATATTTTGGATGTGACCAGCGACACACAAACACTGGGCAAGCAACAAGGCAGTGATATCGAGCATGATAAACCCACCTACCCAGCCCTACTCGGCCTAAAAGAAGCCCAAGACTATGCTTACGCTCTTAGAGACCAAGCGCAAGAAGCACTGACAGGCTTTGACGAACGTGCCAAGCATTTGCGCCAACTGGCAGATTATATTGTCTCACGCAGCCACTAAGCAGCGGTAAAGCGTGCTCTGCATAGACAGACACGCTGCAGACTCAGAAGATTTATAGATGTACAGTCTGGTCAAGACTCGTAATACGAAGAGTATATCGACATCACCCCGCACTTATTTAGTACGAGGCTTTCTGAAGAAACCATATATTAATCGACAAAAACAAAAAAAGCCCCGAGCATAAATGCTTGAGGCTTAGAATGTGTATTCAAAAATACATGGTGGGTCGTGTGGGATTCGAACCTACGACCAATTGGTTAAAAGCCAACTGCTCTACCACTGAGCTAACGACCCAAAAATGGTCGGGGTAGGGGGATTCGAACTCCCGACATCCTGCTCCCAAAGCAGGCGCGCTACCGGACTGCGCTATACCCCGATGGCTCCACGACCTGGACTCGAACCAGGGACCCAATGATTAACAGTCATTTGCT
>DASRNZ010000052.1:0-6433 GCA_035647155.1 Thiopseudomonas sp.
AAAGTTTTGCTTGAAATGTGGCGTGCTCACGGCGGGTATCAAGGTGAGATGGAAGGTATGGCGATTATCATCGAAGCACATTTTATTGGTGTAGTGGTAGGGACGTTTACTGCTGTTAGTTATTTAATATCTAAGCGAATAGCAGGTCTATCCAGTTAGAGCTGGCTGAGTGGTTACACATCGGATTCCCTGTAGCGCTTAGTTTTGTGTGCAACATCACATAACTCAACTTAATTTTGACAAGCTTAGAAACAAGACTATTTTGAATTCTGTAGCCGTTGGGTAACAACTGTAAAAGAGATACAGGCTGCACGAATTTAAAATCCACAAGGAAGGTGTTTCTATGCGTAAAAAAATTATTAATACACTCTTAGCTGCAGCTCTCGGTGCAGGTAGTTTATTTGCTATCGCTGCTGAGCCTACAGCACAAACAGGTGCACAAGCCGTGGCTATGATTGAGCAACCGGTTGTCAATCTTAATACCGCTGATATTGAGACGCTTGCGCGTGAACTCAATGGTGTGGGTGCAGCTAAAGCGCGCGCTATTGTTGAATACCGCGAGGCTCATGGTGAATTTGCCATGGTTGATGAGCTTCTTGAGGTTAAAGGAATTGGTATGGCGATACTTGAGAAGAACTTAAGTAAATTAACAGTTAAATAAACTGCGGGAAGGAGACTGGCTTCGTGTCACAGCGAGCAGTCTCCTAATGATGAATCAGTACGCGTATTTATGCAGGGCGTCCGCTAAATTCCAACTCAGCAATAGGGTCAATGCGAGCAAGAGTGTTGGCACAATTATTTGCCAGTGCTGTTTTCTCAACGCTGTGATGGGTTGTTTGACTTGGATAAGGAATAAGCTGACTGAACAGATCACACTGGCTAAGAGTCCGCCAGCTAAAATATCAGTGGGCCAATGCGCTGTTAAATAAACGCGCGATAGAGCAATAGACAGCGCAGGAATCAGTGCGGCCAACAGCCAAATGATGCGCCAACGCTGTGGTTGCTGACGACTCGCCAGCACACCGAGCACTAGAAAAAATGCAAAACCAGAAGCACTGTGGCCACTGGGGAAACTAAAATGTTGCAAGGGCTCAAGCAACACCGATGGTCGCTCCCGCTCAAAGAAGTGTTTTAGTACATAGTTACTGATAGCCACAGTGAATAAAGAGCCACCGGCAAAAAATAGCGCTTGGAATTGTCGTGATAACAACAGCACAGCACAGAGTAGTGCGCTAATAATAACCTGTGTAGAAAAATCACCTAAGCGTGTAATCACTACCATTGTATGGTCAAGCCATGGTGCGCGAATAAGCTGGCTGAGATCATGTAAGTAGGTATCAAACACCGCTAAGCTCTGCCAATTCAGCATCAGAGCAAGCAACGCAACACCAAAAATGCTAGCGCTGATTAAACTGCTGGTTCGCCAGCCACGCAAGCAGCTGAAGATACTGATGGCTGCGCACAAACCTAAACATCCAAAAACCCATGCTGCTTGCAGCCAAAAGCCCGTTGGCGGGCTCAGTTCGAATGCTGCGCCGACCAGCCAGCCTGGCATCATATAAGCAACAGACCAGCCCGCAGCAGCGATAAGACTGACTCCTGAAAAGCGCGCCAGTGGCATTGAGAGCATGCCAGCCATCAGCGGTAATACGGGGCGTAATGGACCAATGAAGCGCCCGAGCAATAAACTTAATGCACCGTAGCGATCAAAGTGGATTTCAGCGCTGGCCAGCCATTGTGGATGGGTGCGCAATAAAGGCAGTCGCGGTACTTTATGCTTGAAGTGATACCCCAGAGCATATGAGACAAAGTCACCGGTTAAGCCGCCCAACCATGCCAGCAATAAAATGCTTGGCAGACCTAAAGTGCTGCCGCCGGCAATCACAGCTAAACCAAACATTAAAACCACACCCGGCAAAAGAATGCCGACTAAGGCTAAGCATTCTAAAAAAGCGGTAATAAAAATTGCAGCAGCCAGCCAATAGGGGCTGCCGCTTGACCAGGTTAAAATGCTTTGTAGTATGTCATTCATTGTAAAAGGTACTTATATCTGCTGTGAGTAGGCCTTGGAGGCTCTTTTTTGAAATCACTGTTGGCTAATATTTAAAGTCGATTCGGATCTAAAGTGCGCCGTTTTATTGACATCAAGAGTGCAGCAACATTCAAACAATCGAGTGTAACGTTATTGCAGGGGGATTTCTAAAAGTTTTGAGGTGGCTGGGTCAGTGCTCGAGAGGCTATGTTAAAGTACACTTCCTTTCGTAGAATGAATGAATCCATGTTGATACCTTTTGAACAGTTATCTGCCGATACGTTGACCGGTTTAATTGAAGATTTTGTCACCCGTGATGGTATGGACAATGGGGATGAGACACCACTGGAAAAACGTATTGAGCGTGTGCATCGTGCGCTTGAAACAAAGCAGGCGGTGATTTTATTTGATATGGAAAGTCAGCAGTGTCAGTTATGTCTAAGACGCAATGTGCCTAAAGAGTTGCTGGATGATTTAGATCTGTTATCTGCGCAAGAACCGACTTCTGAGTAATTTCATTCTGAACTTGTATAGGTTAGGTTCAGTCTTATATATTAATTTTTTGCACTCCAAAAGGAGACGTTCCATGAGTCATAAATATATTACGGCAGTCTGTGCTGCGGTTGCAGTGATGGTTTTAGCCGGTTGTTCTTCGCCAACGGTGATCACCTTAAAAGATGGTCGTCAACTGGAGACCTCTGGCAAACCTAAATATGATGAAGACAGTGGTTTTTACCAGTTTAAACAGCAGGATGGAAAAACGGTACAGATCAATAAAGATGAGATTCACACCATCAAAAAAATGTAAAATATGACCATCCATGTATGGCATTTAAATGGGTCATACATGGGTGGTTGCAGTGTTTTAGCAGTGCCTTGTTTATTTGGTTTTAACCGCTTTAATCCAAGCAGGATCTAGTGTTTGCTGATCACTATCGATACCCAGCTCTTCCATCAGCTGTTTATGTCGATCAACCTCAAGGATCATTTGACTGGCTTCCCCTGTGTTGCCGTCTAATCGGTGCATTTGCATTAAGCCTAAATGATAAAAGCGTAATAATTTCATCGCATCAAGCTGCTGCGCCTCAACACCCACCTTTACGTTGTGCATCACATTGGTCACGCTCATTAAGCTGCGCTTGAGTTGCCAGCTGTAGACGTTGGCTGCCATCCAAGGCTGTTGACTGAAGACGGAGCGAACCAGTACCGCAGTTATAACCACTCCGGCGATCACACCACTCAAATTGAAGCGAAAATTATCACCTCCCGTCTCACCAAAAAACATCACCAATAAGCTGGATAACAGCATGGCTAATGCCACAAACACGGCAATAATAATCCAGGTCGCTTTGCGCGTTTGTTGACGGTAGTCTTCAGGATTGACGCTGGCCAGTTTAAATAGGCGGGGTGACTTTTTCGCTGATGCATTAGGCATAACAGATACAGTTCTCACAGATTAAACGTGCGGCAATCATACAGCAGGGCGCTGCCTCAGCCTACCGTGTCAGTTTTACTAGTCTAAAACATACAGGGTTACATAGGCTAAAACAGCATAGCGTCCCGTTTTAGCAAGGGTGACCAGCAGCGTAAAACGCCAAAAGGGCTCACGTAAAACCCCGGCAACAAGGGTAATCGGGTCACCGACAATCGGCAGCCAACTCAATAGTAAACTCCAGCGGCCATAGCGCTGATACCACTGCTGTGCGCGTTCCAGTTGCTTGGCTGAGACTGGGAACCAGCGCCGAGTTTGCCAGCGCTGTAATTGTGTACCCAGCCACCAGTTAATTTGCGAGCCGAGCACGTTGCCTAGCGATGCGACCAGTACTAGCGAATACATTGCGCGAGGTTCTAGAGCGAGTAGGGCGACTAATGCAGCTTCAGATTGCATCGGCAATAAGGTGGCGGCAATGCAAGCAGAAAACCCCAGCCCTAGATAGCTGATCCAGCTGAGCATCATGCAGCCGTCCATTGTGGATCAATCACGCGCAGATCAGCAGTTCTCATTGAGTGAATAAATCCAGTTGCACAGCATCTTGCTGTTGTTGATCGAGTAAGCGCACACCGACACCTAAGAGTCGTACCGGTTTATTACCGCGCAGATAGGCAGTAGACAGCAGCAGGCGGTAACTGTCCAAGTCCATCGGTGCTCCCGCTTGCTCGATGGTGGTTTGCGTAAAGTCGTGGAATTTGACTTTTACAAAGGGCTTCTCAGGTTGGTAACTGCTATCCAAGCGCGCTTGGCGCCGTGTTAACTCGTCTAGTAAACCTGGTAGATGTGCTTGGCAGGCTGATAAATCGTGCAAGTCTTGATTAAAGGTGCGTTCAACACTCAGGCTTTGCCGCCGACTATTAGACTCAACAGGACGCTGATCAATCCCGCGTGCTAAAGACCATAAGCGCTCGCCGAAGCTGCCAAAGGCTTTTGTCAGCGACAGCACACTGTGCTCTCGCAATTGTGCGCAATCATTAATCCCCATGCGCGACAGTTTAGCTGCAGTGACCTTGCCGACGCCGTGCAGCTTTTTCACCGGTAGCGCTAAAACAAAATCATCCGCCTCACCTGGCGTAATGACAAACAAGCCATTGGGTTTGCGCCAGTCCGAAGCAATTTTTGCTAGAAATTTATTGGGCGCTACACCTGCCGACACTACTAAACGCAATTCTTGCCAAATCCGGCTGCGAATATCTTTAGCAATTAAGGTAGCGCTGCCAGAACATATTTCACACTCGCTGACATCCAAAAACGCCTCATCCAAAGATAACGGCTCAATACAGTCAGTGTAGTCATGCAGGATATTATGAATCTGTTTCGAGGCGACTCTATAGGCCTCCATTCGAGGCTTAATCACTTCAAGGTCAGGGCAGAGCTTCAGCGCACGCGCCATCGGCATGGCAGAATGCACACCCCAAGAGCGCGCTTCATAGTTGCAGGTTGCCACTACTCCACGCCGATCTACCGCGCCGCCCACAGCAACAGCACGCCCATGCAGGCGTGGATCATCGCGCATTTCAATAGCGGCATAAAAACAATCAGCATCGATGTGAATTATTTTTCGCGAACTCAAAACCTCTGTAACCCCTATACACAGTGTCTGTACCGTCAGTAGCTTAACATCAGAGCGCTAAGAAACGGGGCTTTGCTGTATTTAAACTCAGTAAAGGTTTGACAAGGTTCAAAAACGCGCTATACTTTGCGCCGCGGGATGGAGCAGTTTGGTAGCTCGTCGGGCTCATAACCCGAAGGTCGTAGGTTCAAATCCTGCTTCCGCAACCAAATACATCATTAAAGCCTCAAGCATTTACTTGTTTGGGGCTTTTTTGTATCTGGGCTCTCTACAACCCTTGCCCTGCGCGGCTTACAGCAACACTCCCTTCTACTAAAAACCCCTATAAAATCCAGTATTCCAAGCTGCTTTCCAGCTAAAAATCAGCTAACAAATACAATTTCTCAAAACCCTACAAACACTTTGCTGACCAAATGTTGGCCAAATCCTGCCATTATGCTGACAAAATGCTGACCAATTTATTGGTCAGCAGGAATAATTTATGACCTTCGGGCTTCACTTTTAAAATCTTTATCTATTAGCTTTGGTCAGCAAAACTGAGCTCTGCTCAGCACCTAGCGTGTATTCAAAAAATGATCAATAAAGCATTCGAATAGCTCGCTCAATCTAGCCATTGTATTTAGATCAATATGCGTAGTGCGCTCTTCATCGAGCGCTAAAATAGCGTGACAAGTCAGCCCAACTCCTCAGTCTCGCCCTTGCTATTAGGCATGTACTCAAAAATCTCACCCACTTCACAGTTAAAAAGCTCACACAGTTTATCAATTGCATTCAAGTCAACTCTGATAGCGCGCTCGTCATAAAGCGCAGCAACTGTATTTCGGTGCAAACCCGTTTCCCGAGCTACATCAATAATTTTCATTTTGTGCATACCCATAAGAGTAGATAGATGGCACTTAATCATTTCACTTCCCTCGAAAGCCCTAGAGAAAGGCATAAAGACTTGCATTAGTGCTAAAAGTACATATAATCACCCTACAGCAAGGCATAAAGCCTTTCTTTTGTTTGTAGGGCCTAGTTACAGGTCTTTTAATTAATCAGTAGGTGATTCTACCTAGGAGTTAGAAAAATGTCTCATACGTTCTTAACCACCGAGCAGCTCTCTGAGCGCATCCACTACAACGCACGCACCATTCGCCATCAGCTGGTAGATAAGTGCCTGTTTGAAGGCCGTCACTATGTACGCCCGTTTGGTGGCCGCAAGTACTTGTTTATTTGGGAAGCTATTAAAGAAGATTTGCTGGCTTCATACAGCGACAGCGTCGCGATGCCTTTCCAAGCGGAGGCTTAATCATGGCTAACGTTCGCGTGGATGAGCGCACCGACAGGCTCTATT
>DASRNZ010000053.1:0-6737 GCA_035647155.1 Thiopseudomonas sp.
AACTTGAGTATTTAAAGTGTTTGTTTTGGATATTTCCCCTGTAAGCGAAGTCATTTCATTCATTTATCACTATTTTTAAATTTATTTTCACTCATAAGCCCTGTGGAGAACCGCTGTTGAGCTCAGTTGATAAGCGGTGGCTAAAACTGTGGATAACTTCGCCTGTGGATAAGTAGCCTAGTTGTCCACAAGCTTAAAGAGCTTATCCAACTGGCCCAATGATGGTTCTCAACAGACTTAAAACCTTTACAAGCTATTGTTTTTAAAGGGTTTTATATAGATATCCACAAAAAACAGCTCCAGTAGTAATAGCATTAGTAATAAGCTTTATATCTTTATACTTAATTAATATCTAATTGCATTAACAACCGGCCCAGAGCAAAAGCTCAGTGATGAAACGCTTATGCAAAGCTGCGCAAAAATCTATACTATTGCGGTCTTAGAACTCGCTATCGCCAAACCGAATAGCCCTGTATACAAATCCAGTCTGATGACACAGGATTGTTGTATTGATGAGTTCATCCGTTTTTAGCTAAAATCCTGAGGTGTACGGTGGATTATCCTTCCCGTTTTGACGTGATAGTAATTGGTGGTGGCCATGCGGGCACTGAAGCTGCATTGGCTTCTGCACGAATGGGTGTAAAAACCTTATTATTGACTCATAACATCGAAACCCTCGGGCAGATGAGCTGTAATCCAGCCATTGGTGGGATTGGTAAAAGTCATTTGGTCAGAGAAATTGATGCCTTGGGTGGCTCAATGGCAACCGCAGCAGATTTAAGCGGTATTCAATTTAGAATTCTCAACAGCCGTAAAGGACCCGCCGTACGTGCCACTCGTGCACAAGCTGACCGCGTTCTTTACAAAGCTGCGATTCGTGAAATTTTAGAGCACCAGCCCAACTTATGGATTTTCCAACAAGCGGTTGAAGACTTGATTGTGGAAAACGATTGCGTACGTGGTGCTGTGACGCAAATGGGTTTACGTTTCTTTGCCGATAACGTGGTGTTAACCACAGGTACATTCCTTGGCGGACTGATCCATATTGGTTTACAAAACTACTCAGGCGGCCGTGCCGGTGATCCACCCGCGAATGCCTTAGCACAACGTATGCGTGAATTACCTTTACGTATTGATCGCTTAAAAACTGGAACACCACCACGTATTGATGCGCGTTCGGTTGATTTCTCAGTGATGACTGAACAACCAGGTGATACACCGCTGCCAGTCATGTCTTTCTTGGGCAACCGAGAACAACATCCTGAGCAAGTCAGTTGCTGGATTACCCATACCAACAGCAAAACCCATGAGATTATCGCTAAAAACTTGGATCGCTCACCGATGTATGCGGGTGTAATTGAGGGTGTTGGCCCACGTTACTGCCCATCCATCGAGGATAAGATTCACCGCTTTGCTGATAAAGACAGCCATCAGATCTTTTTAGAGCCTGAAGGTCTACGAACTCATGAGTTATATCCCAACGGCATTTCCACATCCTTGCCCTTTGATGTGCAGTTGGATTTAGTCCATTCGATTCGCGGTATGGAAAATGCACATATTATTCGTCCAGGCTATGCCATTGAATACGATTACTTTGATCCACGAGATTTGAAATACAGTTTAGAAACCAAAGTGATTCACGGTTTGTTCTTTGCTGGACAAATCAATGGCACCACCGGTTATGAAGAAGCGGGTATCCAAGGTTTGTTAGCCGGTAGTAACGCAGCACTGCGTTCACAAGGCAAAGACAGTTGGCATCCGCGTCGTGATGAAGCCTATTTAGGTGTATTGGTGGATGACTTGATCACCCAAGGTGCACAAGAACCCTACCGTATGTTCACTTCACGCGCGGAATACCGCTTAATTCTGCGTGAAGACAACGCCGATATGCGCTTAACTGAAAAAGGTCGTGAAATTGGATTAGTCGATGATCACCGCTGGTCAGTATTTGAAGCCAAACGTGAAGCGATTGCACTTGAAGAGCAGCGCCTGAGAGATACTTGGGTACGTCCGGGTACTCCGTTAGGTGAAGCGGTGATGGCGAAATTTAATACGCCTTTGACCCATGAATATAATTTAATGAATTTACTGGCACGTCCAGAGATTAACTATGTGGATTTAGTGGCAGTCACAGGTGGTGGTATCACCGATGAGCATATTGCTGAGCAGCTTGAGATTAAAACTAAATATGCCGGTTACTTGGATCGCCAACTGGACGATATTGCTAAAATGCGTGCCAGCGAAGCGGTGAAGTTACCCACTGATATGGATTACACGCTGATTTCTGGATTATCCAAAGAGATTCAACAGAAATTATTGGCGGCACGTCCTGAAACTTTAGGGCAAGCATCGCGTATACCCGGTGTGACACAAGCAGCGGTATCCTTGTTGATGGTGCACTTGAAAAAGCGTAAAGCTACGCAGTTGTTGGAGCAGCCAGACTTATGAGTGTAACGACACAGCATGCGCAAGAATTAACTCAAGGTGCACAGCAACTCAATGTCAGCTTAAGCGAACTGCAGCACGAGCAATTGCTGCAGTATTTAGGTTTATTGATTAAGTGGAATAAGGCTTATAATTTAACCGCAGTACGTAATCCTGATGAAATGGTCTCACGTCATCTGCTGGATAGCCTAAGTGTGGTTCAATATGTTGAGCCGTACGGTGACAATTGGCTGGATGTGGGCAGTGGTGGTGGTATGCCTGGCGTACCCCTAGCTATTTTGTTTCCAGAACGTCAGTTTACTTTGCTGGATTCTAACGGTAAAAAAACACGCTTTTTAACCCAAGTTAAATTGGAGTTAAAATTAGATAACTTAAAAGTTATCCACAGTCGTGTTGAAGCCTATACGCCTGAGCAGGCGTTCTCTGGGATTATCTCGCGGGCATTTAGCGCGCTGGAAGATTTTACTCATTGGACACGCCATTTAGGTGATTTAACAACGCATTGGCTTGCGATGAAAGGTGTGCACCCTGACGATGAGTTGCAAGCATTGCCAGAAGATTTTCGTCTTGAAAGCTGCCAGATCCTCAAAGTGCCAGGTTGCCAAGGGCAACGGCATTTATTGATCTTGCAACGTCAGTAAAAATTTAGGAGATAACATGGGCAAGGTCGTGGCAATTGCGAACCAAAAAGGCGGAGTCGGTAAAACGACAACCTGCATTAACTTGGCCGCCTCTTTAGTGGCGACGCGCCGCCATGTATTGTTGATTGACCTTGATCCACAAGGTAACGCTACCATGGGCAGTGGTATCGATAAACACAGCCTGCAGCATTCAGTCTTGGATGTGTTGACTGGCCAAGCTGACTTGATTGATGTGATGCAATTCTCCGAGGAAGGTGGTTATCAATTATTGCCTTCTAATCGCGATTTAACCGCAGCTGAAGTGGTTTTGCTGGATTTACCCAACAAAGAACGCCGGTTACTCGATGCGTTAAAGCCGGTCCGTGGTAACTATGATTATATTTTAATCGATTGCCCACCGGCCTTAAGCAT
The DNA here is from genome assembly GCA_035647155.1 of Thiopseudomonas sp. Taxonomy (GTDB): domain Bacteria; phylum Pseudomonadota; class Gammaproteobacteria; order Pseudomonadales; family Pseudomonadaceae; genus Denitrificimonas. Next base: position 3,498 of record DASRNZ010000053.1, read on the forward strand.
GCTGACCATTAATGCGCTGGTAGCGGCCGATGCAGTGATGATTCCAATGCAATGTGAGTATTTTGCTCTGGAGGGTCTAACGGACTTGATTGGCAGTATTCAACGTATTAGTGCAGAGTTGAATCCTGAGCTGCAAATAGAAGGTATTTTGCGAACCATGTATGATCCGCGCTTAAGCTTAACCAATGATGTGTCGCAGCAGCTGCAAAATCACTTTGGTGACAAACTGTATGAGACGGTTATTCCACGTAATGTGCGTTTAGCTGAGGCTCCAAGTCATGGCTTGCCTGTTTTGGCGTACGATAAAAAATCACGTGGTGCTTTAGCGTATTTAGAGCTTGCTGGAGAGTTATCCCGTCGCCAGCGTGCCAGTCAGCGTGCTTCAACACGCACATAAGGAATCATTATGGCGGTTAAAAAACGCGGTCTAGGACGAGGACTCGATGCATTACTGGGTGGCGCAACGGCCAATACCTTACAAAAGCCTGCAGCCCAGACCGAAATCAGTGAGTTGCAGCACTTAAGTGTAGAGCGCATTCAGCGGGGCAAGTATCAGCCACGCGGTGATATGGATCAGGGCAGCTTAGAAGAGCTGGCGCAGTCGATTAAAGCGCAAGGCGTGATGCAACCGATTGTTGTCCGTTTGGTTGCAAAAGATACTTATGAAATTATTGCCGGTGAACGCCGTTGGCGTGCATCGAAGCTAGCAGGCTTAACCACTATTCCAGTACTTGTACGTGATGTAACGGATGAAGCCGCTATTGCGATGGCGTTGATTGAGAATATTCAGCGTGAAGATTTAAACCCTGTTGAAGAAGCGCTCGCTTTGCAGCGTTTGCAAAAAGAATTTGAGCTGACGCAACAAGAAGTGGCTAATGCTGTGGGTAAATCACGGGCCAGTATTGCTAATTTATTGCGCCTTATTGGCCTGCCCGATGAAGTGAAAACCTTGCTGGTGCATGGTGATTTAGAAATGGGGCATGCGCGAGCTTTGCTCGGTCTTCCGGCTGATCAGCAGGTTGAGGCCGCACGAGAAGTTGTTGCCAAAGCCTTTACTGTGAGGCAAACCGAAGCATTAGTGCGCAATCGATTAGCGGATAAACCTGAGGTTGAGAAGCCTGCTATTGATCCTGATGTTAAGCGTTTAGAGCAAAAGCTAGCAGAGCGTTTAGGCACACAAGTACAGATTAAACATAGCGCAAAAGGTCAGGGCCAGTTGGTCATTCGCTATGGCACATTGGAAGAGTTACAAGGGGTTTTAGCGCATATACGCTAAGTTATTTTGAACTGTTAGTGGTAAATAACCATATGACAGTTGAATCAATAGCTTTAGCCACTTATACTCTGCGCGCAATTTTGTTGCTATTCATTACAAAATGACAATAGCGAAGGAATCAGGCAAATAGTGGCATATCGAAATAAAGTTGCTTTTTATCGTCAGCCAATGTTTCGCGTTATCGTGTTACAGGCAGTGATGAGTGTCCTGGTCGGATTGTTATTTTGGTTAACTCAAGGATGGGTCGCAGCGTACTCGGCATGGCTGGGTGGTCTGGCTGCACTACTACCGAATATGTATTTCACATACAAAGCGTTTCAGTATTTCGGTGCACGGTCGATAGGCGCCATTGTTCAGTCCTTTTGGGCGGGGCAAATGGGTAAAATGATTCTTACAGCAGTGCTTTTTGCATTGCTGTTCTTGGGGGTGAAGCCATTGAACGTGTTGGCTGTGTTCATTGGTTATATTTTGGTGCAGATGACCTCTGCAACATCACTTCTTTTGACGAAAAGCTTTCTAAAGCGTTGAGCGGTTGAGGCATCTATGGCACAAGACTCTGTTGGATATATTCAGCATCACTTACAAAACCTAACCTACGGTAAGTTAGATGGCACTTGGCAGTTTGCAGAAACTGCAGAGCAAGCTAGCGAGATGGGCTTTATGGCAATCCACGTGGATACCATGGCTATGTCATTACTGATGGGCTTTATTTTCTTGTTTTTATTCCGTCGTGTGGCTGTTAAAGCCAACGAAGGTGTACCCACAGGGCTGCAAGGCTTCGTTGAAGTGATTGTTGAGTTTGTACAAAATATGGTTCGCGACACCTTCTACGGTCGTAGCGCATTGATTGCACCATTAGCACTCACAGTATTTATGTGGATTTTGCTAATGAACAGCTTAAAGTGGATCCCAATTGATGTGATTCCAAGTTTAGCTGCTGCAGTAGGCATACCTTATTTTAAATATGTACCTACCGCTGATCCAAACGCTACGTTCGGTATCTCTATCGGTGTTTTCTTCTTGATTGTTTTTTACAGTCTTAAGATTAAAGGCGCTGGTGGTTATGTTAAAGAACTGTCGTTTACCCCTTTTAAACACTGGTCACTGATCCCTTTTAACTTGTTCCTTGAGTTATTGGGTCTGTTTACCAAACCATTAAGCCTTGCGTTGCGTCTGTTTGGTAACATGTACGCTGGTGAAGTGGTGTTTATCCTTATTGCGCTACTGCCGTTTTACGTACAGTGGGCGCTTTATGGGCCATGGGCAATCTTCCATATTCTGGTGATCCCGTTACAGGCCTTTATCTTTATGGTGCTGACCATCGTTTACCTGAGCTCAGCCCACGAAGAAAGCCATTGACGCGAAAGCGGGCGTTAACTTAAAACTTTAACTGTAATAAACTTGAAAACTTAAACTCTAGGAGTAACTATGGAAATCGTAATTATCGCTGCCGCCATCATCCTCGGTATGGGCGCATTAGCAACGGGTATTGGCTTTGCACTGTTAGGTGGAAAACTGTTGGAATCAACAGCACGTCAGCCAGAGCTAGCACCACAATTACAAACTAAAACTTTCATTATGGCGGGTCTACTTGACGCCGTTCCAATGATTGGTGTTGGTATGGCAATGTACCTGATCTTCGTTGTAGCCCCAGGTATGGCAGGCTGATCTAGCGATTTCATCGCGCAGTAATTTTTACTGCGCGAAGTTATCTTTCGGATAAACAACGAAATAGCATGAGGTAGATCAGTGAATATTAATTTGACGCTTATTGGTCAATTGATTTCCTTCGCTATTTTTGTATGGTTTTGCATGAAGTTCGTATGGCCTCCAATTACGAATGCAATGGATGCACGCCAGAAGAAAATTGCTGAAGGTTTAGATGCAGCTGGACGCGCCGAGCGCGACCTAAAGCTTGCTCAAGAAAAAGCGACAGAAATGTTGCGCGATACGAAAAAAACTGC
>DASRNZ010000054.1:0-3757 GCA_035647155.1 Thiopseudomonas sp.
CGCCCTAGGGTAAGAGCTGGCCATGCCTGCGACATGGGCCATACACATATGTAAAACCACTCAAAACAAATGATACCGCACGGTTAAGCAGCTGATCTGCAGGCTATCGTGGGGCTGCTAGGCAGCAGTCGTAGGCATGGCCAACTCCTACAAGAGCGTGAGGATTCGCAGCTGGTTTGCTGGCTATCGCAGGGCTGCTAGGCAGCGGTCGTAGGCATGGCCAACTCCTACAAAAGCGTGATCATCCTGCATACATTTACGCGATTATATAGCCTGCAAACAACGCCCTAGGGTAAGAGCTGGCCATGCCTGCGACATGGGCCATACACATATGTAAAACCACTCAAAACAAATGATACCGCACGGTTAAGCAGCTGATCTGCAAGCTACCGTAGGGCTGCTAAGCAGCAGTCGTAGGCATGGCCAACTCCTTGTATGTTACTCACCAACGATTATTCGTTAAAATAAGAGCAATTTACTGGGGAGGCCGCCAGCTCCTAGGGGCAGAGTTTCTGACTCCGAATGTAGAAAGGCCCCCCGCCTCTTTGCTGATACCGAAGAGTATCCAGAAGCTCAAAAGAGACTTCGTATATACAAGGTCGATAGGCAAAAAATGCGAGGTCGGGGAACCAGTAAGTATTATTACTGATTGGCAGCGAGGATTAAAGGCATGAGTACTTTTATTGGTATTGATATTGGTGCAACAACATTTGAAGTCGTAGTGCGTAAAAACGATAAAAATGGTGCCGTCAAAAGCTACAAACAAACACCAAAAGACCATGAGAAACTTGCTGCTCAATTGCTTAAATTAGATCCTGCTTGTGTTGTTATGGAAGCCACTGGAATCTATTATTTAAACCTTGCTGTAGTGTTATTTAACAGCGGTTTAAAAGTATCTGTGATCAATCCTAATAGTTTTAATCACTTCGCTAAGCTTACGTTAACGCACAGTAAAACTGACGGTATTGATGCTGCTTTACTAGCTGAATACGCGCAGCGTATGACACCTCGCTTGTGGACAGCACCTGACCCGAAGTACCTGTCATTGCGCGATATTGGCCGTCAAATCAATAGGTTAGTGGGTCGCCGTACCGAAGCTAAAAACAATTTACATGCTTTGCAGGCTAAAGACTCAACCTATCAACCTCTCATTGATGATGAATTAGAGGGCATCGAATATTTGGATTTTCGCATTGAGCGTATGCGCAGTATGGCACTAGAAATAATCAAAACAGATGAAGCTCTTTCTCAAAAACTAGATAATTTAACTGCAGCTGTAGGTATCGGAACAAACAGTGCGATTATGATTATTTGCGAGTTAGAGTTACTTCCAGAGCATTTAAAATCATCACAGGTGAGCCGCTTTGCCGGCCTTGATGTGCGCTTGACGCAATCAGGGACCAGCATCAACAAGCCTGGTCGTTTAAGCAAGGCCGGCAACTCTTATTTGCGTACAGCGCTTTTTATGCCCGCTCTTTCAGCAGCCACCAACGACCCTAATGCGAAAGCGTTTTATCAGTCACTGATTCAGCGGGGCAAGAAAAAGATGCAAGCATTGTGCGCAGTCATGCGTAAAATGCTGACTGGAATCTGGGCATGCTTAAAATTAAACATACCCTTTGATTCATCAAAATTATTCAGCGAAGAGCACAAAAAAGCTTGCGCTTAAACAGAGTATCTACAAAAGCGTGAGAATTAGCAGCTGGTTTGCTGGCTATCGCAGGGCTGCTAGGCAGCAGTCGTAGGCGTGGCCAACTCCTACAGGAGCATGGTCCAGCACACATGCAAGAGCATGATCATCTAGGGCATATGCAAGAGCGTGATCATCGCGCATATATATGCGCGATGATCACGCTATTTTAATGGTGTTAGAACCCTGCATACTGTAAATAACCGCTGGTGATTTGATCGCCCCAGATCAGGGCTATCCAACCGGCTAAGGCTAAATAGGGGCCAAAGGGGATGGGTTTACTGAGGCTATTGCGCTGCACTCGCAGAATAATCACCCCCAACACTGCACCCACCAACGACGACAGTAAAATCGTTAACGGCAAGATCTGCCAGCCGCCCCAGGCGCCGAGCAAGGCCAGCAGCTTAAAGTCGCCGTAACCCATGCCGTCTTTGCCAGTGACTGCTTTAAACAACCAGAAGATCGACCACAAGCTCATATAGCCAATCACCGCGCCCCAAAAGGCATCGGTCAGACTGACAAACATCCCAAAGCTATTTAAAATCAAACCCAACCATAGCAGCGGCAACACCAATACATCAGGCAAAATCTGATGATCAGCATCGATCAAGCTCATGGCCAATAAACCCCAAGTCAGCACCAGCATCGCCAAGGTGTCCCAGCTCACGCCGTACTGCCAGGCAATCACCCCAGCCAACACGCCACCGGCCAGCTCAACCAATGGATAACGCTTACTGATCGGGCCTTGGCAGGATGAACAGCGGCCGCGCAAAAACAGCCAACTGAGCAGCGGAATATTTTCCCAAGGCCGAATCTCATGTCCACAATGCGGGCAGCTTGAATTGGGCAATAACAAATTAAAAGTTTCACCCTGCTCTTCCGCCGGCATCTCCAGCACTTCACGCGCCTGACTGCGCCAATCACGCATCATCATCTTAGGTAAGCGATACACCAGCACATTTAAAAAGCTGCCGACCAATAAACCAAGCACCGCCACACTCAGCGCAAACACCAAAGCATGGCTCTGCCAAAAATCGATAATTAGCATCGTTAAACCACCGCACCCAACTGGAAGATCGGCAGATACATCGCAATCATCAAGCCACCGATTAACACACCCAAGACCGACATAATAATCGGCTCAAGCAATGAGGTTAAACCATCCACCGCATTATCCACTTCAGACTCATAATGCGTCGCCACTTTATCCAGCATATTATCAATCGCACCTGACTCTTCACCAATGGAGGTCATCTGCAATACCATCGATGGGAACACCCCCGTATTACGCATGGCAAAGTTCAGCTGCATACCAGCCGTCACATCAGTCTTGACCTGCATCACCGCATTCTTAAACACGATATTACCCGTCGCTCCCGCCACTGAATCCAAAGCATCCACCACCGGCACACCGGCAGCAAAGGTCGTGGCTAAAGTACGGCTAAAACGCGCCACAGCCGCTTTATAAATAATATCGCCCACCACCGGCAGTTTCAGCAGGATACGGTCAACACGGTCACGAAAAGCTTGCGAACTGCGGTGAAAGCGTCTAAACAAAAAGAACGCAGCAACGCCCGCAACCAGAATCATCCAACCACTGCTTTGCACAAACTCAGAAAGATGAATCACCATCATGGTAAAGGCCGGTAATTCAGCACCAAAGTTAGCAAACACATCTTGGAACTGCGGCACCACTTTAATCAGCAAAATGGCCGTCACAATCAAAGCAATCGCCATCACCGCAATCGGATAGTTCATGGCTTTTTTAATCTTTGATTTCAGCGCCTCAGTCTTTTCCTTATAGGTGGCGACACGATCCAGCATTCCTTCCAGCGAACCGGACTGCTCACCCGCGTCGACTAAGTTGCAATACAACTCATCAAAATACAGCGGGTGTTTACGCAAAGCGACGGCTAAACTACTACCACTGGACACATCGTTTTTGATCGTATCCATCAGCTTACGCATATTGGGGTTATCCACCCCTTCAGTAATGATATCGAACGACTGCAACAGCGGCACACCGGCCTTCATCATTGTGGCCATTTGCCGAGAAAACACAGCAAT
>DASRNZ010000055.1:0-17188 GCA_035647155.1 Thiopseudomonas sp.
GTTTAAAGATGCTGAAGGCTAATGATTTACAGATCACCTTTAACCCGGGCACACCGATTGAAACCCGGGCGCTGTGCGGTATGTCACTGCAAATTCCCACCGGACAGTTTGTCACTGTGATTGGCACCAATGGCGCCGGCAAATCGACTTTTCTGAATGCCATCTCTGGCGACCTCAGCATCGATAGCGGCAGTATTTTAATTGATGATGTCGATGTCACTGATCTGCCGGTCTGGGCGCGCGCCAAACAAGTGGCGCGAGTCTTCCAAGACCCGATGGCCGGTACCTGTGAAGACCTAACCATTGAAGAAAATATGTCTCTGGCTGAGCAACGTGGCCAACGCCGTGGCCTCAGCCGTGCCGTCAAAGCCTCCTTGCGTGATGGCTTTCGTGAGCATCTAGCCACTTTAGGCCTGGGCCTAGAAGACCGCTTACATGACCGTATTGGTCTGTTATCAGGCGGCCAACGTCAAGCGGTGAGCTTGTTAATGGCGGCGCTGCGTCCATCGCAAATTCTATTATTGGATGAACACACCGCCGCACTAGACCCACGCACAGCAGACTTTGTTTTACAGCTGACCCAGCGCATCGTCAAAGAAAAACAACTGACCACTATGATGGTCACTCACAGCATGCGCCAAGCGCTGGATGTGGGCGATCGCACCATTATGCTGCACCAAGGGCAAGTGGTATTGGATGTCAGCGGCGAGCAACGCAAAGGGCTTGATGTACCTGACTTGCTGGCCATGTTTGAAAAAGTCCGCGGCGAAAAGCTTGCCGACGACGCCCTGCTGCTCAGCTAAGATGAATACACAGCTGGCCATAGTGCTGCTGCTATTACTCGCAGCTGTGGTGTTATTTGTGCGCAATAAGCCCCGCATGGATGTGGTGGCGCTATTGATGATTGTCGCGCTGCCGCTGACTGGCGTGCTGACCGTCCCAGAAACCCTAGCCGGTTTTAGTGATCCCAGCGTGGTGGTGATTGCTGCACTCTTTGTTATCGGCGATGGTTTAGTGCGCACCGGAATTGCTTACCAGCTCGGTGAGCGCCTGATGCACCGCGCCGGTAGCAGTGAAACACGCTTAATCGTGCTACTGATGCTAACCGTTGCTGGACTGGGTTCAGTGATGAGCTCAACCGGCGTAGTGGCAATTTTTATTCCAGTGGTGCTCAGCATTGCCGCACGCCTGAATATCTCGCCCAGTCGCCTGATGATGCCGCTGAGCTTTGCTGGCTTAATGAGCGGCATGATGACCTTAGTCGCCACCCCACCCAATATGATTGTGCACAGTGAGTTGGTACGCGCAGGTTTTGAGGGCTTTAGCTTTTTCGCTTTTGCACCCATTGGCCTGACTGTTTTAGTGCTGGGCATCTTCTATATGCTAGCCACGCGTCACTGGCTGGCCAGCGCTGAGAGCCAAAAAGCAGCCGGTGAGCCGCGTCATAATATTGCTGATTTAGTCCGTGAATACCGTTTGGCCGGTCGTGAACGCCGTTTACGTGTGCGCCCCAATTCGATCTTAGCGGGGCAAACACTCAACGAATTACGTCTGCGCAAACAAGCCGGCATCAATGTCATTGCGGTTGAACGTCAGCGGCGTTTTCGCAGTATTTTACTCGGTGCTACGGGCAGTACTGAACTGCGTGCGGGTGATATTTTATTAGTCGACTTAGTCAGCCCCACCATTGATCTACTCAACTTCTACTATGAATTAGGTATTGAGCCGGTAGCGATGAAAAGCAGCTATTTTAGCGACCACCACCGCTCGCTTGGCGTCGCCGAAGTGATGCTGCCACCGGACTCACTCTTAGCTGGAAAAACCATTCAAGAACTGGGTTTTCGCAGCAAGCGCAAACTCAATGTGATTGGTTTACGTCGCAATCAGCAAGCACTTGAGGGTTTACTGGTTGATGAGAAACTTAAAGCCGGCGACACCCTATTAGTCGCTGGTAACTGGCAACATATCCGCCAACTGCAAGGGCATAACCGTGACTTCCTCGTTTTGAGTCTGCCGGCTGAAGTCGATGATGTTGCGCCAGCCCTCAGCCAAGCACCCCACGCTTTATTTAGCCTTGCAGTGATGGTTATTTTAATGGTCAGCGGCATGGTTCCCAACGTTATAGCCGTTTTTATTGGCTGCTTGCTGATGGGCGCTTTTCGCTGCGTGGATATGGACAGCGCCTACCGCTCGATTCACTGGCAAAGTATTTTATTGATTGTTGGCATGCTGCCCTTTGCCCTGGCTTTGCAAAAAACTGGCGGGATTGATTTAGCAGTGGATGGTCTGCTGAGCCTATTTGGTGATGCAGGTCCAAGGATGATCTTAGCTATTTTATTTGTCACCACGGCACTGATTGGCCTTTTTATCTCCAATACCGCGACCGCTGTTCTGATGGCACCGGTCGCTATCGCCAGCGCACAGGCCATGCAAGCATCACCCGCACCCTTTGCAATGATCGTTGCCATCGCTGCCTCTGCAGCTTTTATGACGCCAATTTCATCGCCAGTGAACACATTAGTGCTGGGGCCTGGGCAATACCGCTTTAGCGACTTTGTCCGCATCGGTGTGCCCTTTACGCTCATAGTGATGATCACTAGCGTTATTTTAGTGCCTGTTCTGTTTCCACTCTAATATGTGAAAACATGCACCCTATAAATGACTGGAACTGCATAAGTTCAGCCAATACATACTTCATTGCGTGCTTCGCTGTTGCTGTGACAAGCGAAGCCATGGATGGCGCAGCGCCGGAGTTGAACCCCGGACGGGTTCATCGACGGAAAAACAGCAATAGCGAAGCACAGCCTACGCCAAATATCCAGCTCATCAACACCCATAAAAAAACGGCAGACTGCATACACAATCTACCGTTTATAAATCATCTAAAAACCAATCAAGCACGCGGTAAAGTCACACCACGCTGGCCCTGATATTTACCATTACGGTCTTTATAAGACACTTCACACTCCTCATCTGATTCAAAGAACAACATCTGCGCCACACCTTCATTGGCATAAATCTTCGCAGGCAAGGTGGTTGTGTTCGAGAATTCTAACGTCACATGACCTTCCCACTCAGGCTCTAGCGGCGTCACGTTGACGATAATCCCACAGCGTGCATAGGTACTTTTGCCTAAGCAAATCGTCAGCACATTACGTGGAATGCGGAAAAACTCCACCGTACGCGCCAGCGCAAATGAGTTGGGTGGAATAATACAGATCGGACCTTTCACATCGACAAAACTTTTTTCATCAAAGTTTTTTGGATCCACAGTCACCGAGTGCAGATTAGTAAACACCTTAAACTCATCAGCACAACGCACATCGTAGCCATAACTGGACACACCGTAGGAAATCACTGGCTCAGAGTCCTCATTGCGTACCTGACGCTCGACAAAAGGCTCAATCATGCCGTGCTCTTGCGCCATACGACGAATCCACTTATCTGACTTAATGCTCATGTTGACCTTCCTAAATTCAAAGTACTAATTGAGTTAAAACTTTAAAGTTAGTTTACTGCATAAGGTCATAGATAACACAATAAAGCACAGGTTAAAAAAGCCTAGCCAAAAAAATAAAAACCCAATCTTTTAGACAAATAGTAAAATAATGCTGGCACTTCAGAAAAATTCGCGTACAGTACATCTCACTGCTGCTGCATGTGTAACCGTGAATCAATATATGTTTAGATCTCGATCCAATCATTGCTACGACTCCTGTAACTCCTTGCGCTCAGTATCACCTTGGGCTCAGCCCAAGTATAATTTTACTTCGTTCAAGGAGACATACAATGTCTAATCGCCAAACTGGTGTAGTTAAATGGTTTAATGATGAAAAAGGCTTCGGCTTCATCACTCCTCAGTCAGGTGACGATTTATTCGTTCACTTCCGCGCTATCCAAAGCGACGGTTTCAAAAGCTTGAAAGAAGGCCAAAACGTATCTTTCGTCGCAGCACGCGGCCAGAAAGGTATGCAGGCTGAAGAAGTACAAGTTGTTTCTTAATTTGTGCATCTAAAAAAACCCGCTTCGGCGGGTTTTTTTATGCCTATAGAAAAGTACCCAACCCTTGCATCCCTCTGCACAACCCGCTCCACCCTTCCCGCAACACAACACACAACACACAACACACAACAAAACCATGCACCACTCCTGAGAGCAACACAAATGCTCAACAAGCCTTGCAGGGTATGAGAGACAAGCGTAGCCAGGGATGGCGTAGCGCCTGAGTTGAATCAGGATGATTCATCGAAGGAACAGCCATACCCTGCAAGACGCCACGCGCACAACTCAATCCACTTACACATACCACAAAAACATCAGCATACCGGGCAAAACCTCACACGCAAAAATCACATCGGATCATTACGGCGCAACAACTCCTCCGGCCAATGCACAATATATTCATCTTCCGGCGGTGGCAGTTGCAAATGGTAACCCTGCGCATCCAAATTCTGCAGCACTTGGGTGATATCCTCACGGATCAGCTTACGCTCAGGCGTCAACACCAAATCAAACGAGTGTTTGGGCTTACCAAACAGCTCCAACAAGGCTGCAGGCACTTTTTTTAATGCATCTGCACGCAACACATACAGATACATTCCCGTTTTTTTAGAACTTTGATAGACCGAACAAATTCGCTTCATTGCGCATCCTCTAAAGACTGTAATAACGCATCCCCCATCAACTCACGACGCCAACCGTGCAAACTTGCCGGCAACTGATAAGGACCATTTGGATAACCCGAACGCAATAGCTCTTCAAGAATTTTCTTACGCAACATCAACTCAGGCGCAATATCCAACTCAAGCCCCAACTCCAAACCAATCTTACGCAAACGCTTTAACACCTTGGACGCCTCAATCGGCAACGGCTCAGGCAATGCCGCTGGCCAATCGGCCTCAGGTAAATTACGCGCCTGCTTTACAATCTTCAGTAAGGTCGCACCTTCCTGACGCATAATTCGCGGATGCATATCTTCCAGCGGTGCTAACTGCGCCATATCAGACGGTAACTCACTGGCCAACGCCCACAAAGTACTCTCACGAATAATTCGATTGCGCGGCACATCACGCTCACGCGCCTGCAACTCACGCCACGCCGATAACTCACGCAACACCGCCAACTGCTTCGGCGATAACTTCCATGCTAATTTGACTGAACGCCACAACTCATACGGATCAGGTGTTTGCAGATAAGACGCAACTAAAAACGCACCATCCTCCAACACCCAAGCCAGTTTCTTTTCAGACAACTGCCCCACTAACGCCTGATACACATCGACTAAATACGCAGTATCTTGCGCTGCATACAATACTTGCATTTCACTTAACGGGCGCTGCAGCCAATCCGAACGCGTCTCACCCTTAGGCAGCTCGATATCCAATAATTGCTGCACCAAACGCGAATAGCCCATAGAAAAACCAAGGTTTAAGTAACCCGCAGCCACTTGAGTATCGAAGAGCGGCACTGGCAAAGCACCGGTTAGCAAGGAGAACACTTCAAGGTCCTCACTGCACGCATGCAATACCTTCACCACCTGCGGATTACTGAACACAGTCGCCAAAGGCTGCCAGTCACTGATCAATAACGGATCGATTAGATAGGTTGATTCACCATCACTGACCTGCAATAAACCCGCAATCGGGTAAAATGTATCGACTCGGATAAATTCCGTATCCAGCGCAACAAACGCTAATGTATTCCAATGTTCACAGTGCTGCCTTAACTCAGCATCACTGCTAATCCAGTTTATTTGTATGGTCACCAGGATGACTCCTTAAAGTTCCGCGTCAGTATACAAGGTCGGCACAGCTTAAATACATTTGCGTCACCAACAGCTCATGACACTATGCCGCTGTTGTGTTAACCACTTTGAGCGGTACAATTAGAAAAGTGTTTCAATTTTGGGGTGGCTCTTGATCAAACTTCTGCTCGTTGATGACCATGATTTAGTGCGCACCGCTATTGCGCGGATGCTCACTGACGTCAGTGGCTTAGAGGTTGTAGGCCAAGCCAACAGTGGCGAACAAGCCTACCAACTGGTCGGCGAGCTCAACCCTCATGTAGTGCTGATGGATGTGCGCATGCCTGGTATTGGCGGCTTAGAAGCGACACGCAAGATTAAACAACGCTTCCCTGAAGTAAAAATCCTTGCATTATCAGCTTATGAAGACGCCCCTTTCCCAACGCGTTTATTGCAAGCAGGCGCAGCAGGCTATCTCACCAAAGGCACCTGCATTGATGAAACAGTCAACGCTATTCGCCAAGTGGCCGATGGAAAGCCTTATCTCAGCTCAAGTATTGCTCAACAAATGGCGCTGAAATCCTGTGATATAAACCAGAACAGCTGCCCATTTGCGCCGTTATCTGACCGCGAAATGCAAATTTCTTTAATGATTGCCAGCGGACAAAAAATTCAACTGATTTCTGACTTACTGTGTCTATCGCCCAAAACCGTCAACACCTATCGTTACCGTATTTTTGAAAAACTCAATATTGATAATGATGTTGAACTGGCTCTTTTAGCGGTGCGCCACAACCTTGTTGACAACTCCAATTGATAAGCGTGGCTTATGACAACTCCGCTCTTTGATGCATCTGCATTTTTACGCTCCTGCACCCAGCATCCTGGGGTGTACCGTATGCTTTCCGCCGAGCAACAGCTGTTATATATCGGTAAAGCTAAGAATTTAAAGAATCGACTCAGCAGTTATTTCAAAACCACAGTCAATGCCCCTAAAACGGCGGCACTGGTTGCTAAAATTGCCAGCATTGAGCTAACCATTACCGCCAATGAGACTGAAGCCCTACTGCTGGAACAAACACTGATTAAACAGTGGCGTCCACCTTACAATATTTTATTGCGCGACGATAAAAGTTATCCCTATATCGTTCTATCTAAAAATGACTTTCCACGCCTAGGTATTCATCGCGGCAGTAAAAAAGGCAATGACCGTTTTTTTGGCCCCTATCCCAGTGCAGGCTCTATTCGCGAAAGTCTAAGCATGCTGCAAAAAGTCTTTAAGGTACGACAATGCGAAGATAGCTTTTACAACAATCGCAGCCGCCCTTGCTTGCAGTATCAAATTCAACGCTGCAAAGCACCCTGCGTCGGCTTAGTCGATGCTGCGGAATATGCTGAGGATGTACGTTTATCAGTGCTGTTTCTTGAGGGCCGCAGCAGCGCACTCACCGATGAACTCACTCACAGCATGGAACAAGCATCTCAAGCCTTAGAGTTTGAAACAGCCGCCGCAGTACGCGACCAAATTGCCTTATTGCGCCGCGCACAAGACCAGCAAAGCATGGAAGGTGGGCAGGGTAATGTCGATATTATTGCCGCTTATACCAGCCCTGGTGGTGCCTGTGTGCACGTGATGAGCGTGCGCGATGGCCGTGTTTTAGGCAGCAATAATTTTTTCCCACAGATTGCGATTGAAGAAGATAGCGCAGATATCTTAGCCGCATTTACCGCGCAATATTATTTAAGCAGTCACGACCGTGACTTCCCCACTGAATTAATTGTCACCAGCGAACACAGCGACTGGCCGTCTATAGCAGAGGCCATCGCCCAACAATCTGGGCATAAGATGGCCATCAGTTACCGAGTGCGCGGTACCCGTGCACGCTGGCAACAACTGGCCATGACCAATGCTGAGCAGGCCTTACAATCACGCCTGGCCAATCGCACGCAAATGACTGCGCGCTTTAAAGCCTTAGCCAAGGCTCTGGATCTTGCTGAACCGCCTGAACATCTTGAATGCTTTGATATCAGCCATTCTAGCGGTGAAGCCACGGTCGCTTCATGTGTGGTCTTCGGCCCTGAAGGTCCGCGCAAGTCTGACTATAGAATCTACAATATTGAAGGCGTAACCGCCGGTGATGACTATGCTGCAATGCGCCAAGTGCTGCATCGCCGACTGAGCAGCGCCATAGAAAACCAAGGTAAACTACCCGATGTACTGTTAGTCGATGGTGGTAAAGGCCAACTGAATATGGCCCGCGAAGTCTTTACCGAACTCAATATCACTCAAGTCCTGCTGCTGGGTGTTGCCAAAGGCGCAACCCGCAAGGCAGGTTTTGAAACACTCTATATCAATGACACTGCCACACAGTTGAATTTACCTGATCATTCGCCTGCGCTACACCTGATCCAACAAATCCGTGATGAAGCGCACCGTTTTGCCATTACCGGCCACCGTGCACGCCGTGGAAAAACTCGACGCACCTCAGTACTCGAAGGTATAGCAGGTGTAGGCCCAAAACGACGCCGTGAACTGTTAAAGTACTTCGGTGGCTTACAAGAACTCAAACGGGCCAGCATTGATGAAATTGCTAAAACACCAGGAATCAGTAAAACTCTTGCTGAGTCTATATATAGTGCACTGCGCTAAGCGTAAACTGCGCCTTCCATTCTTTGCTGAAAAAAGAATTACTTAATGAATATTCCAAATATTTTAACAATGATGCGCGTGGCTTTAATCCCCGTATTTATTTTATTATTCTATCTTCCCTTTTCTTGGAGCTATTGGGCCGCCAGTGCAGTGTTTGCCTTTGCCAGCTTTACTGACTGGCTTGATGGCTATTTAGCCCGACGCTTAAACCAGAGCACCCCCTTTGGTGCCTTTCTTGATCCGGTAGCCGATAAGCTCTTAGTCGCAGTAGCTCTAGTACTACTGGTAGCAGAGCACACCACCTTATGGCTGACCCTTCCTGCGATTATTATTATCTGTCGAGAGATTTTAGTTTCCGCTCTGCGTGAATGGATGGCTGAGATCGGTGAGCGTGCACAAGTGGCTGTATCCAATATCGGCAAATGGAAAACAGCAGCGCAAATGCTGGCATTGATTATTTTATTAGCTAACCCGCCAGGTTTTGATGCTTGGGTGATCAGCGGTTACGCATTATTGATTCTGTCAGCCATCCTAACATTATGGTCCATGATTCAGTATTTACGTGCTGCGAAGCCGCATTTGCATACGAATCAACAAGATAGTTAACTATTTTAAAGAAAAGGCTTGACGTTTTATTTTAATTCGCTATTATAGCGCCCGTCACCAAGACATTGCGGGAATAGCTCAGTTGGTAGAGCACGACCTTGCCAAGGTCGGGGTCGCGAGTTCGAGTCTCGTTTCCCGCTCCAAATTGTCATCAAGAATGCCGCTTAGTGCGGTGTTTTTGTTCAGGCCGGGTGGTAGAGTGGTTATGCAGCGGATTGCAAATCCGTGAACGCCGGTTCGATTCCGGCCTCGGCCTCCAAATATAAAAGCCCTTAAGTAGCAATGCTTAAGGGCTTTTTTTATGTCTGTCATAAAACCAGCATCCCCATCCAAAACTTAAGTCATCACATAAGTTAATGAAACGGCACCTAGCAATTGCTGACCTCCCCAGCCCACACATCTGCGCGATACGCCCAACCACCCTCTTGCTTTGCGCGCAACAATAATTGACATAGGCTCCAGCCAAACCTCTAAGACAATGCTAATGTTGTGCAACTTACTTCAACGTATGGAGCCCAACCTTATGCGTCGCTTTCATGTCGTCAGCTTTATTTTATTTGCAGCATCGCTCAGCGCTTGTCAGCTCTATGCACCCAAAGCGATCAAGCCCGAATCCAGCACCCGCCTCCAAGGCACTGTTTATCACAGCCAAGGCCAATGGGTGCTGCAGCCTTGCGGGTCACAAAATAGCTATATTATTGATCCACCCTCGGAACTCAGCCTAGAGTTGATTCCGCTGCTGGCTGATTCAAGCAACGGCATATTTGCTGACCTCAACGGCAGACTCGATACAGCACAACAGCGCTTTACTCCCTCTCAGCGCTATCGCTTGCAAGCTGAAGGACATGGCTGCGATGATCCTGACTTTGCTCGCTTGCAACTCAGAGCCAGTGGCAATGAACCTTTTTGGTCCATCCTGCAAACACCACGCGGCTTAATTTTTAATCAAATCGACCAGCCCTCTATTGTTCTACCTTATATTGAAGAGCAACAGAGCGACGGGCGCTTTCAAATCAGCAGCCAAGCCAACAATCAAAATTTTGATCTATGGATCACCCCAGGGCAATGCACTGACAGCATGAGTGGCACTATTTCTCATCTGCATGCCAGACTGCAATGGAACCAACACACCTTTAAAGGTTGCGCAGCCTTTGGCGCTCTGCGTAATTAAAGGTACGCCCTGCATTAGCAACCCAAGGAGAACAACAATGCTACGAATTGCAATTAACCGATGAACACTTGATGCTGGTTGAGCAGTCCATTCACTGACTCAACCAACCTAATGCCAAGCTTCTGCCTTGGTAAGGATTGGGTATTGATGTGGTATTGGAA
The DNA here is from genome assembly GCA_035647155.1 of Thiopseudomonas sp. Taxonomy (GTDB): domain Bacteria; phylum Pseudomonadota; class Gammaproteobacteria; order Pseudomonadales; family Pseudomonadaceae; genus Denitrificimonas. The sequence continues at coordinate 10,332 of DASRNZ010000055.1, forward strand.
TGCACCGGTAGAATAAAACAACGCCCACAAGCAGAGATGGCATGACGCGGTATTTAAGTGCAAGCCAAGCTACTGGCAACATTCTGCAACACATCACATTTATAGGTGTGTGTTGCAGATTAAAATCACTGACTCAAAGCACCTATCTAGTAATGCGGCGGCGGCTCATTAGGTGTTTCTTCAAATTGATTATGCAAGTCATTCTGGCGCTGCGCTAACAACTCCAATTGATGCTTGATTCGCGTCAATCCAAGCTGCTGCTCAACAATCACATCGTTCAATGCTTGAATAGTATCGTCCTGAAAGGCTTGACGCATTTCCAATTCGGCAATTCGTGCTTCTAAACTCATAACACCACCTTCTTCTCTGTTTGCCAATAATCGGCTAACGTATCCTGCAATCGCGCCTGAATCTGCGCAAGCTGCTCTACGGTATAAGGTTGTGCCATGCCTCTACCCCAGACAGGCGCAGGCCACGCAGCATCATCTTGCATGCGCACAACAATATGCATATGCAGCTGCTGAACTACATTACCTAAGGTGGCAATATTAATTTTATCTGCCTGGAACAGCATTTTTAGCACTTGCCCGACCCTACTTGTTTCTTGCCAGAGTTGCTGTTGCTGCGCAGCAGTCAGCTCAAATACTTCACTGGCATCAGCAATACGCGGTACTAAAATAAGCCACGGATAACGACTGTCATTCATCAGCAAGACACGACTTAAAGCAAAATCACCCAGCACTACAGTGTCCTGAACTAAGCGCTTATCCATTTCAAACATACACAACCTCCACCTTATTAATACGACTCAAGCGACACGCTTAATTCATCTGGCCACTATAGCCATTTACTGAATAAAACGGCTGAAAAACAGGCCTATTTCTGAATGCGAGCTGAATAGATTACACAGCTTCTCGCAAATCTCAGCAAACACCCTTATAATATGCGCCGATTAATAGCGTAAGTCCTGCCGGCAAACATTTGCAGGCAAAGCAATCATCAAAATCAATCCAGGAGCATTCCCATGCAAATGATTAAGTTGAGCGTTATTGCCCTAGCAGTAGCCGCAGCAAGCACACAAATGGCCGTTGCCAGCCAACAGTCTGAGTCAAACGGTTTTATTGAAGACAGCACGCTAGATGCGCACGCACGTACTCTGTACTTCAACCGTGACTTCCGTAACGATACGGGTAGCACACGTAACAACTACGACGAAGAAACAGGTTTAGGCTTAAAAGCCATTTACGAGTCTGGCTTTACACAAGGTACTGTAGGTTTCGGTGTTGATGCCTTTGGTTTACAAGGCATCAAACTGGATTCAGGCGGCGGTACTCATGACGGTCTTCGCATGTTTCCGACTGATGGTCGCTCAGGTAAAGCACAAGACAACTACAGCCAAGCGGGCGGTGCAGTTAAAGCACGTCTGTCAAACACCACTATCAAGTATGGTGAGCAGTTTGTAGACCTACCTGTTCTGTCAACTGACGATTCACGTCTACTGCCAGAAACAGCAACGGGTTTCTTAGTCACCAGTAACGAAATTGAAAACCTAGAATTGAACTTGGGTCACTTCACTGCGCTATCAGCAATGAACCAGACATTCCACGACAGCCTTAATGGCGGCTGGTTACGCTCATTAGACTTGGTTGGTGGTCGTTACAACTTTAACGATGACTTAAGCGTAGCGTACTACTACTCAGACGCTTCACTCGGTCACAAAGGTGCTGGTCGCGGTACAATCAAAAAGCACTACACCAATGCAAACTACACATTGCCACTGGCTGATACACAAAGCCTAAACTTCGACTTCAATATGTACAATACGAAGTTGAACGGTAAAGATCAGCCACGCGGCGACAGAACAAGCAAAAACGACGCTTGGAGCTTGGCAGCAGCTTATACGCTAGACGCACACACCCTTACCGTTGGTCACCAGCGCGTAACAGGCGGTGAAGATGAAGGCTACGTATACGGCTATGACGGTGGCGGTGCTGTTTACCTGTTGAACGACGTTCAATACAATGATTTCACCCAAAAAGGTGAGAAATCATACCAAGTCCGTTATGACATCGATATGGCAACCTTTGGTGTTCCAGGTCTCAGCTTTATGACTCGTTATATCCGCGGTACCAATATTGAAAATGGTGCTCGTCACAACGGTAAAAACTGGGAACGTGATACTGAAGCAAAATACGTTCTGCAGAACGGCGTAGCGAAAGATTTATCTTTCCGTTTGCGTCAAGCAACATTCCGTGCAAACGATGCAGCTAACAAAGTAGACGTTAACGAAGTACGTCTGATTGTTGAGTACCCACTAAGCATTTTATAATGCCTAGGCGGTAAACTCGCATCATTCAAGAAACCCAGCCTCGGCTGGGTTTCTTGTTTTATAGGACGGCTCAATATCAGCAGCGAACTTCGTGCAAATAATTTGCCCGAGTCGCAACACGCTCAATCCACACAAATGCGCTACAATAACGCCCTCCTTCACCTTTCTAATGTAGATTTTAGCCATGCGTACCAGCCAGTATTTGCTTTCCACGTTAAAAGAAACCCCAGCTGATGCAGTGGTCATCAGCCACCAACTGATGCTACGCGCCGGCATGATCCGCCGCCTTGCGTCAGGCCTCTACACTTGGTTACCGCTCGGTTTACGTGTACTGCGTAAAGCTGAAGCTGTTGTGCGTGAAGAAATGAACGCTGCCGGTGCCTTAGAAGTACTGATGCCTTCAATCCAGCCTGCAGAGCTCTGGCAGGAATCAGGCCGCTGGGAAGAATACGGCCCAGAACTCTTGCGTTTAAAAGACCGCCACAAGCGCGAGTTTTGTGTCGGCCCAACGCACGAAGAAGTGATTACTGATTTAGCGCGCAATGAACTGAGCAGCTACCGTCAACTACCAATCAATTTCTACCAAATCCAAACTAAATTCCGTGATGAAATCCGCCCGCGCTTTGGTTTAATGCGTGGTCGTGAATTTATCATGAAAGATGCTTATTCATTCCATACTGATCAAGCATCTTTGCAAGAAACCTACGATCGTATGCATCAAGCCTACTGCACAATCTTTACCCGCCTAGGCTTAAACTTCCGTCCTGTTGAAGCTGACACCGGCTCAATTGGTGGTACTGGCTCGCATGAGTTCCACGTTTTAGCCTCATCGGGTGAAGATGATATAGCCTTCAGTACCGGTTCAAACTACGCTGCTAATATTGAAAAAGCTGAAGCACTACCACGTGAGAGCAGCCGCCCTGCAGCCACTGAAGAAGCTCGCATAGTGGATACACCTGATGCTAAGACGATTGAGCAATTAGCTGAGCAGTTCTCAATCGCTATCGAAAAAACCATTAAAACGCTAATTGTGCGCGGCGCTAAAGAAAACACTTTAGTGGCTTTGATTGTTCGCGGTGATCATACGCTGAATGAAATTAAAGCAGCCAACCACCCTGCTGTGGCCAGCCCACTTGAGTTTGCTAGCGATGCGGAAATTCTTGATACCTGCGGTGCAAACCCTGGCTCACTCGGCCCGAAAGACTTAGGCATTCAATGCATCATTGACCGCTCAGTGGCCTTTATCAGCGATTTTGCTACCGGTGCCAACCAAGATGGTAAACACTGGTTTGGCCTGAACTGGGAGCGTGACCTCGAGCTACCTGAGACTGCTGACCTGCGTAATGTGTTAGCCGGCGACCCCAGTCCAGACGGCCAAGGTGTACTCGAAATCAAACGCGGTATCGAAGTGGGCCATATTTTCCAACTGGGCACCACCTACAGCGAATCAATGAACTGCACCGTTATGGGTGAAAACGGCAAGCCAACCACCCTGTCCATGGGTTGCTACGGTATTGGCGTTTCTCGTGTCGTTGCTGCAGCGATTGAGCAAAACCACGATGAGCGCGGCATTATCTGGCCTGCAGCTTTAGCACCTTTTGATGTGGCTATCGTGCCACTGAAATATGACAACGCTAAAGTACAAGCAGCCACCGATAAACTCTATGCAGAGTTAACCGCTGCAGGCTTTAGTGTCTTGCTAGATGATCGCGATAAGAAAACCAGTCCAGGTGTGAAGTTTGCCGATATGGAACTGATTGGTATTCCACAGCGCATTGTCATCAGTGAGCGCAGCTTAAAAGAAGGTACTTTAGAGTACAAAGGCCGTCGTGATACTGAAAGCCAGCATATTGCTATTGAGCAAGCGCTGGATGTGATAAGCAGTCAACTGCGCGCATAACAGCAATACAGCTTAGCTCTGCTCAACGGCAGGGCTAAGTTACTCAAGTGCATCTAGAGAGATTATTTTTATGTGCGCTAAAACGCAGAGCATCACAACCACGCGCATAACCTGCAGGCAAACGCACTGCAACGACCGCTGCGCTATTTTTGCAATGTAAACGAACATATCCCTCGCTCACTGCTTAAAACTCACCTTGCGTATCCAGTAAGCGCCGAATCGAGTCAACCGCATAACCACGCTGCGCTAAAAAACGGCTTTGCCTAGCCTTATCTTTTAGATCAACAGTACAACCATCAAAGCGACGCTGCCACAGTTCTAGCAGATGCTCATCCCAATCAATTCCTGACGCGCTCAATCCTTGCTCAACATCACTACGATCTAAACCACGCTGAGTGAGTTCTTCACGGATGCGCATCGGTCCGCGCCCTTGATTGGCACGACTGCGAATATAGCTTTCTAAATAACGTTCTTCTGATAACAAACCATCTTCAGTTAAGCGCTGCAACTCAACCTCAATCATCTCTGCGTCAGCACCACGCAGCAGCAGTTTACGCGCTAGCTCAACATGGCCATGCTCACGTCGAGCGAGTAAATTCATTGCCGAACGGCGAATAGAAACAGGAGTATCTAACATAGCAGCCTCATAGAAAAACGGCATGAATGCGCTGCATCATGCCGTTTTCTTATTTCTTTAAACTGTTGATTTACTCAGCGACTTTGCCCGCTTTTTCAATTTTTCCAGCCTTTTCAGCTTTCTCTGCTTCTACTTGCTTACTGCTAGGTACAGGTGCTAGCAACTGCTCGCGAATCTGTTTCTCTAGCGACTGGCACAGCTCTGGATTCTCTTCCAAATAACGTGCTGAATTAGCTTTACCCTGGCCGATTTTAGTACCCTGGTGACTGTACCAAGCACCGGCTTTTTCCAGCAAACCCAACTGTACGCCTAGATCAATAATCTCGCCATTACGATAGATACCTTTACCGTAAAGAATCTGGAATTCTGCCTGACGGAAAGGTGCAGCAACTTTGTTCTTCACAACTTTAACACGTGTTTCGTTACCAACAATCTCGTCGCCTTCTTTCACTGCACCAATACGACGGATATCTAGACGTACCGATGAGTAGAACTTCAGCGCGTTACCGCCGGTAGTGGTTTCTGGACTACCGAACATCACACCAATTTTCATACGAATTTGGTTAATAAAAATCACTAAGCAGTTAGCATTTTTAATATTACCGGTGATTTTACGCAGTGCCTGACTCATCAAGCGAGCCTGCAGTCCGACGTGGGTATCGCCCATATCGCCTTCAATCTCAGCTTTTGGAACCAAAGCGGCAACGGAGTCAATAACGATCACATCTACTGAGTTAGAACGCACCAACATATCTGCGATTTCTAGTGCTTGCTCACCCGTATCGGGCTGTGACACATACAGATCATCAACGTTAACACCCAACTTGCCAGCGTACTCAGGATCAAGAGCGTGCTCAGCATCAATAAATGCACAAGTGGCACCTACTTTTTGCGCTTCAGCAATCACTGACAATGTCAGCGTAGTTTTACCCGATGATTCAGGGCCATAAATCTCAACAATACGGCCCTTAGGTAAACCGCCTATACCCAACGCAATATCCAGACCTAAAGATCCAGTCGAGATGGCAGGAATCGCAACACGCTCATTATCACCCATGCGCATGACAGCACCTTTACCAAACTGGCGCTCAATTTGACCCAGCGCAGCGGCTAAAGCCTTTTTCTTGTTCTCGTCCATTATCGATCCTCATAATTGCAATTGGGCCAAGCCCTAAATACTGTATAACTAACCAGCATTATCCACAGTCTTTATTGATTAGGCAAATGTTTATTTAACCACTGCGGCCAAGCTGCAGCCTCTTGCCCTTCTATTAAACACAATAGACCAGCTAAAGCAGCCTGCACTGTTTGCTGACGAACGGCATCGCGATCCCCAGCGAAGCGCCAGCAACCTGATTGCACCTGCGCGCCGTGCGCCCAAGCCAACCAAACCGTACCCACAGGTTTCTCTACACTGCCACCGCCCGGCCCTGCCACACCACTGACAGCCACAGCATAGTGCGCGCCAGATAATCGTTGAGCGCCGCGTGCCATGCCCTCAACAACAGACTGACTGACTGCGCCATCGCGCTGCAAGTCTGCCTCAGCAACCTGTAGCACACGAGTTTTTTGCTGATTAGAGTAAGTGACAAAACCCACCTCAAACCATGCTGAACTTCCGGAAATACGCGTAATCGCCTCGGCAATACCGCCACCCGTACAGGATTCGGCCGTTGTTACCTGTGCATTGTGCGCAGATAACTGCTGACCTAATTGCTGCGCAAGTTGTGTGATAGCGAACATATTATCCTCAATTTTAAACTCAGCTCATCACCCGCTCGCTTATAAAACGGGCCGGCTATATATGCCCTGTACGGCTAGCGCGCTCAAGCAGCAAAAACGTTCAATGCCTAGACCGCTAAACGTTGCACACGCTCAGGCTCTTGCCATAGCAGCGCCAAGGTTTGCTCAACTTTACTGATATTACCGCTAGCATAAAACTGATCAGCAGCCTCTCGCTGATCAGCTAACAAACCCTGTTTACCCAACTC
>DASRNZ010000056.1:0-4101 GCA_035647155.1 Thiopseudomonas sp.
ATGTATATCATCAAGAAGGATTAACGCTCGTGCATGGCTTCTTTGGCTTTATTGATTGGTTTCATAAGGTAGTCAAACACGGTTTTTTCACCGGTTTTAATATCTACAGTGGCAATCATACCGGGCACTATAGGGAACAAGTTGCCGTTTTTACTGACTAAAGCATCTGTTTGTGTGCGAATAAAGACACGATAATAAAACACCTCAGGTTTGACTTCGTCTTGAATCGTATCCGGTGAAATCAAAGTGACCTCGCCATCCAGTCCGCCATAGATTGAGTAGTCATAGGCGGTAATTTTAACTTTGGCTTCTTGGCCTGGATAAATAAAAGCCACATCCCGTGGAGAGATACGTGCTTCGATCAGCAGTTGCTCATCCAAAGGTACTATGCCCATCAGCTGCCCGTTCGGTGGAATCACACCACCGCGCGTGGTAACAGTGACATCTTTGACAATGCCGCGTACCGGTGAACGCAAGGTTAAGCGCAACAGTGAATCTTCACGTCCTCGAATCACCGATTCTAAAGAATCCGCTTCGGCTTTGGCTTTACCCAATTCCTCACGTGCGTGCACCATATACTCAGAGCGTCTATCTGTGATTTTCAGCTGTAACTCTGAGACTTGACGCTGTAGTTTTAAGACTTCCACATTACTGGCCGCGCCTGCTTGCGCCAGTGAACGGGTGAGGCGTAGCTCCTGCTGCACTAAATCAAGTGCTTGGCGTAGGCCGGCCAGGGATTCATTTAAGCCTTCTTTGCGGGTTTTATATAAGCGTGTTTCAGTTTCGATCAGGTGCGGGTAGTTTTCCAGCTCTTTTGGAAAGGTCAATGCAGTTTGATTCACTTCTGACTCTAAGCGGGCAATGCTGGCTAATGCCGCTCGGTAACGTGCACTGCTCTCTCCAACGTTGGCTTCAGTTTTAGTTAAATCCAACTGTGCCAATATTTGATCAGCCTCAACAATGTCCCCTTCCCTGACCAATAATTCAGAGATGATCCCGCCTTCGAGGGATTGAATCACTTGCTCTCTAGATGTGGGGACAACTTTGCCCGTGCCTCTAGAGACTTCGACCAGTGGCGCATTATACGCCCAGACTATTAGACTGATTAATAGCAGAACAAGAATCCAAATAATACGTGACGATTTAACAATTTTCGCCTCATCTATTTGGTCATTGTAACGGCGCTTATCTTCATCATAATCAAGCAGAATAACTTGATCGTCTTGAGCCATATTACTCATAGGTGTTCCTTTAACTAATAAATACAGCTTAAGCTTTAGCGCTCGATTTAGTTTGCCCAGAAAGTTTGGCCAAGACTTCAGCCTTAGGTCCATCCAGGACAATCTGGCCATTATCAACCACGATAATGCGCTCAACCATATTTACGATACTCATTTTATGGGTTGCCACAATCAGGGTTTTATCGCTGACCCAAGGTTTAAGCTGGTTGATGAACTGCTTCTCTGTGGTGTCATCCATTGATGCTGTTGGCTCATCGAGCAAAACCACATAGGGGTTGCGCACTAACAAACGTGACAACAATAAGGACTGCCGCTGTCCACCGGATAAGCCACCACCGCCTTCAGTAATGACATAATCTAAACCCGATGGCAGTCGGTGAATAAAGTCCAGTGCGCCAGTCATATTCAAAGCTTTAAGCATGTCATCATCACGTGCTATGGGCGCACCAAGCATGAGGTTTTCACGAATAGTGCCGTGGAACAGGGTCGCGTTTTGGCTCATTAAGCCCACATCACGGCGCACATCAGCCGGATCAATATGCGCCATGCCAACACCGTCTAGAGTGACGACCCCGCTCTTGGCCTCTAATAAACCGGATAGCACCTGCAACAAGGTGGATTTACCCGCACCATTGCGACCTAGCAGGGCAATTTTTTCACCTTGTTTGATGCCCAGCTTCTTCACTGTTAATGCTGGTGCTGGACTGTCTTCAGCATAGAAAAATGTGGCATTTTTAATATTGTAATCGCCATTGATTACTGTTTTATGCACTTTTTTCGCGCCTTCCGAGTTATCAACCGGCAATTCCATCAACTGATTAATACTGCTTAAAGCCACTTTAGTTTGCTGCCAGCGGCTTAACACCTGCGTCAATCCCGCCATTGGCGCAATCATGCGCGAGCCTAAAATTGATGCCGCAATCAGTGAACCCGTGGTTAGATCACCCTCCATCACCATAGGTGCACCGAATAGGACAATCACAGCAAAGGCTGTGCCTTGTATACTTTGTGTCCAAGCATTTAAGTTGCTGACCAAGGAGCGCAAGCGTAAATTCACACCCGCTGATACAGCATTGTAATTGTTCCATTGCGACTGAAAGCGCTGCTCCGCTTGTAAGGTTTTAATGTCCTCGTTGCCCTGCACTGCTTCAACCAGCATGGCATTACGCAAAGAGCTTTCACGCATCGCTGAGTTGGCATACTCACGTAACTTACCTTGCACTAGCAAACCGGGTAAGATCATTAGAATCACAGCAGCAATCGGTATCCAGACTAGAGAGCCGGCTAAATACCAAAATACCCAGCAAAATAAAAAGAAGAACGGCATATCGGCAAATGCCGTGACTGTAGTTGAGGTAAACATTTCGCGAACGTTATCCAGTTCACGCACTTGTGAAATAAAAGTACCCGTGGAACGCGGCCGATAGGCGTTTTTAATCCGTAACGCATGGCCAAAAACTCGATCAGAGATCCTTAAATCCGCGCGTTTACCAATAAGATCAGTCACTGTAGTGCGCATTTTGCGCATCACGAAGCCAAAAATCACGGCAACTATCACGCCACTAAACAGCACATATAGAGTGGAGTAGGACTCTGCCGGAATAACCCTGTCGTACACTTGACGGGTAAATAAAATCCCCGCCAAACCCAGCACATTGACCACAAAGGAAGCGACAAAAATATGGCTATATGGTCGCCAATCACGCAACACGATCTTTTTAAACCAGCCTTTATCGTGCGGCTTGATGTAGTCATCAATCCGCGCATCTGGCACCGTATGTGATGGCCGCAATACTACAGCTAAAGTGACATTATCCAGCAGTTCTTGCTCAGTAATACTGCTTTTAACCCCCTCATCACCGCTGTAATTGATACCCACTTGGCCCTGCTGATCCATGGTATCCAGGACAGCAATCTGCCCTTTCTGAAACTGCACCACTAGGGGCAACCGCCAGCTGGTAAGTTCGCTTTTTTTAAGCTTAATCACACTTAAAGTCAGCCCAGCTTGACGGGCCATACCGCGTAACACATCACTGACGGGGCTGTCCTTTAGCCAATGGCTGGTTAAAGAAATATTTTCCTTTGAACACTCCAGTCGGTAATGTTTAGCCACCATTAAAATAGCTTCAATCCAAGGCGTATAATCTGCGTTGTTTTCTGGAGCAGTTGACTGAGGTTCTAATTTGTCTAGCTGTTCTTGATCACTCATTATTGTTCGCTACTCACTGCTGTATAATTGTTGAGCGCAAAGGCACTGCGTAAACTGGCTGTATTATATAAGCAGTCAATTTGAAGTCTTTTAAAGTCTTGCTGTGTGTTGTTTCTTTCCATACGTGCCTGATGAATTTCTTGCTCGGTGTTGAGCAGGTCCAGCAGTGAGCGCGTACCCAATGAGATATATTGTTGGCGATAAATACCTTGAGTCTCAATAATACTGCTGACTCGGTTGTCTAAAATCGATAAACGCTGGCCATAGGTTGCTGCTTGAGTTGTTGCTTCTTGTAAGCCGCGAGAAATACTGAGTAAGGCTTCGTCTCGCGCCGCATCTGCTGCCCGTAATGCGTACTCTGCACTGCGTTTGCGCGCAGTGGTTGCACCACCCTGATATAAATCCACATTAAAGCTCAAGCCCACAGTGTAATCATTGCGATCGCGGCGACGGTTATTGACCAAGTCTCGATCACGCTCTTTAAAGTAATGCTCTGTCCCAGCATCAAGACTGACAGTGGGGTAAAACTCGGCATTACTGGCTTTAATCTGTGCTATGGCTTCAGCGCGTTGCGCATCGGCCACCATAATTTCCGGCACATGGTTTAAGCTATCAACGTCGACAAAACAGGCCTGCTCCAGTGAGGCAGGG
>DASRNZ010000057.1:0-3477 GCA_035647155.1 Thiopseudomonas sp.
TCTGAGTCATCTCAGAGTAAACCACCCCCGTGAAATGACCATTTTTATCTACTGTTGCGTACATTTGACCTCCTATTGAAATATGATGCCCGCGCGTGTGACTGTGTTTTTAGCTTGAGATAGGGTACCTGTTGCACCAAACGCATTAATTGTTGAGCCTTGAAGAATCATGATACCATATGTTCCAGCACCGCTTGCATTGGCACTATCCGCACTAACTGTTGAGCCGCTGAATGCTCGGATACCATATGTTCCAGCACCGCTTACGTTTGCATCTCGCGCATTAATTGTTGAGCCGTCATCAGCGCGGAAGCAAATGTCCCCAGCACCGCTTGCATTGGCACTATCCGCATTAACTGTTGAGCCGCACACAGCGGCGATGCCAGCGCTTCCCGCGTTTTTCACGCCACATCCCGGCAAAATGGTTGCTCTTCCTGATCTGTAAGCAAACGCTCCAGACCTTAAATCACCTGGACTGCCTTTGCTGCTAAAATTAAACAGCTGCCCTATCGTCGGTAGTGTTCCGCTTGTAACCCCAAAAGCAGGTTTATAATCTTCTGCCAAAACCCTTGTCAGGCTTGGCTCATTAATTACAGTCTCTGCGTCAACACCAGTGATCGTTATCCAGCCGAGATTCAAACCTTCGACAAATAGCTGCTCCATCATAATAAAACCGCTCATTAGCTCGACCTCGGCGGTAACTCCAAGGTCAGGTGTGAACCTTGACAAATACAAAACTGCTGCGTTAATTGTCGGGAAGTCGCCACCAGCACCAACGGTTACTTTAACGTTTTCTCGAAGCGAAAGGCTTCTAAACTCAGTCCAATCCTCACCCTCAGCAGGCGCTACACTATTAGCACGCAAAGCAACCCACTGCTTGCCATCGTGATAAACCTGCGCATTGATCGGAAATGGCGCGCCATCGGGCGACCATGTAGCAGCACCTTGCACCTGCACCTGCCCCAGCGCTTCCGTGACCTCTTTAAAAACCCCGTTCATTTCCCGTCGGCCAACTGGCTTGTAATTGGGATTTATTTTTGGTAGCTGATAGTCGCTTGTCCAGCCTTCTGTATTTGATATTTTACCGTCTGGCTGTGACGCATTGGGTATTGCGATCGTGTCGCCATCATGCGCAAAAGGTTGTTTGTAAATTTTTACCATTAATTGTATCTCCACCGTTTTCAAAGTTTACGGGCATTGAGGCCACTCAATCTCACTCGGAAACCCTGCCTGCTGCGGCACGTCACGCAATAACTGCACATATTGCAGCAGTGGCTCAAGTGGCTCGGTAGGCTCGCTGCCTAGCGCTAACTCGTCACTGTGGCGCTCTATACGCCAGCGGACTGATTCGATGAGTTGGTCACGTTCATGACGTGCAGTGTCTGCTAGTTGCTCGGGTGTTGGTTTGCCGTATTCACCGTCCTCACCAATTGGCTCAGGGTTCTTCTCAACGACTATCCAAGTAAAACCCATATCATCATGCCAGTCTTGAACGTTCTGCGTCATCTCAGAGTAAACTACCCCCGTGAAATGACCATCTTTATCTACTGTTGCGTACATTTTGACCTCCTACTATTGGAATATGATGCCATTGGCTGTGACTGTGTTTTTAGCTTGAGATAGGGTACCTGTAGCACCCCTCGCACTAATTATTGAGCCAGTCTGTGCGACAATGCCATTGGTTCCAGCGCCGCTTGCGTCTGCACCAAACGCACTAATTATTGAGCCGGTCTGTGCGTAGACCCCATACCTTCCAGCGCCGCTTGCGCCTGCACCCCTCGCACTAATTATTGAGCCAGTCTGTGCGACAATGCCATCAATTGCCGCTCCGCTTGCATCTGCATCAGCAGCACTAATTGTTGAGCCCCCACGTGCATAGATGCCATTGCTACCAGCACCGCTTGCGTCTGCACCATTCGCATTAATTGTTGAGCCTTCACGTGAGTGGATGCCCTGTACTCCAGCGTTTTTCACGCCACACCCCTCTAAAATGTAAGCCCTCCCTTGATTATAAGCTATCACTCCCGACCTTCCATCATCCACGATACCCTTGCTGCTAAAAATGAACAGCTGCCCAATCGTTGGTAGTGTTCCGTTTACAACCCCAAAAGCAGGTTTTTCACCACCTATTAAAGCCCTTGTCAGGCTTGGCTCATTAATTACAGTTTCTGCGTCAACACCAGTTATCGTTATCCAACCCAGATCTAAACCCTCGACGAATAACTGTTCCTCCATAACAAAGCCACTCATGAGTTCAACCTCAGCGGAAACTCCAAGGTCGGGAGTGAACCTTGACAGATGCAAAACTGCAGCATTAATTGTCGGGAAGTCACCACCAGCGCCAACGGTTACTTTGATGTTTTCTCTCAGTGAAAGGCTTCTTGAAAGGCTTCTAAACTCAGTCCAATCCGCACCCTCTACAGGCGCTACACTATTAGCACGCAAAGCAACCCACTGCTTGCCATCGTGATAAACCTGCGCGTTAATCGGATATGGTGCACCATCAGCCGACCATGACGCTGCCCCTTGCACCTGCACTTGGCCGAGCGCCTCCGTTACTTCTTTAAAAACTCCATTCATTTCCCTTCGGCCGACTGGCTTGTAATCAGGATTTGTTTTTGGTAGCTGATAGTCGTTTGTCCATCCTTCTGCGCTTGATATTTTACCATCAGGCTGTATCGCATCAGGTATTGCGATTGTGTCGCCCTCGTGCGCAAAAGGCTGCTTGTAAATTTTAACCATTAGATATGTCTCCACCGATTTCAAAGTTTACGGGCATTGAGGCCACTCCACCGACTCGGGAAAGCCTGCTTGCTGCGGCACGTCACGCAATGCCTGTGTGTACTGTAGTAGCGGCTCTAGCAGCTCGGTAGGCTCGCTGCCTAGCGCTAGCTCGTCATTGTGTCGCTCAATACGCCAGCGGACTGATTCGATGAGTTGGTCACGTTCATGACGTGCAGTGTCTGCTAGCTGCTCGGGTGTTGGTTGCGGCGAGTCTTGTAGGATTGGATAGCCGTTTTCGTCGGCGGTGATCTGCTTGCATTCAGACTGACCGCGCAGCAGCGCTGCGTGTTGCTCTGGCGTGATTTCTACGGCATCCTCAGGGATATTATCGCCGTGGATTTCGCGGCTGTAGAAGCCGTTTGTTTGTTTTGAATAGAACATTTGTTTTCTCCTTAGTATCCGATGACGATGTATCTCATACTTATTGGTGTGACGGAACCGCTGTTGTGAAAGATCGCCCTCGTTTTGTTTTGAGATGTAGCTGTAATCACGCCTGCCCCCCATGGGTCCCCCCCGTTGTGCATGGCGACCGCCGAAAAAATCCCATTCGGAAACGCGATTGGCCAAGACAGCGCCGCACCGGCATTTGACGCCGCCCCACCACCCCACTGAATAATCAACCCGCTCGGCAGCTTCTGGTAGCCGTTTCCAGATATGTTGTGATTGCTACCCTTAAACGCTGCTGCCAGCGTC
>DASRNZ010000058.1:0-7151 GCA_035647155.1 Thiopseudomonas sp.
CCGGCCATGCCTGCGATGGCTGCAACGCAGCCCTTGCTGTCTACCACGAAACATCATCTCTAGCAGTTCCGTATGCTACCTGCAGCCTGCTTATGGCAGGGAAGGTAGCGGTCGCGGGCATGGCCCGCTCTTACGGGGGTAAACAGGTGCGGTTGCTCTTGTCGGAGCTGGCCATGCCTGCGATGGCTGCAACGCAGCCCTTGCTGTCTACCACGAAACATCATCTCTAGCAGTTCCGTATGCTACCTGCAGCCTGCTTATGGCAGGGAAGGTAGCGGTCGCGGGCATGGCCAGCTCTTACGGGATGGTGGTGTCTGTGAGCGTGTCTAGGGCTGCTGGGCAGCGGTCGCGGGCATGGCCCGCTCCTACAGAGGCAAACAGGTGCAGTCGCTCCTACGGGGCAAACAGCGGTACAGAGCATATATCAAGCAAGTCCTGTTTTACGGGGTTTGGGGTGTTGGGGTGCACGGCGTTTCGGGTGCGTCGTCGAGTGCGTTGCATAGTACTGTCAGACTGTTGGTCTGTGCGGCAAGTTCAAACAATTGTTTGCGCTCTTTTGTGCTGTATTGTGCGGTGCGCTGGATGGATTCGCTGACGATTGTGCGCTGTTCGCTATTGAGCACCGGGAAGGCAATCAGGCCGATTTCGGCAATGCGGCGATTGATGCCGATGCGCCATGGGCCAAAGTGTTGCGCCTGTTGCATGGCGCGGGTGAGCTCATCATCAAAGCTGAGCAAGTGCAGTTTGGCATAGGCCAGTGCGGCCCACGCATCCGGCCAGGTTGGGCGCGCTTGAGTGGCTTGGCGTAGGGCTTGGGCAGCAGCTTCGCGGCTGGGTTTGGCCTCGGCGTTGTTCAGCGGGATACCAAAGGCTTGCCACTGCTGAATATAGCCCAGTGTTTCTAAGTATTCACCGTTGGCGGCAGGGTAGCTGCTGATCGCGTGCTGAATGGCGTCGTGAGCCACTTGCCACGCTTGCTCAGTCGGCGCGCTGCCTTTTTTCTCCCAGTCCTGGATAAAGGCGCTGGCTTGGTAGTGGGCAATGCCCGACACCAGTAATTGACTGCCAGCATAGATGCTGACTAAGCCCAGTAGGCCGGCGACCACAGCAATGCTGCGGCGTGCTGCAGTGGACATAACGGGTGTGCGTGAGGTGCTGCGATTAGAAGCGGTCTGCGTGCTCATAAATTCAACTAAAGTGGTGTTGGGCAATCTGCCAAGGGTTATCAAAGACTAAGCGTCGTGCGGCATCTTCGCCAATCAATTCGCTGGCGACCGCGAGGCCTGTGGTTAATACCGGTGGGCGGTAGTCAAGGTTGTGGGCGTCACTGGCTAAAATGGTTACGAGATTTTTTTCCAGTAACTGTATCGCTAGATCTTGCGCGGCTTCACCAAAGCTACCGGCGACTGAGCCTGCGGTAACTTGCAGTAAACAGCCTTGATCTAAGAAAACTTTGAGTTTGTTGGGGTCGCGCATCAAGCCTTTATTACGTTCCGGGTGAGCAATCATCGGGATGATATTCTGCTGAAACAGCCAAGCGGTTAAGCGTTCTGCACCAAAGGGGATTTCACCGTGCGGGAACTCCAGCAGCAGTACTTTTTTATCTTGCCATTGGCCTAGAAAAGGAATGCTATTGGTTTTAATCCCCATCATCAGTTCCATACCAAAGCGTACTTCGGCAGCGGCAGCAACTTGTAGTGCAATATCGTGATCGATTAAACCCTGATGAAAAATATTCAGTGCTTGGCTGATAGTCGCGGGGGTGTTGTCGTAACGTCCGGGGTGAATATGCGGGGTGCAAACAAGATGTGAAATGCCGTCACTAACGGCCACCTGTGCCAGTTTCAAAGCAGTTTCGAGATCAGGTGCGCCGTCGTCGATGCCGGGCAGTAGGTGGTTATGTAAATCAATCATGGCGTGTGTCCCATAGTCTGGTGCCACGCTGTTGCCCTAGGGCAAAAACAACAACGGCGGGCGCATAAGGCAACCCGCCGTTGTTATTTGAAGCGTTAGCTTATTTCTTTACTTTAGCAGTGTCGCTGTAACCGTAGTAGTCATAGTAACCACCGTAGTTATAGCCACTTTTCATGGCTTTTTTGATATCAACTTGGTTGAGTACTACACCGGTCACCGGTGCATTGCTTTGTAGTAGCTGACCAATACCTTTAACCACTAAGGATTTTGGGGTGTGGTCGGAGCGGATCACATAAATCAAGGCATTGGCCATGGTGCCCAGTACCAATGCATCACTCACTGCTTGTGTGGGTGGTGAGTCAACAATGATGCGGTCGTATTTGCTGCGCAGATACTCCATCATTTTACTGAAACGTTCGCCGGATAGCAGTTCCAGTGGGTTAGGCGGTACCACGCCAGCACTGATCATATCCACGCCGTCGATGTTTTTAATGCACTCTTCAATTTTTGCAGTACCAGCAATTAAGTTGGCTAGGCCAGGTGTACCCACTGGGAAACCAAAGTTTTTCGCCAGTGTTGGGCGGCGCATATCCGCATCAATCAGCAGTACGCTTTCCATTTGACTCAAGGCAAACGCCATATTGGCGGCAACGGTTGATTTACCTTCACCAGGAACGGAGGAGGTGACCACAATAACCTTATGCGGATTCTCCATTGCTGACAAAACAACACTGGTACGAATGGTTCGGATTGATTCTGAGAAGCTTTTATCCGAGTCATCGTGGAACAGATTGGCGACTTGCTTGCGGTTAGATTTTTTCACCAGAGGCAATAAACCTAAGACCGGCAAGTTCAGCGTGTTCTCGATGTCGTCTGTGCCTTTAAAGGTGTTATTTAAGGCTTCTAATAACAACACTAAACCAACGCCAACCAGGCCAGCTAGGAAAGTGGCTAACACCACAATCAAGGCTTTTTTCGGTTTGATCGGTGCGACTGGCACTGTTGCTGAGTCAACCACGCGTGCGGTGGCGCTGTCTAAGTCACTGGTGGCTGAAGCCTCTTTTAAACGAGTGACAAAGGTATCGTAGAGCGCGCGGTTACTGTCGACTTCGCGTTGGAATTCACGCAACTGGAACTCTTTACGTGAGATGTCTTGAATTTGTGCTTTATTGATATTAACTGATGAGCGCAGTGAGTTTTCGTTAGCGACTGCCAATTGGTAGTTACGCTCAATACCGGCAACCACTTGTTCAACTTGGCCACGTAAGCTGGCTTGTGCTGCAGCCAGTTCGGTGCGTGCAGCTTCCATAGCGGGGTGGCGAGCACCGTAACGCTTGGACAGCTCATCCACTTTAGATTTGGCTTTAGCTTCGTTGGTTTTAAATTGTTGAATCAGTGGATCGCCCAGAACTGCAGAGACACTGGCTAAACGTTCCCAGCCGGCGCTGCGCATGGATTGTACTTGGCGGTACATACTTTCAGCTTCAGCGCGAGCGCGGCGCGCATCAACCATACGGTCGCTGGTTGAGGCTAATTCAGCCGCGCTAATGGTGGCAACACCACCGATATCCACTAAGTTTTCTTTTTCACGGAAGGCTTGCAGGGTATCTTCAGCTGTTTTCAGTTTACTGCGCAGCTCACCCATACGGCTGTTCATCCACGCTGTAGCGGATGCAGACATTTCTAAACGTGCTTCCATTTGGCTTTCGATATAGCCAGTTGCTAAGGCGTTGGCAGCACGTGCAGCCAGTACTTTGTCAGCCATATCCACTTGGACTTTGACCAGTTGGCTTTTGCCTTGCTGCTCAATAGTAATACGTTTCATAAATGCGCGAGTGACGCTATCAAAGATTTTCTCTTCGAGCTCTTCTTCAGTGGGCTCTAAATCGCTGGGCATGGTACCCGGGATTAATTTATCAATATTTAGAGTGCTGATCAGGTCGCCAAGACTAAAACCAATCATCGGTTCAGGCTGTTGGCGTGGATCGAATTCTGGGTGTAGAGTCAAGTTCAATTCATTGACCACACGTTCTGCCAGTGAGCGTGACTTAAGCAGTTCAAACTGTGTTTGTAGATAGTCGTTACCGCTGCCTTCGACGCCATAGAGCTGCTCGATGGATACAACTTGAGACTGTTTCTGTTCGAATAGCATGGTGGCTGCAGCGCGATAAATCGGCGTCAGACTCAGCACTATTAAGGTGCTGACCATCATCACAATCACTGCGAGGGTGATAATGCTCCATTTGCGACGCCAGATGGTCTGCCACAGTTTTAGAAGATCAATTTCATCGTCATCATCGCGGGGTTGAAGGGGTGTATTGCGAGATGCTGTAGTAGCGTTACTTTCCATGATTCTCAGGCTCAAAATAAGTGCGGATTGCCATCCGAAAAAACGTCTAACGTTTGCGCAGGTCTAGGTTTAGAAGAAACCTTGGTCAATATTGATACTGTCACCTGGCATAACGGGTGTGTCTAAATTGGCACGAGCAGGTTTGCGGTCACTGTCATTGTCGCGCACTAGGGTTATACGGTTGGTGGAGGCACGCTCAGTTAGTCCGCCGGCCAATGCAATCGCACGGCGCAGGGTTAAACCGGGCTGAAACTTATAGCCACCGGGGCTCTTCACTTCACCGCTGATAAAAAATTCGCGGTATTCCAACACGCTGATGGAAATGCGTGGGTCAATCAAAAAATCACCTTGTAATTTTTCGATTAAAAATTGTTCAATTGCTGCTGTGGTTTTACCTTTAGCACGCACTTCACCAATAAAAGGGTAGGAGAAGGTGCCGGCATCTGTAAGACGCAGTTCTTCAAAACTTAGGTCAGGCTCACTGAATACGTGAATACGAATCACATCGCCAGAGGCTAATTTGTAAGTGGAATTGCCTTCTGCAGCTACTGATTGGCCCATGCCCAGCAATAGACAGATCAGTAAACTGGTGAAATACCGAATGGCCATAAGGCTAAAAATCTCTTTGTGTTTATAAACAAAAAGAGGGGAGAACTCCTCCCCTCTAGGGTATTGCGTAGCGTATTACAGGCTAGCGTTAATAGTTAACGCGTAGATGTTACGTGTATAGCGCTCAGATTTAACGTCTGAATCGTTATTAGCATAGGTGTAACCCACGCCAACATCTAACCAGCGGCGAGCTTGATAGGTTACGCTCAAGCCATAGGCATCACGGTCATCTTTACGTTTAATATCTTGATATTTTCTATCAGTACGGGCGTAGCTAGCTTCTGTATAGAGACGATCAACCCAGTAGTGCTTCCAACCTAAACGTGTGTGTGCAGTTTTGATCGAGCTGGCGCTATTTTCACCTTCATCAAAACCACGACGGGTATCAAGAGTGAAAGTAGAGTAGGTTAATGGCTCCCAGACTATGCCGGCTTCCCACATGCCAGTGGTTTTATCGCTGTAGACCGACTTAGAAAAGTCTTTCTTTTCACGACCGATCTTAAATGAACCTGAGGTTTTAGCCGTTGCTTCCCAAGTTACACCGGCCAGTAGGCCTCTGTTTTTGCTGTCGCGAGCAGTGAAGGTTTTGTAGTCGAAATCAGTGTAGCGGCCTTCCAGCAAGACTTTGGTTTTTGGTGTTACAGCGTAATAAAGAGTTGAACGTAATGATGATGTATCACGCTCTTTATCACTGTTTAGACGCTTGCCGTTGGTGTAACGCAATTCTTCGTAGTTCGCACCGAAATCGACTTGGGTGCGCGCTGTTTTAGCGCCGAACGTATATACAGCGCCAACGTTTGTGGTGTTGTATTTGTCGTTCTCGATTCTTTGGTCAGCGGTAGCTGTTTCTTCAACATCGTGGTAGCCAGCATCAAGTACTAGGCGGTTACGCGCATCGAAATCAAAGCCTGCATCAGCAGTGAAATGATGGTCAACGTTGTTATCGCTGTGGCTAGAGTGGAAGGTGTCGCTTGAAGCGATGTACTTCAACTGGTACGCACTTTTATTGCTGTCGGCATTCAGTTGAAAGCTGGGTGCAATCGTGGTGATCCATGAAGACTTTGCGCCTTTATCGACAGCGCGGAAGTTGTCGTCATAAGTTTCGGCAACTTTCAGTGATGGTGTAAAGACAATGCCATCCGTTAAACGAATGCTTTGTGGGTCGATAGCAAATGCCTGTGCGCTTAAGCTACCGGCAATAGCAATCGCTAAAGCATTTTTAATTAAGTTTTTTTTCATTGTTCGGCTTCCCTTCCTGCAGCAGCAGGGTTTAAAACGACTGCGACAAGAGTCGATTGAGTCCTGTCGCAGTTAATAAGTGATTTCAGTGTGCGCAGGCCTAACTTAGTTAGGGCTTGCTACGCTGCTACCACCGCCGCTACCGCTTGCGGTAGGGGTGCTACTAACTGTGCTGGAGCCGACTCCACCTAGAGCTGCTGGGCCGCCGACATTAGTCGTTTTTGCAGCTGCTTGGTTGATTGCGTTGGTTTGCTCTGGTGCTGCGGCGATAGCTGCTGCAGTAATGGCAAACGATTCTGCTGGCGCTGCATTAATCGCTGCAGTCACAATAGCTTCTGCCATTTCTGGGTTGTTAGTTACTGCTGCGCTAACAATTGCAGAAGCTTGTGCTGGGTTAGCAGCAACAAGTTCGGCAATAATAGCGGCGATTTCTTCTTGGCTTTGTGCAGTTTGCACGTTTTCGCCTTGCTCTTGTGTTAGAGGTACGCCTGCAGCTAGCAGTGCATCTAGAGTAGCTTGGTCAGCCATGGCTGCACCTGACGTGAATGCCAGTGCAACAGACAGTGAAATTAGCGTCTTACGCATATTGAAATCCTCAAAAATGACGTCGTATGTAAAGTGTGATGCAACATGTCTAGTACATATTATATAGACATAACTATGCAATAGAGTTTACTGGTAACCAGTGAAACTGTCCAGTTGCTCATATAGACCACTATACCAATATGCTGCGCAGCATAGCTGTGTTTTTGTGTGATTATAAGGCCTTTTTGCGATTTTGTAGTGGTCTAGATCAAGATAACAGACCCATGCTGACTATAAGGTCTGAAGGTATGTGCCATAGACCCTACGAGCGACGTGGGTTTGGTGGCGTTGTGGTGGCTGGATGGCCCATGTCGCAGGCACGGCCAGCTCTTACGGAGGGCGTGAGTTTGCTGGCTTTTGTAATGCAGAAATCGTGTGTTAGGTCGCTTTTGTAAGAGCTGGCCATGCCTGCGACCGCTGCCTCGCAACCCTGTCATACCCTGCAGACACACCG
>DASRNZ010000059.1:0-6003 GCA_035647155.1 Thiopseudomonas sp.
TCGATCGAATAAAACACCCCACCGAGGTAGGTTAATGGTGTCAATACAAAGGACGGGATAATTGAGATGTCATCAAAGTTGCGCGCAAACACAGCGTTTAAAAAACCACCCAAGGAAAACACTGCTGCAGTCAGCATAATAACCATAATGGTGATGGCCAAGCTATGAACCTGCAAGTCGGTAAAAAATAAAGACAATACAGACACAATGGCCGCCACGCTCAGCCCGCGCAAAATTCCACCCATCACAAAACCAATTAATATGGTGTGCGGCGACACTGGAGACACCATTAGCTCTTCAATGGAGTGCTGAAACTTGGAGCTGAAAAAGCTGGACACCACGTTGCTATACGCATTGGTAATCACCGACATCATAATTAAGCCCGGTACGATGTATTGCATATAGCTGAAACCTTGCATATCGCCGATTTGCTTACCAATCAAATTACCGAAGATCACAAAGTACAACACCATGGTGATTGCTGGTGGCAATAAGGTTTGCGGCCAGATACGTAAAAACCGGCGCGCCTCACGGTAAACAATGGTTTGTAAAGCGACCAAGTTTGACTTCAATTCTGCATTCATGGCTGATCGTCTCCCAGATTCTTCTCCACCAGTGACACAAACAACTCCTCTAAACGGTTGCTTTTATTACGCAAACTTAATACTTCAACGCCTTGCGCTGATAATTGAGTAAACAGATCGGTGAGCCCACGTCGCTTCTCCACCTGCACTTGCAATGTGCATTCATCCAGCAACTGCGCAGGGTAGCCGTCCAACTCTGGCGTTTCTGTTTGTGTTTGCTTGAGATCGAGAAGAAAAGTTTCTTTTGACAACTGGCCCAGCAACTCTCGCATGCTGGTATTTTCGACAATAGTACCGTGGTCAATAATGGCAATATTGCGACACAACTGCTCTGCCTCTTCCAAATAATGGGTGGTCAAGATAATAGTGGTGCCCTGCTCATTGAGATCGGTCAAGTATTGCCACATGGAGCGCCGCAACTCGATGTCCACCCCAGCGGTGGGTTCATCTAAAATCAACAAACGCGGTTGGTGCATTAATGCCCGGGCAATCATTAAGCGGCGCTTCATACCACCGGACAACATGCGCGATGATTCATCGCGCTTATCCCATAAGCCGAGCTGCTTAAGCAGTTTCTCCGCACGGGCACGGGCCTCTTTATATTTAATGCCGTAATAACCCGCTTGGGTCGTCAAGATATTTTGCGCTGTTTCAAACTGGTTAAAGTTAAACTCTTGAGGTACTAAACCAATACAGCGTTTTAATGCCGAGGGGTCAGTGTCTAAGTCATGACCAAAAACTTGCACACTACCGCTGGTTTTATTGACCAAAGTAGCCAAAATACCGATGGTGGTGGACTTACCGGCACCGTTAGGCCCCAGTAAAGCAAAAAAGTCACCTTCGGCGACTTCTAAATTAACGCCCTTGAGCGCTTCAAAGCCATTTGCATAGCTTTTTCTCAATTCTTTTATGGATAACGCCAACGTCATAATATTTGCACACAAAAATTCTATTTAAATATAAAAATTGGGGCTTATAGTTTTTTTTACAAGCCTAATGAATGTACTTCGCGATCAAAGCTCACCTAAGACAAAAAACTGCTGCTGACTCCATACACCCAGCACTGTTCGTTGATCAATCACAGCTTGCTCAGCAAGGTCCACCAACCGGTAAAAATCACTGCGCTGAATCAGCACAGGCAAACCATTACCAATTGATGAATAAGGTGAAGGTTCTTGTGTTTGTGGGTCAATGTTAACCCATAACGGGTGCTCAGAACCAAGCAATACCGTGTCGCCTAGGTTAGTGGTCACATAAATATTTTGCTGATCGCCCTGACCTTGCACCTTGATATTTGTGGATACAAAAGGCGCATCATCCACAGCAATACTCAGTTTTTCCACAGGGGTCACTAAATAATACTGCTCGTCCTCACGACGCAATAAACGCGAGAACAACTGCACCAGTGCCGGACGAGCAATTAAGCTGCCCTGATAATACCAACGGCCATCACGGCTAATGCGCATCTTACTGTCGCCACTATACGCTGGATTCCAACTGGCGTTATAGGATAAACGCTCAGCTGTACTGGCTAAGCGCTGCAGCAGTTCATCAGAATCAGTTGTTTGCATGTAAAACCTTTATTGTGGCGTCAAACCCAATAAGCGTCGCGCATAATTACGCAATGGGGGACGAATTAAGTCTTCAGGCTTGTTGTTGTAGAAGGTCAAAAAACCACCGCGGTTACGGATATTAGCCGTATCCACTAAATAACCACTGCCCACTTCCACCAACATTAAGTGAATAGCACCGCGATCCACACCTAAGCGCGCGCCGCTATCCCGTGAGTTTTTAAGCTCCTGCCAGTTGCCAATGCGATCATTACCTTGGGCAAAGCGAGTGTACAACAAGTAATGCGCCCCTGCATGCCGCGCTGCTTGCATAGCCTCGTCTAACCCCATGGGTCGTGCAGCATGTTGTAGGTGCGGAAAGTATTCCACAAAGGCATTAAAAGCCTCGTGCGCCACTATATTTGGGTCTGCAGTGGGATGGCCTAAAGGAACGAACAAACCTTGGCTAATATAAATACTGGAGTCGGCCTGCAGCCGAAAGTTATTAACTCGCTTAATTTCACTGTGATTAAGCAAGCCCACATCAGCGAGGTGATAGCCAGCTTCAGCAGTTAAGTCACTGACTTTCATACAGCCGCTCAACACAAGAGCCAGTACAATCAAGAGTAATTGGCGCATTTCACGTCCACCTTTAACGTCAAAAAATAACTTGTGAGTAAGTCCCTGCAGGATTTGCGCCACAACGCTTTAGCGGTTAAAGACCACGCTGCCACTCCTGACGTAAAGGCATCGTATCAGGCCGTTCAATGGCTTGCTGCAATTGCGCCAAAAAGCGCTGTTTATCTGCACCTAAGGTTCCTTTCAAAGGTAAGTAGTTGGATGCATGATCACTACGAAAAATCGTTTTCTCTAATTCCAGCTGACTGATAAAACGTTGCAACTCAATAAATAGCTCGCGTTGATCCAACGCAATAAAATCTTTAAAGCGGGATTTAAAACGCGTATCGCCCAGAGGGAAACTGACCACTAAGGTGGAAAGAAATTCTGGTTGAGTGGCATTCATCAATGCCGCCGATTGATCAGCATGCTGCTTACTTAAAGTGCGCCCACCGAGACCATTTAAAATCATTACCGAGCGTTTAATGCCCGCTTCTCCCAGCTTAGTTAAAGCACTCAGCGTACTGGCATAGGTCTCACCTTTATTGACCAATTGCAGTACTTCATCATCACCAGACTCAGCACCCACATAAACCATTTTCAAACCGGCATCGGCCAGCTCTTGCAGCTCAACAACTGATTTGTTTTTCAGGTTGCTGGGTAGACAGTAGCTGGTCACCCGACGCACTGTCGGTAAATGCTCTGCAATAGCCTGCAAGATATTCAGCAAGCGCCGTGTGGACAGCGCCATGGCATCGCCATCGGCTAGAAAAACTCGCTGTACCGGCATGCTTTGTGCGACTTTTTTAATTTCGTCCAACACCTGCTGCTCATCACGCACGGCAAACTTTTTCTGTGGTGCAGTGTACATTTCGCAAAACGTACATTTATTCCATGAGCACCCATTGGTTACCGGTAAAATCAGTGACTGCGCCTCACTGGGTGGTCGGAAAACCGGCTCAATATATTCAATCGGCATCGTTAACCTCTATTCTGCAACTTCTGCTTCAAGGGCCGCCACATCATCGCGCTTAACGCGCTTATTACCCATGCGCACGCCAATATCCATTAGAAACTGGAAAAAACCCTCTTGGTCTTCCAGCACATTACTCCAAAATGGTGAGTGATAAAGTGCTACGGCGCCGTGCACTAGTGCCCAAGCTGCACAGTAGTGGAAGTAAGGCGGTACATCTTCCAGCTTGCCTTCGGCGATACGGTCTTCAATGAGGCGAGTCAAACGCTCAAAGTTGGAAGCGCGAATGGTGTGCAGCTGCTCAACCATTTCAGGTTCTTGCTGACCCCTAAGAATTTTCGCTTCAAGGCGGTCAAACAATAAATAGCGCTGAGGGTCGCGCATTCGGAATGCAAAGTAAGCGCGAGATAAAGCTTCTTTATCACTAGCTACGGTATCAGAATGAAACAGCTCATTGAGCTCGCGCTCGTAATTGAGCATTAAGCGCAAATAGATCTCGGCTTTGGATTTAAAGTGCTTATAAATCGTGCCTTTACCAATACCTACCGTATCGGCAATCATCTCTACGGTAACGGAGTCTTCACCGTTCTCGAGAAACAGTTTTAAGGCCACATCTAAGATTTCTTGCTCGCGACGGCGAAACTCACGAACTTTACGTGATTCTTTCTGCATAATAGAACTGTCCAGTCAATAAACGAGACTCTATTATGTACTTATTCACAAAAAATGCACACTTGGGTTTTATTTTCTAATAATGACGAGAATCACTATAGCAGTCACCATCGTCGCACAACCATTAATTCTGTAGCGCTAACCTAACCAATAGTTTTCTCTCTTCAGCCAGTAATTGCTGAAGAGAATCGCGCGCGAGTATGCGCTCCTTATGAGCTGCAAGCTTAGGCCACTTATCTGCATTTAACTGCTCTTTGGCATAGGATAAATTAACCCAGTGAGTAACCACTGCAAGATCCGCCAAGCTGAAGCGGTTACCGACAAAATATTCCTGCCCTGCCAACTGGGCCTCTAAATAGTCGTAGTGTTTTTCCAGCGCTACAAGTGCTTTCTCAATGGCTGCTTCATCACAAGAACCACCCATACTTTTAGCTAAAACACGGTTAAAAAACACTGTAAAGGTCGCTAAGGGTGCGACTTCATAGTCGGCATACTTTTCAAACCAACGAATACGCGCACTTTCTTCAACTGTATTACCAAGCAAGGAGTTGTTTTGCGGGTACTTTTCTGCCAGATAAGCGCAAATCACAGCTGAATCGCAGAGTGTAAAATCGCCATCTCTTAAAGCAGGAATCCGGCCTAACGGACTGATATCATAAAACCATTGCGGCTGTTGGCCTGGAACAATCATTTCGTTACTGTATTCCAGCTGTTTTTCTAACAAACAGGCTCGAACTTTACGGACAAAAGGTGATAATGCAGCACCGTACAATACTAAAGCCATAGAAGCCTCTATTAGTCGTAAATTTGTTTTTTCTTCCAATCCTATTCAGTTTGTGACGCCAACCCTGAAGTCAGCTCAGTCATTTCCTTGGCCTTCTTTTCTGCCTGCTCTAACTCTAAAGCACGGGCACGCTCAAGCTGAACTTCAAACTGTTCTAAAGCTGTTTTATACAACCCAGCATTGGGTTGTTTTTTTAGATACTGTACAGCACGTTCAAAAGCTAACCGTGCTTGAGCTGGTCGGTTTTGGGTAAAAACTGTTGACCTATAGTTGTAAAGTACTCTATATAAAGTGTCACCAACATATGCTTCAGGTGATCAAGCCATTGCTTACCCACTGCTACGGTGAGAATTTTATCTTCCACCGCACGCACTATTTGCGCTTGCAAGCCTTCCAGTTGGAAACGCACCTCTTTGGCTTGCTGATCGGTGTTGATTTTTTCAGGCAAGTTATCAATCGGAATTTCAGCCTCTTTCTCTAGCAGTTGACGCAACGCTTCGGCGCGCTGTTTGAGTTTGGCATCATGACGATCAAAACAGGGTGGTCGATGACATAAATCACACTCTTACTGGAGTCAACTGAGTGATAAGCCTTGCTATAGATTTGTTGGCACTTATCACATTATGTTTTAAACACAGACTCATCACCAAGCCCAATGCACTGTGTGTCTGCTGCAATGGGCATGCAAAGCCTTAAAGTCAGCTGCGTAATAGTTTTAAAACGTCTTCAAGTTCTGCAATCGTTTGACGGATAATTTGCTTAGCCTGACTGCTTTCATCACGCACTTCGCCGCTTGATAAGCGCTGCCGAGCACCGCCTATG
>DASRNZ010000060.1:0-7425 GCA_035647155.1 Thiopseudomonas sp.
GGATAACACTGCATCCATCTTCATCGGTTGAGCTTGGTGTGGCACAAAGTTCAGATCACAACCTGCACCCGGCTCATCCAAGTTGATGGTCGGTGGAGCCACTTGATCACGCAAGGCTAAAATACTAAAAATAGCTTCAACTGCACCTGCCGCACCTAAGAGGTGACCGGTCATGGATTTAGTTGAACTGACTGCCAGCCTTTGTGCATGATCAGCAAACACAGTTTTCAGCGCATTGACTTCAGCTAAGTCACCGGCCAGCGTTGAGGTGCCGTGTGCGTTAACATACTGCACTTGATCAGCACGCATACCGGCATCACGTAAGGCATTGGCCATACAGCGCGCCGCACCATCACCTTGCTCAGGCGGTGAAGTCATATGGTAGGCATCAGCGCTCATACCAAAACCAGCCACTTCGGCATAAATCGTGGCACCACGGGCTTTAGCATGCTCAAGCTCTTCCAGTACCAATGCACCGGAACCGTCGGCTAAGACAAAACCATCACGACCGGCATCCCAAGGACGGCTCGCCGCTTGTGGATCATCATTGCGTGTGGAGAGTGCGCGTGAAGCGGCAAAACCGCCTAGACCTAAGCCACAGGCTGCCATTTCAGCACCACCGGCCAGCATCACATCCGCATCGCCGTAGGCAATATTGCGCGCAGCCATACCAATACAATGCGTACCTGTTGTGCAGGCGGTGGCAATGGCATAGTTGGGGCCTTGTAAGCCCAACTGGATCGACAGTACACCCGAGAGCATATTGATAATAGATCCGGGGACAAAGAACGGCGAAATACGGCGTGGGCCTTGCTCGATTAATGTTTTGCTGGTGTTTTCAATATTGGTCAATCCACCAATACCTGAACCCATCACCACACCAACACGTTCACGGTTGGCATCCGTCACTTCTAGACCTGAATCTTGCATGGCCTGCAAACCTGCAGCTAAACCATACTGAATAAACAAGTCTAAGCGACGTGCATCTTTGGCGGGCATATATTGAGTTACATCAAAGTCTTTGACTGAACCGGCAAAGCGCGTTGAAAAAGCTTCAACGTCCATGTGTTCAATCGAACTGATACCGCTTTTACCAGCTAGGATGCCTGACCAGCTTTGTGCGACATCAAGACCTAGTGGGGACAGCATACCCATCCCGGTAACTACGACACGTCTACGCGACATGGCGACAACCTCTTGTTAATACAAAATGTACCGTACAAAAAAAAGCCGCACACTCGTAATAAGTCGCGCGGCTTTCACTGTTGCAAAGAAACCGTTTACATTACTGCGCGTGGGCGTTGATGTAGTCGATTGCTTCTTGAACAGTAGTGATTTTTTCAGCTTTTTCATCTGGAATTTCAGTCTCGAACTCTTCTTCAAGAGCCATTACTAATTCAACTGTATCCAATGAGTCTGCGCCTAAATCATCAACAAAAGATGCATTGTTAGTTACGTCTTCTGCTTTAGCACCTAACTGCTCAGCAACGATTTTTTTAACGCGTTCTTCGATAGTGCTCATGCCGTGTATCACTCCTAAATGGAAAACTGGGCAACTTAAGCTGCCGCTTTGTATAAAAAGGGTTTGTGCATTCTAAGCAAACTGCTTGCCCTTTGCGAACCACTTATTTGATCTCTGTGTGCGCTGCCATCAGCACTGCACACAGAGTTCTAATATTACAAACTGCAATTATGACTCAAAACACAACGCTTCGGTCACAATAACAGTCATTTTAACTCATATACATGCCGCCGTTCACTGGAATCGTCGCTCCAGTGACATAAGAAGCCTGCTCTGAAGCTAGAAAACTCACCACATTGGCGATTTCTTCAGCTTGACCCAAACGTCCTACTGGAATTTGCGTCAATAATGCATCGCGCTGCGCTTCGGGTAATTCACGGGTCATATCAGTATCAATAAAGCCCGGTGCAACCGCATTGACAGTGATCGAGCGCGAGCCCACTTCACGTGCTAATGCGCGGCCAAAACCTTCGAGGCCAGCTTTTGCTGCGGCGTAGTTTACTTGACCTGCGTTACCCATTGCACCTACTACCGAGCCAATACTGATAATGCGGCCCCAGCGTGCTTTGGTCATACCGCGTAAAACTGCTTTGCTCATGCGGTACAAACTGTTTAAGTTAGTATCAATGACATCAAACCATTCGTCATCTTTCATCCGCAGCATCAGGTTATCACGGGTAATACCGGCGTTATTTACCAAGATCAATGGTGCGCCAAATTCAGCTTGAATGCGCGCAAGTGTCGCAGCCACAGACTCAGCATCACAGACATTCAGCATCATTCCCGTGCCTTGAATGCCATTATCTTTTAATGTTTGACTGATACTCTCTGCGCCCTTCTCGGAGGTTGCGGTACCAATCACGGTTGCACCTTGTGCACCCAACTGCAGGGCAATGGCTTGGCCAATCCCACGGCTTGCGCCGGTCACCAATGCCACTTTACCTTGTAAGCTCATGCGTTTCTCCATCTCAAAGCTGCGCAGCAACAGCAGCTGCAAACCCGTCTGGGGTCTCTAAATTATAGGTGTTGACGCCTTTAATACAGCGCTTATTGAGGCCGGACAGGACTTTACCTGGGCCACACTCAACCACATCAGTGACACCTTGTGCCGCTAAGCACACCATGGATTCAACCCAGCGCACAGGACTATAGAGTTGCGCGAGGAGATTTTGTTCTAAAACAGCTAAATCAGTCACCACTTCAGCGCTGACGTTTTGCACTAAAGCAATGCTCGGCTGCTGCCATTTGATCGCAGCTAAGGACTGGGCAAACTGCTCTGCCGCTGGGCGCATCAAAGCGCAATGCGAGGGCACACTGACCGGTAAAGCGATAGCACGTTTCGCGCCACGCGCCTTACAGGCAACAATGGCACGCTCAACTGCAGCAGCATCACCGGCGACAACTACTTGGCCGGGCGCATTAAAATTGACTGCACTGACGACTTGGCCTTCGGCTGCTTCCGCACAGGCTGCCTGCACATCCGCATCATCTAGACCTAAAATAGCCGCCATACCACCGGTACCTGTAGGCACAGCTTCTTGCATCAACTGACCACGACGCTCAACTAAACG
The DNA here is from genome assembly GCA_035647155.1 of Thiopseudomonas sp. Lineage (GTDB taxonomy): Bacteria > Pseudomonadota > Gammaproteobacteria > Pseudomonadales > Pseudomonadaceae > Denitrificimonas. Next base: position 3,094 of record DASRNZ010000060.1, read on the forward strand.
CACGGCATCTGCTAAAGATAAGCTGCCGGCAGCCACTAGAGCTGAATACTCACCTAAACTGTGTCCGGTGACATAAGCGGGCTGAGCAGATGACTTTGCTTGCCACAGACGCCATAAGGCAATCGATGCCGTTAAAATAGCCGGTTGGGTTTTATCGGTTTGATTCAATACTTCAGCTGGGCCTTGCTGAGTTAACGCCCAGAGGTCATAACCTAAAGCAGCGGATGCTTCGGCAAAGGTATCGAGCACAATTGGCTCTGCCGCACCGATATCGGCCAGCATGCCAACGGCTTGTGAGCCTTGGCCGGGGAATACAAACGCAAGAGAAGCCTTCATAACTATCATTACCTGTTATTCAACAAAGGAAGTTTGCCATGCCTAGGATAGCAATGACAAACCGACTATTGGATGATTAACCCTATCCATCCGTCACACTTTACTTGTATTTAGTCTGCAGTACGACGCATTTCACTGGAATTAAGTACTTGTAAATGCGCTTGCAAGCGTTCTGCCAGCCTTTCTTGCGCAGCTCGATAGGCCACACTAATGGCTGTCTGAAAGGCTTCCTGAGTGGCATTACCATGACTTTTCACCACGATACCATCGACACCGAGCAAACAGGCACCATTGTAGCGCTCAGGCGCTAGCTCTAAACGCAGCATATTTAATAAGGGTGCTGCTAACCAAGCCAATAACCAAGCGCGCCAGCCACGGCCTAGGCGCTGCTTAATCCGTGCGGCGATCATTTTAGCTAAGCCTTCGCTGGATTTAAGCAAGACATTACCGACAAAACCATCACACACCACCACATCGGCATCACCGCGAAAGACACCATCGCCTTCCACATAACCAATATAGTTAATCTGCGGCATATTTTGTAACTCAGCCGCGGCTTGCTTGACCTGCTGATTGCCTTTGACCTCTTCCAGCCCGACATTGAGTAAAGCCACGCGCGGCTTATCGATACCTTGAATTTGCACAGCAGCAGAGCCCATTAAGGCAAATTGCACTAATTGCTGGGCACTGACATCGACATTGGCACCCAAATCTAATAAATGGGTTTCACCGGTTAAGGTGGGCAATGCGGTCATAATCGCTGGGCGTTCGATATGGGCGAGCGGCTTAAGAATATGTTTGGCTAAGGCCATTAAGGCTCCGGTATTACCGGCACTGACACAGGCGTGCACCTGCTTATCGCGCAATAATTGCAAGGCGATACGCATCGAGGAATCAGGTTTATGGCGCAAGGCATGCGCGGGTAATTCAGCCATATCAATGCTTTCGCTGGCATGCTGAATGGTCAGTCGTGAATAATCGACGTGGGGGTATTGAGCCAGAACTGACTCAATCAATGCGCAATCACCCACCAGCACTAAGTGCAAGGCTGGATGCTCGAGCAAGCTTTCTACACAGGCAGAAACAACAAGGCGGGGACCGAAGTCCCCGCCCATTGCATCAATCGCTATCGCTGAACCTGTCAAGGTTTACTCAGCAGAATCCTTCGCGATCACTTGACGGCCACGGTATACACCTTCTGGTGATACGTGGTGACGTAAGCGTAACTCACCCGTGCTTTGCTCTACAGTCAAAGCGCTAGCGGTGAGTGCATCGTGTGAACGGCGCATGTCACGCGCTGAACGGGATTTTTTGCTCTTCTGAACAGCCATAATTATAAACTCCTAAACGTTTGGGTCACGCTTTAATTGCGCCAATACACTGAATGGGTTGGACCTTGTAACCGCATTCTTGCTCGTCTCGGACTCGATGAGTCCAGCCGGTTGCTGGCATTCTTCAGGTGGGTGCATCGGGACAATCGGCAAAGAGAGCAATAACTCATCTTCAATCAATGCAAATAAATCCAGAGGCTCTTCGCCTACTTCAAGTACGTCATAGCCTTGCGGCAAGTGCAGCTCTTCTGTGCCCGGTATAACAATGGCATACAGATACTCACCACTGACAGGTATGACCGCTACATCCAAGCAACGCTGGCAGATCATCCTAACCTCCGACTCAAGCTTCAGTCGCATTACTGCTACTTTACGCTCGTCGCGGCTAAACTCAAACGCTACTCGAACAAGTCCGGCAGTGTCTGTCAGCAATTCGCAGACCCTAGAAAGATCAGATAGAGGTATATCACCGGTTAAAGTGATGCCACGATCTGCAAGTTTTCGCGGATCAACGTGAGGAGGAATCGGTGCATTTATCATAGGCGCGATATTCTATGGATAGACTCGGCAACTGTCAAAGGATATTGTCTCTTAGACCATTCATTCGTTGCCTTGGCTGCTAAAAATAGCCATGATTTGCCAGCTTAATGCTACAAAGTAAATATTGTTTCTACGCTGGGCTATTATATGCCAAACTCAATTCGAAGAAATTATTAGTTAAGGTCCTATGTCCACTCAGTTTTCCAGTCTATTTGCTGCTGTTTTTTATGGTGCTACGTGTTTATACATTATAAGCTGCCTCTGGCGTCGTACACCCTTTAATAAAGTGATAGTCACAGGCCTGACCCTGCTTGGCTTTATTGCGCATAGCGCGCACTTATCCAGCCAACTGCTATCAGAGCAAGGTTTGCTATTAAGCCTATTTAATGTGGCGAACTTAATCACTCTCTCCATTACCGGCTTTGTTTTGCTGTGCTTGACGCGGATTTCTGCGCATATACTGCTATTGCCGCTGCTCACCCTCAGTACCCTAGCGGTGCTGGCGGCGCAGTACTTACCGCAAGGTTATGTACAGCCGATTAATGAAGCACCGGGTATTTTGGCGCATATTCTCTTTTCCATTTTGGCCTACGGCATGATCACCATTGCTGTATTCCAATCCTTAGTGCTGCTGATTCAAGAACAGCAATTGCGTAAGCGCCCCGTCTCCACTCTGATCAAGAACTTCCCTCCCTTACAAAGCATGGAAAGCCTATTATTTGGTTTCTTATGGGCGGGTTGGTTGCTGCTATCATTGTCACTGATCAGCGGCTGGTTGTTTTTGGACAACTTATTCGCTCAGCATCTAGTGCATAAAACCGTACTGTCGTGCATCGCTTGGCTGGTGTTTGGCATATTGTTATGGGGCCGCCACCAACTTGGCTGGCGCGGACATAAAGCCATTCGCTGGACCATTGCCGGCTTCCTAATCTTAATGCTGGCGTATTTTGGCAGCAAATTAGTCCGTGAATTTATTTTAGTTATTTGAGGCCATTTGCTTGTGGACGATATGCACATCAGCTATCTATTAGGCTTGCTGATCTTTTTGATTATTTGCTCTGCGTTTTTTTCCAGCTCAGAAACTGCCTTACTCAGCCTTAATCGCTACAGACTGCGCCACATGAGTCGTGAAGGAAACCGCAGTGCAAAACGCGCATTGCGTCTACTCGATATGCCTGACCGTTTATTAGGTACGATTTTAGTCGGTAATAATGTGGTCAATATTCTCGGAGCCTCTATTGCTACGGTGATTGCCGTGGAGCTTTGGGGGGATGCCGGCGTGGTGATTGCGACCACGGGCTTGACCATTGTGATTTTGATTTTTGGTGAGATTACGCCAAAAACACTGGCGGCTTTACGTCCTGAGCTGATTGCTTTCCCAGCCAGCCGCGTTATTTTGTTTCTGATGGCACCACTGCATCCAATTGTTCTGTTAACTGGCACCATCAGTAATGGCTTGCTGCGCTTACTGGGCGTGGATACCCGTCATCACTCATCAGAAAGCCTGTCTACTGAAGAATTGCGCAGCGTGGTACGCGAAGCGGGGCAAGAACTGCCCGGCAATCGCCAAGATATGCTGCTGGGTATCCTTGATCTGGAAAAAGTCACGGTCAATGACATTATGATTCCGCGCAACGAGGTCTTTGGTATCGACCTTAATAGCAATCTAGATCAAATTATTTGGCAATTGCGCACCACCACGCACACGCGCCTGCCACTCTACCGCGAGAATATTAATCAGATTATTGGCGTGATTCATATGCGCCAAATTGCGCGTCTGCTGACCTTAAATAAGCTCACCCATGACGACCTGCAAGAAGCCTGCAGTGATCCGTATTTTGTCCCTGAAAGCACGCCACTCTCTACGCAACTGCTGAATTTTCAAAAGCACAAGCGTCGTATTGGTATTGTCGTCGATGAGTACGGTGACGTGGAAGGTATAGTCACTCTGGAAGATATTCTAGAAGAGATTGTCGGCGAATTTAGCGACCATGACCGCCGCTCTGCGCCAGAAGTCCGCCAACTCAATGACGGCAGTTACACCATTGATGGTACCGCTTATATTCGTGATATTAATAAAGCGTTGGAATGGGAATTACCCAGTGATGGTCCGAAAACCCTGAAT
>DASRNZ010000061.1:0-26331 GCA_035647155.1 Thiopseudomonas sp.
CAAATCTAAGACAAGCTCAGTGAAGTGGGTTTTTTTTGCTGGAATAGCGGGTTATCTTATTGGTGTGTTTTTTTATTTGATGGAAGGGAATCGGGTTTTTGGGTTGGAAATGGACATTCAAGAACCAGGCTTTATAAGAGAGCTATTGATTGAAATACCGGTCAAGAAAGTGGATGAGCTAGTCAATAAAATCACCAAAAAACAAGCAGATTTTAACGATAAAAACGAAAATCAAGGTCAAGCTGTAGAAAATTCGCTCGTCAGTGAAGTCAGAAGACTCTTTGGTGGTGTCGCAAAAACCACAACAATTGCCTGGCAGTGGAAAACTGGAAAATCATCTAGAAGCGGCTCATTTACCTACACGCAAAAGAAGAACATCGACACAGAAAAAGTGTGTAGCAATTATAAGTATGGCTCGTTGATGTATAAAGATTGCAGAAAAGCTGCAAGAAAATACTTTAGGGATATGTGTTCAAGCGAATTTACGGCTGCGTGCCGTGCCAGTACCATGATTCTTTAATATTTAAGTCATATTGACTTTTTTAGCAGCTTGAATGCCTGTCTCGTCACTCCTGAAGCACACTCTAAAAATATAAGCATCTCAAAATTGAACTATTCTAAATTGACATTGTATGGTGGCTGTTTATAATCATCGCGCCTTACAATTACGCAGGGCGCAGACCTTGTTTCCTACCTCAGCTCTATCATTCATTAAAGGCGTATCGATAAGTCATTTATAGATAAGCTGGATGTTTAATGAACTCCACTAAAGATAAGGGATATCTAGCAAATTCATCTTCAAAAAATCTCTTAATTTATCCTCGTTATCGAGCGTAGATTTATGTGTTGCTATGTCATAAAGGAATGATAATGAAAAAAAGAATTTTTGCTGTTGCTCTGGCTATTGCACTGACGGGGTGTGCAGGCCATGATCAGAAAAGTAAGGATTTCGAGAATGCACTGGCTAATAAATTTTGCGCTGATGAGTTTTTTGCTGAGCATGAAGCAAAAATAAAACGCAATAGCGATGTGATTTACACAGGGATTAACGTTGGCCTAGTGGCACGTAGTTGTGGAGTCTATGGCAAAAGTAATATGTTTTTTGATGCTGCTGAAGAGTCTTATAAAAACGATGTCGATTTACAAAATATAGCCAGTAAAGGCGCTAAAACTGCAATGGCTACGCTGCTTAACGATAATATGCTTGATTATCAAGGTTCCTTGTATGAGCGCATTATGGTCAATAGCTATAAAGGCCTGAACTATATGAATTTGGGTGATTATGACAACGCCCGTGTCGAGTTCAATCGTGCTTTACTGAGACAAGATAGCGCCAAGGACTACTTTTCTAAACAGGTTGCGCAGAATCGAAAAAAACTGGATGAGTCGCAAAAAATCGTTGATAAGAAAAGCCTCGATACCAGCTCGTCGCAGATTATGTCTAAGTACGATGGTTTCTTTAATGAATTTGAGACAACCAAAGACTTTGTTAACCCGTATGCAACCTATTTAGCTTCCATCTTTTTTTATCTAGAAAAGGATTACGGTAGAGCCGCTGATTTATTTAAAGAAGTTGCAGTGATTCATCCACATAACAAGCACATTCAAAACCAGAACAAATTATTCGAAAGAAGTGCAAACCGTGTTTCAACAAAAAAAGCTAAAAAATACATCTTCATTGCTTATGAAGATGGTTTTGGTCCCGTCAAAGAAGAATTAAAATTTACGTTACCGCTGATTATTGATAAAAAAGTGATTACCAGTACCTTTGCTATGCCGACCTTAAAAAAGCGTGAGGCATCGTTTGGCAGTATTAATATCAATCATATTAAAACCAATCAAGTGGTTGATTTTGATAGCGTTGTTGCCACTGAGTTTAAGATCAACTTGCCGGTCGAGATTACCAAGTCTGTGGCGTCAACCGTGATCAAAACAGGTTTAAACGCTGCCGTAGCAAAAAACGATTCAACGGGTGGTTTACTGGCTTTAGCCAGTAGCATTGCTACCGCAGCCGCGACCCAAGCTGATGTGAGAAGCTGGCGCGGTTTACCCAAAACAGCTTCAATCGCTATGCTGGAAAATAACGGTAAGGTGAATATCGTTGCTGCTAATGGTGAAGAGGTTTTCAATCAAAAGGTGCAGAAAAATAAGAACGTACTGATTGTCGTGCGCTCTTTTACGCCTTATTTACCCAATCAAGTCAGCGTTATCGAAAGGTAAGACTATGCAGTTAAGAAAGCTACTAATGGGTTGTGCTGTGGCATTGCTACTGGGTGCATGCACGCCAAGTTTAATTCATGTGAATAACTCAGGCGTGACTGCGCAGTCTGAGTTTCCAGAATATGTCACTGATATTCGCCGACGAGTGAATGACAATGGCTTGCTGGAAGTGCAGGTTGTTTTGCAAAGTTCAAAATCGCGCATCATTCAGTACAAAATTGAGTGGCTTGACCATCAAGGATTTGCTTTGCGTAATTCTATTGATGAGCGTTATCGCGAGTTGCGTTTAGTACGTAATGAAGAGTATGTGTTGAGCAAGCTGGCCAGCGATAAAAGGGCTCAAGACATTAAGGTTTACATCAAATAATTAATAAGTGAGAAATAATGAAGAAGTTCAAATTAGTCACAGCCGTACTGGCCGCGACTTTAGCCTTGAGCGGGTGTTCACAGATGAATTACACCGATGGCTCAGCAGGCCAGGTTAAAAGAGGTCAGGCGTTATCTCTGGGACTGGATCGTGAAGATTTTGATCAAGCTGCTGAAACAATGATTCAGAGTATGTTGAGTGATCCAGCCTTTGTTGATATTACTCCGGGCCAACGTAAAGTTGTGGCAATGGGTCGTATTGTCAATGACACACCGCAGCGTATTGATACCGAGAAGCTCACTGGAAAAATCACTTCGGCGTTGCGTCGTTCAGGCAAGTTTATCCTGACCTCAGCTGTCGCGGCAGGCGGTGCATTGGATAGCATGAGTGAAGATGTGCGCGAACTGCGGGATAATGATGAATTCAACCAGAAAACCATTGCTAAAAAAGACACCTTGGTTGCGCCTAACTTCTCTTTGGCCGGTAAAATTCGTCAAGATAACGTGAAACTCCCCAGTGGCAAGGTGCAGGTTGAGTACTTCTTTCTGCTACGTATGACTGATCTCGACAGCGGTTTAGTGTATTGGCAAGATGAACAAACCATTGATAAAGTTGGTTCGTCTAAATCTGTTAGCTGGTAAGCATACAAAATAAAAGGATATTAATAATGAAAAAAATAACAGGTGTTGTATTGGCTTGCCTGATGGCAACACATGCCAGCGCTGCTGAGGACTTAGATGCACAGCCTATGCAAGCTGATATTATTGAGCCACAGGTTCAGGCTGAGTCAAGCACGCAAGCAGTTGCTCAAGTTGCAGTAGCGCAGCCCGCTCAAGCCATTGTACAAACTGATATTGAAGAGCAAAACAGCCTCTCTGATGCCAGCACCAAGGACATCACACCCAAAACCTTAAGTGATTTCTTTGATGAGTTTGCTGATAAGTATGGCATTCAATACGGTGAAGATAATAAAGGTAAAGTCTTCTTTACCGGTCGCGCGACCGTTGCTTTGCCTGCCACTGACCCATCCTTTGCAAAAGCTCTTAACCTTGCTTTTGATAATGCCATGCTGAATATGCAGGCTGAGTTTGTGCGTAATGCTTTTGGCCGACAGTCCACTGAATTGAGACAAACACTCTTTTCTGATGACTCAACCAATGCCCGTGATTTTGAAAAGTTGCCTGCCGAAGGTCGCTTTGCGCAGATCCTAGATAAAGCGGTAAAACTGACCGGAGCTAAGCTCGATAGCGCGCTACAAGAGATGGGCGTTGATGTGAACGGTTTGACCGAAGAGCGCAAAAAAGTGTTATTTGCGGATTCATTGGTACAAAAAATCAGTGAAAGTGCTTTTGGTAGCATGCAAGGTCTAGTGCCAGTGCAAACCAGTATGACGCAAGTCAGTGACAACCACTATGAAGTGGGCGTGATTGCTGTGATGTCGGGTAAAACCAAGCAGATTGCTAGCGATATGCGTCAGAAACGTGCTTCCTTGATTACCGGTAAGGGTCGTCAACTGAAAGAAGTATTGCCAGAGAAGAACGAAGGTTATATCAGCGAAAATGGTATTCGTTTGATTTATAACGAAAGCGGTGCACCGGTGATTATCAGTTACGGTCAATGGAGCTATCAGCCGGATAGTGACCCATATATGAACAACCGTAAGATGGAAGTGGCCAGCGATCAGGCAACATCACGCGCTGACGCAGCTGTTTCTGCTTTTATCAACACCGCGATTCAGTTTAAGCGCAGTTCTGAAAGCAGTGCTGAGGTTGAGCGTAGCATTACAGAAACAGTCAAGGGTAATGACATCTCGCTGAGTGAGCAAACAGCGAAGAACATCATCGATATTACCAATAAGGAAATGACTTCACGTTCAGATATGAATCTACGTGGTTTGCGTACCTTAAAGCGCTGGTCAGCTAAAGATGCGAACGGTGTGGCTTATGTGGGTGTTGTACGTTTTTATTCGCATGAGAACGTAGAAAATACCAATCAGATGGTTGCGCCGACACAGCGTCAAGGAGCTAAAGTACAGGCCGCTCCGGCAGCACAAAAACCCAGTCAGACTATGAATCGTACGAGTCGTGTCCTCAATGATATGGATGACTTCTAGGGGTTCACTTATGTTTAGACTTATCTTATGCCTGGTATGTATATTGAGTGTGTCCTTTAGCGTACAGGCTCAAGTGATTACCGAAACTACCACTAAAAGCAGCTCGGGTGAAGGTGTTGGTGTCACTCGTGAAGATGCAATCAATAAGGCGGTTGTTGAAGCAATCTCGAAGATGCAGGGTGTAAAAATCAACGCTGTAAATTCCAGTAACGTCTTTATGACGGCCAGTTCGCAAGACGGCACGGTCTTGGTGGACGCCTATAAGAATGAGATTTCTAAGGTGACTAACGGTCGTGCTGATTCCTATGACATCAACAGTGTCAATCAGGATGCTGATGGCCGTTATATTGCTAATGTGACGATATACAACACCAAAACCAGCAAGCGTTATAAAGCTCCAGGAATGAGCCCAAGCAGTCGCAGAAGTATGATTGTTTTGGGGCATTCACAGGGTGGGTACTATGAGCTGACTCGTACTCTAAAGCAGAAGTTTATCAATAAGTTTGTGCAGAGTCGCAAATTTAACGTGCTGGATCGTCAGCACGGTCAGGCGCATGCAATGGAGAAGTCATTTATCCAAAGTGGCAATGCCATGAACGATGAGCTCTATAAACTGGGTCAAGGTTTAGGTACGGACTATATGTTCGTCTATACCGTTACAGCCGCGCATGCGGATGCGCAGACCAGTAACTTGACGGGGCGTGAGAAATTCAAAGCGCAGTTATCCATTGATTACCAAGTGATTTTATTTTCCACGCGTCAGGTTAAATACTCCAACACGCTAAGCATTGATGCTGACCTTAAGGATGGCAGTCTTAAGGCCACTCATAACGCACTGGATAAGGTTGTCGGCCAAATTACCAATCAGGTATTGGAAGCGATTTATCCGTTGCGTGTCGCTGATATTGTCGGCGGTGAGCTGGTGTTTTCTCAAGAGCTTGTCAGTGGCGCAACCTATGAGTGCTTTAGCGAAGGTGCTGTGATTCGTGATGCTTACACTAAGGAAAGTAGCGGTCGTGTGGAAAGTAAAACGGGCATGATTGAGGTGGTACGTGCTACGCAAAAGCTATCTTATGCAAAAATTACTGAAGGGGCGGTGATTAAAGGCAGTCTCTGCCGTTCGCTCGGTAGTGCAGACGGTTATGCTGAAGGTCGTGATGCTAATTACAAACTGCATGATGCCGGCGGTGTGCAACTCGGTTTTTAATTGACCGACAAAAAAGCCATCTTGTTTGCGCAAGGTGGCTTTTTTATGCCTGACTGAAAGACAGATATACATCAGTCGTTGAATATAGAGACTGGATCAGCCTGACTGCTTTGCTATGTCAAACGCTATCAGGACCGATATATGACATGTTGTTAACGGCTACTGGTGATTTTGACTAACTCGCCGCCTTCAAAGCGCAGGTAGTAGTACATGCCGCCTTTGGGACCGTAGACCCACTCTTCGATAGGTATCGCATTACGGTTGTGATAAGCGCCTGTATAGCCGATTGATTCACGAGAGACCGGTTCGCCGCAGGTACGCAGTACAGTAAAGGCACGATCGCCGAGGCTCACCAACTTGGAGCCGCAACGAAAGGTGCTGGCCAAGGTAGAGGTGCTGGCGAGACCGATTGCTGCTGATAAAATAAGTGTTAAAAACGCTTTCATCCATACTCCTAAAAATACCGTGCAGCGACTTTATGGCCCAAGTGGTTTGCTTGATTGTGGATACAGTCTATAGCAAGAGTCATGTTACATGCTGCCCAAATGCAGTGTGCTGACCACCTGACCATCGGTACTGGCAATACCGGTCCCCACATCAATTAAGTACACGCGCTCGGCGTCCAGTTGGGTGTTTTCAATTAAATATTCTTTAATGCTATTGGCCCGTGCTTGCGCTAGACGGCGTAAACCAAGTGGGCTTTTAGCATAGCTGGCCAAAACGGCGGTTTGCATCTGCTGCGCGCGTTCGGTCTTATTTAAACCGGTCCATTCAGCCGGTGGCTGTTGTTTAAGTTGCGCGCGGTAAATACCTTCTAATAGCAGCGACTTTTCTGCTTCAGGAACCTCAAGTGACTCTTTTGTTGCAGTAATTTTAGTGCCGCGGCTTTGTAAGATGCTGTACCAAGCATTTTGATAAGCGCGAGCTAAACGCATATCTGCCAGTAGCGGACCATCCAGTTCAACGCGGCTGCCGCCTTCAACTTCAAGACGCAACTGTGGACGCTCTTGCAGTGCCTTAGCTAGGGTATCTAAGCTTTTCGCAGCCTGTGGGTTGATGCTGAATTCACCGGGTAAAAATGCCACTTCACTGAGCTCTTGGGCATTACCGCTGGCTAGACCGGCGATAAAGTTAAACGGGGCGGAGACGGCGCGAGTGATCAAGTTGCGTAGGGTTTTCCAAACAATGGGGGCGATTTTAAACTCAGGATTATTTAAATCCCCTTGCACCGGTAATTCCAAGGCAATACGGCCCTTGCTGTCTTTGAGCAAAGCAATCGCCAAGCGTACCGGTAGATCCACGGCATCAGGGCTATCGACACGCTCGCCTAATTGCAGTTGTTCCAACAGTAGTTTGTTGGTGGCATTGAGTTTGCCGTCGTTGATTTGATAATGCAGATCCAGATTGAGTCGACCTTTATGGATGCGATACCCAGCAAATTTACCGGAGTAGGGCGTGAGGGTGGTCAGCTCAAGGTGTTTAAACGAGGTGGCAATATCCAATGTTTTCAGTGGATCAAAGGGGGTCAAGCTGCCTTTAATGGTGACCGGGGCATAGCGATCGACCTTGCCCTCAATATCCACTTTGGCGACGTTATTGCTTTGGTTGTCCAGTGTGCCAATATCACCGTTGAGTTGCTGAATAGCGGTGGCAAAGTTGGGTGTCAGGCTAAAGTCTGCAAAGTTGGCTGAGCCGTCGTTAATTTTGATGCCGCCAATATGCAAAGCAAAAGGAGGGCTGTCGCTCGACTGCGCTGCGGCAGGTGCTTCAGGTTGTGGGATTAACAGCTCACTGATATTGGTGGTGAGGTTTTCATTGATAATAAAACGTACATAGGGCTGTTGTAGCAGCAGGTTATCAATGGAGAGTTTTTGCTCTTGCAAGGCGTAGTGGATGCCGTTGATGTCCACTGCGTCCCATTTAAGTAGTTCACGCTGGCGCAGGGTGTCGCGTATATGCAGTTGATGAATGGAAGCATCACCTTCAGCGCTAAGCTGTAAACCATCGGCGTCACTGATTTGTAGTTTCAGTGTGCTATTGAGTAAGCCGCTGCGCAGCTCCATATGGGCATAGGGGCTGATCCACGCTTGGGCTGGGCGCAAGTCGAGATCGCTGCTATTGAGTGTCATATCCACATTCAGCGGCTGCAGCTGTACTTGAGCCTGGCTGCTTAAGCGACCTTCTTGACCAATATGCGTATCGAGTGAGGCGCTAAAGGGTTTTTGCGCGAGGCTGTCGAAATCTTTAATCTGTAGATTCAGTTGTGCCAGTTCCAGCGCAACGGGTTCACTCTGGCTGTGATCGGCAAGATGAAAAGTATGCTCAGACAGTTCGGCCTGTTGCACGATAATCTGCCAAGGTTTGCTGGTGCTGTTATCAGCAGGAGTGCTAGTGGCTGCTGGATTGCTGGCTGCGGCGTTGCTGGGTAGCAACTTTTTCCAGTTGATCACACCGTTTTTATCAATCTGCGCCCAGGCTTCAAGTTTGCTGCTGCTGGCTTTGCCGATTTGTAGTTTTTGTGCCGCCAAATCAAAGTGCGTGTCGCTGATATTTAAGCTGGGCAGGCGCAGCAAAGGCTGGCTGTCTTGGTCGAGTACCACCGAGCGTAACTGCGCGCTGAGTTGTTTGGCTTTGAACTCTAGAGTCTTATCTAAGCTGAATTCGTATTGAGTGTCGAGACTGATACGGCCATCGCTCAGTTGTGCGCTGAAATGCTCGCGCACATAGGGCCACCAGCTTTTGAGTTTGGCATCTTTGAGTTGAATATGGCCTTGGGATATCAGTGGGCTGAGGCTGAGATCACCGCTGTAATTGAGCTGTGCGCCATCGTTGGCTTGAGCGCTGAGTTGTAAGGCGCTGTTGCTGGCAGGGCGGCTATCAAAATTATTGAGGGTGATATTTAAGTCGGCAAAGGTCACATCCACGGCATCGCGCTGGCGCTGATCATTAAAGCGCAGGGTGCCGTTATGTAATTGCACTTGGTCAATCAGTACCGTCAGTGGCGTGCTTGCGGTTGGCTCTGCTGAGTCAGATTTTTCCGGTAGATTAAACAGTTGGGTGAGATTAAGTTCGCCCTTTTTATTAAGAATTACTTGAGCCTTGGCTTGTACCAGCTGTACATCCTCTAAGTGCAGGCGTTGTGTCCACAGGCTGTCGATGGCCAACTTGCCATACAGATGCTCTAAGCTGATCTGTGGGTTATCAGCGTCGCCCAGTTGCAAATCCCAGGCAGAGAGTTCGAAGGTAAAGGGGTTAAACTCCAAGCGGTAAAGATGTGCTGGAGCGTTTGCGTGGACGCCCAGTTGTTGATTAATCACTTTAAGAGCAACGCTGGGGATCAGCAAAAAACCTAACCAGCTATATACAGCCAGAGCGCTGATTAAGGTGATAAATAGGCGTTTGAATCCTTTGGACATAAATGCAGTTTCTCAGGTCGGCGTGTTGTTACAGTGTATGCAAAATACGCGCTGAGCAGTAGGTGCTTGTTTAGATAAGAGAAATTTACACGGGGTGTTGGGTGCTGCGGGGGTAAAGTTGCTGCCCACATTTTACTGTGGACAGCAGGTAGAGCTTATAACTTCGGTCTAGCGCTCAATCGCTATAGCAACGCCTTGACCACCACCAATACAGAGTGTGGCGAGGCCTTTTTTAGCATCACGACGAATCATTTCATGTATCAAGGTCACTAGAATACGGCAACCTGATGCACCAATCGGGTGACCAATGGCAATCGCGCCGCCATTGACGTTGATTTTGCTGGCGTCCCAACCCAATTCTTTATTAACGCTTAACGCTTGTGCAGCAAAGGCTTCGTTGGCTTCGATTAGGTCTAGGTCTTCGATTGCCCAGCCGGCCTTGCTTAAGCATTTTTGCGTGGCTGCAACGGGTGCAATTCCCATAATGGTCGGGTCAACCGCAGCGTTAGCGTAAGCGACAATTCGGGCTAATACAGGCAGACCTAAGGCTTTAGCTTTCTCTGCGCTCATCAGCATGACAGCGGCAGCACCGTCGTTGATGCTAGACGCGTTACCGGCGGTGACTGAGCCATCTTTTTTAAAGGCAGGGCGCAGTTTGGCCAATGCTTCAGCGGTGGTGCCAGCGCGCGGTTGTTCGTCAGTGTCGAAAATGACTGGATCGCCTTTGCGTTGTGGAATGCTCACTGGAGTGATTTCATCGACAAAACGTCCGGCAGCAATGGCTGCAACCGCTTTTTCTTGTGAAGCAGCGGCAAAAGTATCTTGTTGCTCGCGACTTAGGCTGTATTTATCAACCAAGTTTTCTGCAGTGATACCCATGTGAATATCGTTAAAGGCATCCCAAAGGCCATCTTCAACCATAGTATCGACAATTTTAGCGTTGCCCATACGTAAGCCTGTGCGTGCGCCAGGCATGACATAGGGTGACAGACTCATATTTTCTTGGCCGCCAGCAATAATCACTTCAGCATCACCGCAACGAATAGCTTGTGCTGCAAGGTGCAGAGCTTTCAGACCTGAGCCGCAGACTTTATTCAGAGTAAAGGATGGGGTGCTGACCGGGAGACCGGCGTGAATGGCCGTTTGGCGTGCGGGGTTTTGCCCACTGCCTGCAGTCAGTACTTGGCCGAGGATAACTTCATCAATCTGCTCAACAGCAACACCCGTTTTTTCTAAAAGGCTGCGAACGACTGTCGCGCCCAGTTGTGGTGCTGGAATAGAAGCTAGACTGCCTTGAAAGCTACCCACAGCGGTACGAGTAGCGGCAACAATAACGACTTCATGCATGGGTGTATCCTTTTTTTATGGTTTAAGATTCATTGATAAATTGCATTTTTGTTGTTTTATCAGTGATTTAGGGAAAATTGTATCTATCCTACCTAACCGCGGTGGCGGTTTCTAAAAAAATGAATCAAGCCTTGGGTAGAGGCATCGGTGGCTGTCTTAGGTGTACGTTGAGTTAAACGCTGATAGACATCTTCACCCAGTACTTTACCTAATTCTACGCCCCACTGATCAAAGGCGTTGGTACCCCAGACTACACTTTGTACAAACACTTTGTGTTCGTACAAGGCTATTAATGCACCCAAGCGACGCGGGCAAACACGTTCTAACACTAGGGTGTTACTGGGGCGGTTACCAGGGATTTCTTTATGAGCTGCTAAGCGCTCGACTTCGCTCTCGTCGAGGCCTTTGTCACGTAATTCTTGCGCCGCTTGCTCGAGGCTTTTACCTTGCATTAAGGCTTGGCTCTGCGATAAGCAATTGGCGTACAGCCACTGGTGATGATCAGCAATTTGATTATGACTGACCACCGGGACAATAAAATCGGCTGGCACTAATAAAGTACCTTGATGCAGCAGCTGATGGTAGGCATGTTGGCCATTACAACCGACACCGCCCCAAATAACTGAGCCACTGCTGTAGCTCAGTGGCGTGCCGTCTTGGCGCACACTTTTACCATTGGACTCCATATCCAGCTGTTGTAAATGCTGAGTGAAGTTTCGTAAATAATGGTCGTAAGGCAAAATAGCATGGCTTTGTGACTGCCAAAAATCGCTATACCAAATACCCAGCATGGCCATCACCACGGGCATGTTTTCAGCAAAGGGTGCTTCTTGGAAGTGCTGATCCATGCTCCAAGCACCGGCCAGCAACTCTTTAAAGTTGGACATACCAATCGACAGAGCAATGGGTAAACCAATCGCTGACCAGAGTGAATAGCGCCCACCGACCCAATCCCAAATAGGTAGAATGTTTTCTGGAGCAATACCAAAGGCCACAGCGGCTTCAACATTACTGGAGACGGCAATAAAATGACGATCAATACAGACTTTGCTACCGCCTTGAGCCAGATACCAACTACGTGCTGCTTGGGCATTTTTTAAGGTTTCCAGTGTGTTAAAAGATTTACTGGAAACAATAAATAAGGTGGTTTCAGCATTCAGACTGTTGCTCAGCTCATGAAATTCACTGCCGTCGATATTGGCTAAAAAGTGGCAATGCACACCTTGTTGAGCAAAAGGCAGTAAGGCTTCAGATACCAATTGCGGACCGAGAAACGAGCCACCAATACCAATATTGACGATATCAGTGATAGGACGCTCTGTGTAGCCGCGCCATAAGCCATTATGAATACGATTGACCATTTCGGTCATGGTATTGAGCACATCATGAATCAGTGGAATTAAATCTTCACCGTCCACCACTAAATGATCACCAATCGGGCGACGCAGTGCGGTGTGCAGGGCAGGGCGTTGTTCGGAGGCGTTCACTGGTTCGCCGTTGAACAGCGCTTGGATGGCGTCTTGCAGTTGGCTTTGTTCAGCCAGTTGCATCAGTAGATCAAGGGTGGTGTCATCCAGTAAGTTCTTAGAGAAATCCAGCAATAAACCATCGTGGTTTAAGGAGAAACGCTGAAAACGCTGTGGGTCAGCGGCGAAGGCATCCTGCATGCGAAAATCATGCATGGCCTCACGTTGCTGAAGAAGTTGCTGCCACGCGGGAAGTTGAGCGGCATCTTGTGGGTGTTGATAATAAGTCATGCGTCTGCTCAACGTCCTTGGTAAGTATGGGTGGAGAGACTCCACCCAGGGTTCAGTCGCAGAGCCTTAGGCGAGTTGGACTGGAATAGCATTGCTGCTATGGCTCAGTGCGCCGTCTTTACCCATATAGAGTAAGCGCGGTTCATGAGTGGCCAGTTCGCTTTCGTCATAGATGCAGTAAGCGCAAATAATCAATAAATCACCCACGGCGGCTTTATGGGCAGCAGCACCGTTGACTGAAATCATTTTTGAGCCGGCTTCACCACGAATAGCATAGGTGGTAAAACGCTCGCCATTATTGACGTTATAGATATCAATTTGCTCGTATTCGCGAATCCCTGACATATCCAACCAGTCGCCATCAATGGCACATGAACCTTCGTAATCAACGACGGCGTGGGTGGTGATTGCTCGGTGCAACTTGGCTTTGAGCATAGTGCTTTGCATGGTGTTTTCCTCTTCGACTCGGCGCAGCATCAGTGTGCTCAGCGAGTATCGTTATTACAAATCAATGATTAGATTGTCAATCAGGCGTGTCGTGCCGAGATACGCTGCGGCTAATAACACCATTTGGCGGCTATCAACAGTAGCAGGTTCTAGGCTGAGTGCGTCACGCAATTCTACATAGTCGAGGCGAAAACCTGCAGCTTGTAAATCCGTATCGAACTGCGCAAATAGCGCGGCGTAATCGCGGTGACCTTTTATTATCTGTGCTTTAACAGCCTGAATGCAGTGTTGCAAAGCAGGGGCGTTGGCACGTTGTTGCGCGTTAAGATACCCATTTCTTGAAGATAATGCGAGGCCATCACTATCGCGCACTATCGGTACGCCAAAAATCTGCACAGGCATGCACAGATCTGCAACCATTTTACGGATCACTGCTAGCTGCTGGTAATCCTTCTCGCCAAACAGAGCGATATCCGGTTGCACCATATTCAGTAGCTTACAGACCACCGTGGAAACACCATCAAAGTGCCCCGGACGGCTGCCACCACATAAGCCGCTGGAAACGCCTGGTACGCTGACAGTTGTGTGCTGCGCCATACCCTGTGGGTAAATCTCATCAGCAGTGGGCGTAAATAAGAGCTTGCAGCCCGCCTCTAAGAGCTTGCTTTGGTCCGCGGCTAAGGTGCGTGGATAACTATCCAGATCTTCGTTGGGGCCAAACTGCAGCGGATTGACAAAGATACTGGCCACGACAAAATCAGCACGCTCAACGGCTTGGGTGATTAAGGCGATATGACCGGCGTGTAAATTACCCATGGTGGGCACAAAGGCGATACGTTGGCCTTCACTGCGTGCTTGGGCAATAGCTGCGCGCAACTGCGGCAGCGTTTGTACTGTATTCATGCGCTAAACTCGTGCTCTGCGGCTGGGAATGATTGGTCTTTAACTGAGCCGACGTAGGAGCTGATGGCGTCAGTAATGCTGCTTTGACCTTGCATAAAGTTACGCACAAACTTAGGTGTGCGACCACTTAATGATAAGCCCAACATATCGTGTAATACCAGCACTTGACCATCAGTGTCGGGGCCAGCACCAATACCAATCACTGGGATCTGTACGGCACGGCTGATACGTGCAGCGAGTTCGCTAGGGACGCATTCTAAAAGTAATAAGGCTGCTCCAGCTTGCTCAAGAGCAATGGCTTCATCGAGCATTTTTTGTGCTGGCGCATCGCCACGGCCTTGGACTTTATAACCGCCAAAGACGTTTACAGATTGGGGGGTCAGGCCTAAGTGGATGCAGGCAGGAATGCCGCGCTGCGCCAGTAAGCTGACCGTCTCTGCTAACCACGCACCGCCTTCGAGTTTGACCATATGTGCGCCGGCTTGCATCAGTTTGGCGCAGCTTTGGTAGGTTTGCTCAAGGGTGGCTGCGCTCATAAAGGATAAGTCACTGAGAATCAGTGCACCTTTATTGCCGCGCTTGACTGAGGCTGTGTGGTAAGCCATATCGTCAATGGTCACCGGTAAGGTGCTGTCATGGCCTTGTAGAACCATGCCTAAAGAGTCGCCAATCAGTAGTATTTCAACTCCAGCCGTGCACGCTGTAGCGGCAAAGGTGGCGTCATAACATGTCAACATGGCGATCTTTTCACCGCGCTGCTTTAATTTTAATAATGTTGTTAGGGTTGCATCTGACATTCAGGGAGTCCTCTTTAGTACCTTTGGAGTACTGGCATCAAGGTTGTTATAGTCCTGATGGCTTACGTTTAAGTCAACCACTTAATATACAGATTGACCGGTTAAATGCTACTCAGCTGCGGCGTATGCAGGCGTTGTAGGCTTGGGTCTTCAGGACAATGCTCGAGTAAATCAGCCAGTAATCGCCCGTCAGCCAGCTTGAAGTCGACTGGGCAGAGCTCGGCGAGCGGCAATAAGACAAAGGGTCGAGCGTGCATATGGTAATGCGGCACACACAGGCGTTCGTCATCTAAAACATGCTCGCCAAAGAGTAAAATATCTAGATCCAGTGTGCGTGGCCCCCAGCGTTCTGCTTTGCGTTGTCGGCCTTGATTGAGTTCAATGGCTTGCAACTGATCGAGCAGAGCATGCGGCGCTAAATCGGTTTCCAGGTGGGCCGCTGCATTGGTATAGCGCGGCTGATCACTTGGGCCTAGCGGTGCGCTGGAATAGTACGCTGACGTCGCTATTAAGTGCGTTTGTGGCAGTTGCGCTAGGGCTTTAAGTGCAGCATCGAGCTGCTGCACAGGATCGGCTAAGTTGCTGCCTAATCCGATAAAGACCTGCTCCATCAGTCCTGGCCAGCTTGTGTATGCGCAGGTTTATTGCCGCGTGGTTTGCGCTTACGTTTACGTGGTGCACCACTTCTGCTGGAGAGTTCGCTGATCATCTCGCGACGTTGGCTGTCACTGGCATCTTGGTAGTGTGTCCACCAAGTGCCCAGTTCCTCGGTTGGCTCGCCGGCGCTTTCACGCAGTAATAAAAAGTCATAGGCAGCACGAAAGCGTGGGTGAGCTAATAAAGTGTCAGCTCGCTTGCCTGAGCGGCGCGGTAAGCGTTCTTGCATATCCCAGATTTCACGGGTCGGCATACTAAAGCGCTTGGGTAGCGCGACACGTTGTAATTGCTCAAGTAGCACTTGATTGGCAGCTTCTTGCATCGCTGGGAGCGGGTGCATACCGTCATTTTGTAAGCCGATCGCGCGAACTGTTAGGGATGGCCAGAGTAAGGCTGCAAATAAGAATGCAGGTGTGACTGGGCGATCCATTTGTACGCGTTTATCGGTACTTTTAAAGGCGTTACGCAATAGGCGGTCGACATTGGCTGGCCGTCTAATTAATGCTTTTGCCGTACCGGGGAAGAGTTCGGCAAATAAATTGTACTCGCAGAGCAGTTCATAGGTGCGCTCCGCGTAGCCGCTGAGGAAGAGTTTCAAAACTTCTTCGTATAAACGTGCCGATGGGATATCACGCAATAAGTGCGCTAATCGACTGATTGGCTCGGCGGTACTGTCTTCAATTTCAAAGCCCAGTTTGGCAGCAAAGCGAATGGCGCGCAGCATACGCACTGGGTCTTCCAGGTAGCGTTGCTCTGGATCACCGATTAAACGGATTAAACGACGTTGAATATCAGCGAAGCCGGTACTGTAGTCGTGCACTTGATCAGTGCTGACGTCAAAATACAGCGCATTCATGGTGAAGTCGCGGCGTTGCGCGTCATCTTCCATATTGCCGTAGACGTTATCGCGCAAAATACGGCCGCTGGCATCATGAGCCGACTGGTCGTTATTAGCGACATCATCATCTTGTTCGTGATTGCTGCGGAATGTCGCCACTTCAATCAGTTCGCGGCCAAAATGCACATGCACGAGTCTAAAGCGTCGACCAATAATGCGTGAGTTTCGGAACTCATGGCGGACTTGTTCAGGAGTCGCGTTAGTGGCGACATCAAAGTCTTTGGGTTTTACGTCGATCAATGAATCGCGTACGCAACCACCGACTAAATACGCTTCAAAACCTGCTTGTTGTAAGCGTACGGCAACATTCGCTGCGTTGCGACTGAAGTCTGCACAGCTTAAGCGGTGCTCGTGAGCGTCCAATACGGTAGGTTGCTCGGGCTCTTTGCGCTGACGTGTCAGGCGAAAGGGATTGAAAAGCTTTTTCAGCATAGCGGGGCCTGTTTGCGACTCGCGACAAAAGGAAAATTCATACACGCTACGCGCAACAATGTCAGCGGCAAAGCATGCAGTGCGGCCTGCGCGGTTGAACGAGAAGAATTATTATATTGAGAATGGCATATCATGGTTGCCGATTCTAGCACTGCTAGCGTGGGAGGTGAACGAGGAATGTGCTTATGGCGTGTGTTGGCTGATTTTTGTAGCGGAGTTTAGACAATATTTTGAGGGGGAAAGTCCTGCCTTTCCCCCTCAAAAAGTATTCTGTGCGTTTTTTTTATTATTCTCGGCGTTTTTGTTATTGTTGTTCGCCTGCTTTTTTATTTACAGCTCAAAATAAGCTGTGAAAAGGTAACGGATTGCTTTGAATGCTGATTGAAGGTGGTGATGTTCAGTTGATTGGGCTGCTGCATTAAGTGCAGTTTTATTATTCTCCGATCATCTGTGTCGCTACCTTCGTTATCCTCTGCAAAGTAATCAGTTAGCTGCGTCTCTTATGCTGTTGTTTTTATTGTGCTAGAGCCGTTACGTCTTATTCTTGTTATATGTTTTGTTTTTCTTGTTGTTGTACGGATATATATTGCATGTGCTGTGCCAACTTTTATTAAGTGCTTATAAATCAATGGCTTAGGGGTTTTAGCTGCTTTTGCTGAGGGATTTTTAAGGTTTTTTGCAGTGTGCGTTTGCGTGAAGTGTTACTGCGGGTCACGCTAAGTGTTACGTGTAGCGGGTAATAGGTAACAGTTTTTATTTTTGTGCGAGGGTGACATTGGGTAACACTTTGGCTTTATTGGCTTCTTTTGGTCCTATTACATACCTGCCGACACAATCTCTGCTCAATAAGTACTGTGTTTGTTGAGTTGTTTATCGGCGGTGCAGCGCTGAACTATGGGATAACAGCTATTTTTGGGTCATTAAAGACCGCCACGCTGCGCTGTAATAAAAACGGCCGTTGTCATTTAAATAACAGTGGCCGTTTTCTTATAAGTTGAGTGGCAGTGGCAGTTAATCAAGATTGTCGCAGACATGCTGCTTGTCGAGTGACTCAAGATCAAAGCCTTTTTGCATATCTTTTACGCCGGGGAAGTCGCTACCGAGATTCACGATGCATTTTTTTAGTGCTTGGAAATTAGGATCGTTGTGAATGGCAGTGGCGTAGACAATTGCCGCTTTTTGCGCTTGATCACGTTTGCCAGCAAGGCACATCTGCTTGATCTCTTCAGAGCGTGCTTGCGCGTCCTTACCTAGATTATCAAAGTATGTGGTATCCACGTTTTGTTCGATGCAGCTTTGCATTTGCATCATTTTTTGCATCATCTGCGCGTGGTCATTGGCCTGTGCTGCCATACTCACTGTTGCTGTGATGCAGAGCAAGGCAGCGATACGAGATAATTTAAACATAAGCTTAATCCTCTGCGGATTTGGATTGGAAGTTTTATTGTTGTGATATTTGACAATAGGTGATCTTGATCGGCTTTTCTAGCTGTGCGGTATAGATACAAGCGAAGTGGGTTTGAAGTGGTCGTATTACTGCATAAATTTGAGGTATTTGACTGTTCTGGCTTGCCTTGGGTTAACTGTATAGAATGCCAGCTATTATTGTAGGGCAATTGGCCCATAACAAGCGTTATTGATCGATAAGGAACAACCGTGATTGGATATCTGCGTGGCACTTTATTAGAGAAACAACCACCGCACGTGATACTTGAGGTCAATGGTGTCGGCTACGAACTCGAAGTACCGATGACTACTTTATATCAGCTGCCTGTAGTGGGTGAGCCGCTAGTTTTGCATGTGCATTTAGTGGTGCGTGAAGATGCTCAGTTACTCTATGGTTTTTTTGAGAAACGCGATCGTGCTTTATTTCGCGAATTGATTCGTTTAAATGGTGTGGGTCCTAAGCTGGCGCTGGCCTTAATGTCAGGTATGAGTGTGGATGAGTTGATTCAGTGCGTGAATGCTGAAGACACTGCGCGCTTAATGAAAGTGCCGGGAGTGGGTAAAAAAACCGCTGAACGTTTACTGGTTGAATTGAAAGACCGTTTTAAAAACTGGGAAAGCACACCTTTGGCAGGGCAAAGTAGTGCGGAACCTACTGGGGCTTCTACAGTCACAGACGCGCACAGTGCAGAAAAAGATGCGGTCAGTGCCTTGATTAGCTTAGGCTTTAAGCCTGCCCAAGCCAGTCACGCAGTTAGCAGCGTTTTTGAAGAAGGTTTAAGCAGCGAGGACTTAATTCGTCGCGCACTGAAAGGCATGGCGTAATTGCGCTACTTTATTTGGGATAACTGCAGTTTATGATTGAAGCTGATCGCCTGATTGATGCGACGCCTCGCGAGCGTGAAGAACATATTGACCGAGCCATACGGCCGCTGAGTTTGGCTGAATATATTGGTCAGCCCATTGTGCGTGAGCAAATGGCTTTATTTATCGAGGCGGCAAGAAATCGTGAAGAGCCGCTTGATCACACTTTAATATTTGGCCCGCCGGGTTTGGGTAAAACCACCTTGGCTAATATTATTGCCCAAGAAATGAATGTTTCATTAAAAAGCACCTCAGGTCCAGTGCTGGAGCGCCCAGGTGATTTAGCTGCGCTATTGACCAACCTAGAAGAAGGCGATGTGCTGTTTATTGATGAAATTCACCGCTTACCACCGATTGTAGAGGAAGTGCTGTATCCAGCGATGGAAGATTTTCAGCTGGATATTATGATTGGTGAAGGTCCGGCGGCGCGCTCGATTAAATTGGATTTACCCTCCTTTACTTTAGTCGGTGCAACTACGCGTGCAGGGATGCTGACCAATCCACTGCGTGACCGCTTTGGTATTGTGCAGCGCTTAGAGTTTTATAATGACACTGACCTAACCACCATTGTATCGCGCTCAGGCGGCATATTAAAAATGCCGATTGATCATGAGGGTGCCTATGAGATTGCGCGTCGCGCACGAGGTACACCGCGGATTGCCAACCGTTTATTACGCCGTGTACGGGACTTTGCTCAGGTGCGAGGGACGGGGCATATTACCCAGACTATTGCTCATCAGGCGCTGAATTTACTGGATATTGATGAGCATGGTTTTGATCATCAAGACCGCCGCTTGTTATTGGCCATGATTGATAAGTTTGATGGTGGCCCGGTGGGCATTGATAGTTTAGCGGCAGCAATCAGTGAGGAACGACATACGATTGAAGATGTCTTAGAACCGTACTTGATTCAGCAGGGATTTATAATGCGCACGCCGCGTGGTCGCGTGGTCACCCGTCATGCGTATTTGCACTTTGGTCTCAATGTACCTGAGCGTTTGCTCGATACGCGTGAGCTGGAAAAATACAGCCATGATGAGTGAAAATATACCTGCGTTATCCATTGGCAATTGCACGAGGTAGCATTAAAGTATGCGCGCATTAACAACAGCATCGCAGTTTACCTTTCCTTGTCGTGTTTATTACGAGGATACGGATGCAGGCGGCATCGTTTATTACGTGAATTATCTAAAATTCATGGAGCGTGCGCGTACTGAACGATTGCGTCACTTGGGCTTTTCTCAAGCACAAATGGCCGACGAAAATCTAATGTTTGTTGTGCATTCCGCGCAAGCACGTTATCACGCTCCAGCTCGTTTAGACGATGAGCTGGCGGTGAGTGCGCAGGTGGAAGTATTAAAGCGAGCCAGTTTGAAATTTTATCAGCAAGTACGCCGCATCAGTGATGATGTGTTGCTCTGTGAAGGGCACTTTACTGTGGCCTGTGTACGCGCCGATACCCTAAAACCTCGGGGTATTCCCGAACCGTTATATACGGCGTTTAGTGCCGATGTGCAGAACTATGCAGGAGAGTAAGCGTGGAAGCTAATGCCGTTGATCAGATGTCAATGTGGAGCTTAATCAGCAACGCCAGTCTGGTCGTTCAGTTTGTAATGTTGATTCTTGTGGCCGCTTCAGTGATGTCGTGGGTGATCATTTTTCAGCGCAGCCAGTTATTGCGTAATGCACGCAGCAGCCTGAATTCCTTTGAAGATCGTTTTTGGTCCGGTGTGGATTTATCCAAGCTGTATCGCGAGGTCAATTCTGATCCAGATCCAGAGTCTGGGGTTGAGCAGGTCTTCCGTGCCGGTTTTAAAGAGTTTTCTCGTTTAAGCCAGCAGCAGGGTGCTAATCCTGAGTCGGTGATGGACGGTGTGGCACGCTCCATGCGCGTGGCTATTTCTCATGAAGAAGAAAAACTGGACCAGAACTTACCGTTCTTAGCCACTGTGGGTTCAACCAGTCCTTATATTGGTTTGTTTGGTACGGTGTGGGGCATTATGAACTCCTTCCGCGGTTTGGCGCAGGTGCAACAAGCGACACTGGCAACGGTTGCGCCGGGTATTGCTGAAGCCTTGATTGCTACGGCGATTGGTTTATTTGCGGCGATTCCTGCGGTGATTGCCTACAACCGTTTTGCTGCACGCGGTGAAAACTTGATTGCCCGCTATTACACCTTTGCTGATGAGTTTCAGGCCATTTTGCATCGTAAAGTCCACTCTAAAGAGGATTAAGGTGCCCCATGCATAGAGCTCGAATTCGTAACCGTCGCAAGCCCGTTGCAGAAATGAACGTGGTGCCCTATATCGACGTGATGCTGGTGCTGTTGGTGATCTTTATGGTCACCGCACCCATGCTCAATCAGGGCGTAAAAGTGGATTTGCCACAGGTCAGCAGTGAAGTATTGCCACAAGATAATAACTCCATGGTATTGACCATCTCGATCAAAGCCGATAAAAGTTATTTCTGGAACACCGGTACTGAAGTGGATGTGGAAACGGTGCAAGATCAAGCCGTTGATTTAGCGCAAATGGTGCATGCTGCCCGCGCTATTTTGGCAGCTAATGCGGCCCAAGGTAAAAAGGTGCAAGTTTATGTACGCGCCGATAAAACTGTGGATTACGGTAGCGTGATGGCAGCTATGGGCGGCTTGCAGCAAGCGGGCGTTAGCGATGTTGGCTTAATTACTGAGGCCCCTTAATGCGAACGCATGACCGTTCCTCATCGGAAAAACTATTTTGGCCAGTGGTGTGGGCAGTGGGGCTGCATGCCATGCTGTTTGCGTTATTGTTTGTCAGTGTTTCCAATACGCCTGACTTACCACCGGCACGTCCGGTGATTAAAGCCACGCTTTATCAATTGCAGTCGCAAAGCCAAGCTACTACGCAAACCAATCAAAAAATTGCGGGTGAAGCTGCAAAAACTTCAGCACAGCGTTATGAGGCAGAGCAATTAGCGCAGAAGAAAGTTGAGCAAGAACGTTTGGCGGCTTTGGCAGCAAAGGCGACGCAAGCTCAGTCGGCTGCTGAAGCACGCGAGGCGCAAGCGCGTAAACAAGCTGAGCAAAAAGCCGCTGCAGCACAAAAGCAAGCCGCCCAAGCACAGAAACAGGCGCAAGCGAAAAAAGCAGAGCAAGCCAAGCAGGCAGCAGAAAAACTGAAATTAGCTGAAGCTGCGAAAGTCAAAGCAGCGGATGATGCTAAGAAAAAAGCGGCTGCTGATGAGGCAAAGCGTAAAGCGGCTGAGGCTGCAAAAAATAAAGCTGCCGAAGACGCTAAAAAGAAGGCGGCAGAAGAGGCTAAAAAGAAAGCTGCTGCTGAGGCTGCCAAGAAAAAAGCTGCTAACGATGCTGCTGCCAAGCAAAAAGCTGAAGCTGATAAGAAAAAACGTGCTGCAGATGAGGCCGCCAAACAACGCAAGGCGCAAGAAGCAGCGCGTAAAGCCATGGAAGATAAAAAAGCCGGCGCCTTGGCTGAACTATTATCCAATGATACTCAGTACCAGCAAACGAAAGCCGACACAGTGGGCTCGCAGGTTGCCGGTGGCTTAGATGACTTGCTTCGTATCCGAGCGTCTGAAGGCTGGACTCGTCCGCCAGGTACAACCAATGGGATGACGGTTGTATTACAAATTAATATGCTGTCGGATGGTACTGTGACTAACGTTAGTATTGCCCGTAGCAGTGGTAATTCGCCCTTTGATAACTCTGCGGTTGCTGCAGTTAAAAACATTGGACGGTTGGTTGAAATGCAACGCTTAACCGCTGCGCAATTCACACCTTACCGTTCGTTTAAGATGACATTCACGCCTGAGGATTTAGCCTTGTGATAAAAACTTTTAAAGCGTTCTTTTTCGTCTTGCTAAGCTTTGCGGCAGCAACAGCTATGGCTGAAGAGAAAAATATTCGAGTGACCAGTGGTGCCGACCGCGCTATTCCGATTGCCGTTGTGCCTTTTGGTTGGCAAGGCAGTAGTGTATTGCCGGAAGATGTGGCCGATATTATTGGTAATGACTTGCGTAACTCGGGTTCATTTGAGCCCGTTGCCAAGCAAAATATGATCAGTCAGCCAGCGCAAACCAGTGAAGTGATTTTTCGCGACTGGAGTGCGATCGGTGCGCAATATGTATTGGTGGGTAATATCACCCCTAATGCAGGGCGTTTACAGATCAATTACGCTGTTCTGAATGTCACCACTGAGCAAGAAATGTTACATGGTACAGCTAGCGGTACTGCCGATCAGCTACGTGATTTGGCACACCATATTGCAGATCAGTCGTATGAAAAATTAACCGGCGTTAAAGGCGCGTTTTCGACCCGTCTACTCTATGTGATTGCCGAGCGATTCTCTGCTACGAATACGCGCTATACCTTGCAGCGATCAGATTATGATGGTCAGCGAGCAGTGACTTTGTTGCAGTCGCGAGAGCCGATTCTGTCACCGTCCTTTGCTCCGGATGGTAAGCGCATTGCTTATGTATCCTTTGAACAAAAGCGCCCACGTATTTTTGTGCAGAATATTGAAACCGGTCACCGTGAGCAAGTTACTAATTATGAGGGTTTAAATGGTGCGCCGGCATGGTCCCCCGATGGTCGTCGCTTAGCCTTTGTGCTGTCGCGTGATGGCAATCCAGAAATTTATGTGATGGAGATGAGTTCACGCCAAGTGCGACGAGTGACCCATCATGGGGCAATTGATACGGAACCTTTTTGGGGTAAAGATGGACAAACCCTCTACTTCACGTCGGATCGTTCAGGTAAACCACAAATTTACCGTATGAATATCAACGCTGGAGCTGCAGAGCGGGTGACATTTGTTGGAAATTACAACGCTAATCCAAAATTATCAGCGGATGAAAAGACTTTAGTGATGATTCACCGCCAAGATGGCTATGCCGTGTTTAAAGTGGCTGCGCAGGATTTACAGCGTGGTAATTTGCGCATCCTCTCTGATTCAAGTTTAGATGAATCGCCTACTGTTGCGCCTAATGGAACAATGGTAATCTATGCTACCCATCAACAGGGAAGGGGTGTCCTGATGCTTGCATCTATTAATGGGCGGGTGCGGCTCCCACTACCTAGCATACAAGGCGAAGTCAGAGAGCCTTCATGGTCCCCTTATCTGAACTGATGTTGGGTTATTTGTTAACTCACTTTAATATGTTGTTTTCTTGGAGCTTGTAAAATGGAAATGATTAAATTCGGTAAATTTGCTGCTTTATCACTGGCTTTAGCTGTAGCAGTTGGTTGTTCTTCAAAAGGCGGCGACGCAAGCGGTGAAGGTACAATTGATCCGAATGCCGGCTACGGTATGGATACAGGGGCTGTTGATGGTAGCTATGGCAGCGGCAGCGGTAGCGGTAGTGAAGAAGCGGCACTGCGCGCAATCACTACGTTTTACTTTGAATACGACAGTTCAGACCTGAAGCATGACGCAATGCGCGCACTTGATGTACACGCACGTGACTTGCAAGCAGCAGGTAACCGTGTTGTCTTAGAAGGTCACGCCGATGAGCGTGGTACTCGTGAGTACAATATGGCGTTGGGCGAGCGTCGTGCACAAGCTGTACAGCGCTACTTAGTTTTGCAAGGTGTTTCACCTGCACAGCTTGAGCCAGTGTCTTACGGTGAAGAGCGTCCAAACGTGATTGGTCATGACGAAAGCTCATGGTCACAAAACCGTCGTGTTGAATTACGTAAGTAATAGGTAATAAAAATGATCCGTTCAACCCTTATCGCTTTGGCCCTCAGCCTGCCAACTTTGGCAGTTGCTGCGATACCTATCACTGATGGTTCAGGCCTTCAGGGAATGTACGCTGGTGCAAACCAAGGGTTGGATGGAGCCGTGACTGGAGGTGGTGCTTCGGCACCACTTTCAGCTCAAGGTCAGTTATTTATGCAACTGCAGCAAATGCAAGAAGAAATCTCTATGTTGCGCGGTATGCTTGAAGAGCAGCAGCATGAGTTACGCCAAGTACGCCAAGAAAACCTTGAGCGTTACCAAACATTAGACAGCCGCTTACATGAAGGCGTGGGTGCGCAAGCTCCAGGCCCATCAACAGCGACTGAGCAAGCTTCAGGTTCGCCTGCAGGTCAGCAGAGTGCTGCTGATCCGGAAAAAGAAAAGCTGTTATACGAAGCGTCGTTTGATTTAATCAAAGCGCGTGACTTTGAAACAGCTAAAAAAGCCTTTAATGCTTTTTTAAATAAATACCCCAATAGTCAGTACGCGGGTAATGCCCAGTATTGGTTGGGTGAAGTGTATTTGGTGGATGGTGACTTGCAGTCTGCAGGTCAGGCTTTTGCTTTAGTTACGAACAACTATCCACAGCATAATAAAGTGCCTGATTCGCTGTATAAGTTAGCCGATGTCGAGCGCCGCTTAGGCCATGCTGATAAAGCACGCACAATTATGCAGCAAGTCGTTGCCCAGTATCCCAATACCTCCGCGGCACAGTTAGCACAGCAAGATTTAAGAAAACTCTAATACACTGTTTTGAAGCCTACTCGCGTTGAGCGCGAGTAGTTGCTTGATAGTGTCTGGCAATTCATTGTTTGCGAGGATAAGCACATGGGCCATAAACGTGCCGTTATTTTATTATCTGGCGGTTTAGACTCAGCCACTGTGCTGGCCTCTGCGCGCGCGCAAGGCTATGACTGCTACACCATCAGTTTTGATTATGGTCAGCGTCATCGCAGTGAGCTTGAAGCATCACGTCGCATCTCAGAGGCTTTGGGTGCGATTGAGCACAAGGTGATTGGTATTGATTTGGATGGTATGGGTGGTTCTGCGTTAACCGATAGCAGTTTAGCTATTCCTGAAGCGAGCCAGAGTGATGAGATACCAATTACCTATGTGCCAGCGCGTAATACAGTGTTTTTATCGTTGGCGCTGGGCTGGGCTGAAGTCTTGCAGGCCTATGATATTTTTATCGGCGTTAATGATGTTGATTACTCGGGTTATCCCGACTGCCGCATGGAATTTATTCAAGCATTTGAGCAGGTTGCGAACTTAGCTACGCGTGAAGGGGTTGAGGGGCGTAAGTTTCGTATTCAAGCACCCCTGCAAAGTATGAGTAAGGCTGATATCATTCAGTTAGGAACACAGCTCGGGGTAGACTATGCGCTCACGGTTTCTTGTTATCAGGCTGATAACAAGGGTCGAGCATGCGGGGTCTGTGACAGCTGTCAATTGCGTAGACAGGGTTTTATCAACGCATGCATTAACGATCCAACACAATATTTTTGATAAAAATAAAATTTATGTTTGCTCTGAGCTGAAAAAGCCGTATTATGCGTCCCCCATCCGGGTCGTTAGCTCAGTGGTAGAGCAGTTGGCTTTTAACCAATTGGTCGTAGGTTCGAATCCCACACGACCCACCAACTCTTTTCTTAGCATCATTTTATTGTCAGTATTGTGTTGTGTCTTATTAAGATCAATAAGTAATACACTTGTTAACAT
>DASRNZ010000062.1:0-2389 GCA_035647155.1 Thiopseudomonas sp.
CATTTGGCCTTCGACTTCATACTCACAGACTTGCTGCACCGTATTGGCTCGAAAACCCACTACTTCTCGCTTATACAAAACGTTAAGGCCATCGCCATTGGCCAACGGCTCAGTGGTTTGTACGCTGATATCGTTACGACCAATACCTAAAATCTCACCCACTGGCAAACCAATAAACTTCGGCGAATCAAAAGCACCGATATCCACTTTACGATCACTGACAAAGTAATCCGTGCTGCCGCGGTGGAAAGTTTTATCCGGATCAGGCGCAAAAAAGTGCTCAGTAAAACCACTGGATGAACGCGCTAACTCAGGGCGTTCCAGTAAGATTTCGTCCAACTGCTGACGATAATAGGCGGTGATATTTTTCACATAGGTCATATCTTTATAGCGCCCTTCAATCTTAAAGGAGCGCACACCGGCATCAACCAAATCACGTAAATTCGCACTTTGGTTATTATCTTTCATCGACAACAGGTGCTTGTCATAAGCGACCACACGGCCTTGATCGTCTTTTAAGGTGTAGGGCAAACGGCAGGCTTGTGAGCAATCACCACGGTTGGCACTGCGGCCGTTTTGTGCGTGAGAGATATTGCACTGACCGGAAAACGCCACACACAACGCGCCATGAATAAAGAACTCAATCGCCGAATCAACGTTCTGACTGATTTCACGAATTTCTTGCAGGTTCAGTTCACGTGCTAACACCAATTGTGAGAAACCCGCCTGTGAAAGAAACTTGGCTTTTTCAAGGGTACGGATATCAGTTTGCGTACTGGCATGCAGCTCGATGGGCGGCAAATCCATTTCCATAATGCCCAAGTCTTGCACAATCACTGCATCGACACCGACTTCATAGAGCTGGCAAATCAACTGCTGCGCGGCTTCCAATTCGTCATCATGCAAAATGGTATTGATGGTGACAAACACCTTGGCATGAAACAGATGGGCAAATTCCACCAGCCCAGCAATATCACTGAGACTGTTGCTGGCGTTATGCCGTGCGCCAAAACTCGGCCCGCCAATATAAACCGCGTCAGCGCCATGCAGAATGGCCTCTTTAGCAATGATGGCATCACGGGCAGGACTGAGTAACTCAAGATGGTGCAGAGGTAGAGACATAGTTTTTAAGATTTCAAGTATAAAAAAGGCTGGACAATGCGCAGCTCGATTCTAAGATCGAGACCAAGCATTGAATAGGATGCACGCAGTTTACCACAGGGCAATGCCAGACAGGCAGACCATCAGTCGACGACCGTGAATTGCACACTGCCCGTTTGCCCCGTTTCATCCAGCACACTGAGTTGATAGATGCCTGTTTTAGCAAAGATATGATCAAAACCTTGGCCATCTTCGGTACGCAACAACGGCTGACCATTGAGATACCACCAGTGCTGCGCGCCCGAACCTTGCACAGAAAAACGCAGACTTAACGCACCTTGCTCACCCGCAGCGCGTTGTAAACGATCGCCTTCATGCACGCCAATAATCTGAATCGGCTGATTTTGCATACTCACAGGCGGCGGACAACTTGGGTCAATCGGCGCTAAACGTGTTCGTCGTTGCTCTTTGACTGGCAACCAAGGCTCTAACGCCGTTGGCCACAGTGCCACACGCTGCGGTCGGGCATCGGGGCAGTTTTTCGCCACTCGTAAACCTTGTGCATTGAGCCAGACCAACGGCTGTAAATCACTGTTAAAGCTATCACCCATAGTCAAGGTCGGCGGGATAGTGCCATTCAGCGTCCAAGCAAAACGCAGACGTCGACAATTATCATCACTGCGCGGTAATTCTTGCCCCAGCGGCCAGCAAATCGCCGCGACTCCCACGTCATGGGGCTGTGGATCAAGTATTTCAGGCTTGCCACTTTGTCGATCTCGATGATTAAGCACATCGTGCACTTGCAACAATAACGGCGTAGCCGAAGCTAAACCAAACTGCCCCGGCACCGGTGTGCCATCAGGACGACCAATCCACACGCCAATCAAATAGCGCGAACTGACACCCACCGCCCAAGCATCACGAAAACCATAACTGGTGCCGGTTTTCCATGCCAAAGGCGAGCGTTCAACTAACTGTGCGCGCGGATCAATATCAGGCCGGCGTTGCCCTGATAAAATACGCCGCACAATCCATGCAGCCCCCGGCGACATCAAGCGCTTTTCTTGCAGTGCTTGTTGCGGCTGCAAGCGCAATTGCGCCACTTTGCCCTGCCGCGCAAAGGCACTAAAGCCACTGACAACATCCTCTAAACGGCTGCCCACGCCACCTAAAATCAGCGCTAGATTCGGCTCCGCCCCGCGTGGTAATAACAACGGCACACCGGCATTGCGCAATTCACCAGTAAACCGCTTAGGGCCATAGACTTCCAGCAGTTGCACCACCGGCA
>DASRNZ010000063.1:0-7179 GCA_035647155.1 Thiopseudomonas sp.
CCTTTAGGGCAGATTTTAGCAACAGGCTTGGCCAACTCACGCTATGGCCGCGAGATGATGAAAGAAAGTATTCAAGAAGCCGGCGTTAAGGTGGTCAATGAGCTGGAGCGCTATTTAACGCCACTGGGGACCATTGCTGCGATTACTCCATTGCTGGGTTTGCTCGGTACTGTTCTGGGTATGATTGAGATTTTTGGTGCATTTATGGGCTCAGGTATGGCCAATGCACCGCAATTGGCTGCCGGTATTGCCACTGCTTTGGTCACCACAGCAGCAGGTTTGTTTGTGGCTATTCCTGCGGTATTTTTCCACCGTTTTTTACAGCGTCGTGTGGATGATTTAGTGGTGAATATGGAGCAAGAAGCGATTAAGTTGGTTGAAGCCGTGCAGGGTAATCGTGAGGTTGAGTTGAGTGGGGAGCAGGCGTGAAATTCCCTCGTAAGCCCCGCGAACCGGTTGATATCAACTTAGCGCCACTGATTGATGTGGTGTTTATTTTGCTGTTGTTTTTTGTGGTGACGACAACCTTTACCCGCGAGACTCAGCTGAAGGTTGATTTGCCAGAAGCGGTCAGTGGTCAGCCAGTGGACACTGAAATCAAAACACCGCTGGAAATATTAATCGGTGTTGATGGCTCTTTTGCCTTAAACGGTAAAGCTTTAGCGAATAATGATCTGGCCAGCTTAATGGAAGCATTGCGTGTTGAGTCCGCTGGTGATCAAAGTTTACCGGTTGTGCTCAGTGCTGACGGCCAAACACCACATCAGGCCGTGGTCACTGCAATGGATGCGGCATCCAAGTTAGGCTTTGCTCATTTGCGTATTACCACAGTTGAGGCGCAGGAAAAATAGTGAAGCTTGGTGAGCGTTTGCAACAGGCTTGGTATCAAGGGCATCCAGCCTTGTCTTTACTCTGGCCATTGGAGCAACTGTATTGCGCTATTGTAAAGCGTAAACGTGCGCGTTTTCTGAACGGCGAAAGCACCACCTACCGTGCGCCAGTGCCAGTCATTGTGGTGGGTAATATCACCGTAGGTGGCACAGGCAAAACCCCGTTAATTCTATGCTTGATTGAGCATTGCCGCATGCAGGGTTTGCGTGTGGGTGTGGTCAGTCGTGGTTACGGTGCGCGTCCGGCAAGTGTGCCATGGAGTGTCAGTGCCACCGATTCAGCCGAGCAGGCCGGTGATGAGCCACTCTTAATCGTACAGCGCAGTGGCGTGCCTTTAGTGATTGCCCCTGAACGTGCGCAAGCGGTGCAGCAACTCTTAGCTGAAAATGCCATTGATATTATTTTGTCGGATGATGGTCTGCAGCATTACGGCTTAGCGCGTGATCTTGAGTTAGTTCTGGTTGATGCGGCGCGCGGTTTAGGGAATCAACGTTGTTTACCCATGGGGCCATTGCGTGAGCCGGTTGAGCGTCTGCAGAGTGTTGATGCGGTACTCTTTAACGGTGCAGCGCAGGATCATGAAAACGGTTTTGCCATGCAGTTACAGCCCACCGAGTTAGTGCATATACGCAGTGGTCGTCGTGAGCCGTTAAATTACTTTCCTGCACAACAGTCTATGCATGCAGTCGCAGGTATTGGTAATCCCCAGCGTTTCTTCAAGACGCTGGAAGGGTTAAACTGGCAGCCCATTGCGCATGCCTTTGCTGATCATGCGGAATTCACCCCGCAGGATTTACACTTTACAGATGATTTGCCCGTGGTGATGACTGAAAAAGACGCGGTGAAGTGCCGTGCATTTGCCGCAGATAATTGCTGGTATTTACAGGTTGCAGCTCAGCCTTCACCTGCTTTTATAAGCTGGTTTGCGCAGAGACTGCAGTCTTTATTAACTGATTCGTTGTGAGGATGTGCTGATGGACCCGAAACTCTTAGATATTTTAGCCTGCCCTTTATGCAAAAGTGCGCTGCAACTGAGCGAAGATAAAACTGAATTGTGGTGCAAGGCTGATGGTTTGGCTTTTCCAATCCGCGATGATATTCCGGTGATGCTGGAAACTGAGGCGCGCACTTTAACCCATGACGAGCGTTTGGACTAAACCATGACTCAAGCTTTTACCGTGGTGATTCCTGCGCGTTTTGCTTCAACGCGTTTTCCTGGCAAGCCGCTGCAAGATATTGCTGGTATGCCAATGATTCAGCGAGTGTGGTTGCAAGCACTGAAAAGTGCCGCGCAGAACGTGGTGATTGCTACTGATGATCAGCGTATTTTTGATCTGTGCCAAGGTTTTGGTGCACAGACAGTCATGACTCGTGATGATCATGAGTCAGGCACTGATCGCCTAGCTGAAGTGGTTGAGCAGTTAGGTTTACCCAGCGATGCCATTGTCGTCAATGTGCAGGGTGATGAGCCGCTGATTCCACCGGCAGTGATTGACCAAGTCGCTGAGAATCTAGCCTATTACACTCAGGCCGCGATGGCGACTTTAGCCGAACCCATTACTGATATTGCCAGCGTGTTCAACACCAATGTGGTTAAGGTCAGTACTGATGTGCAGGGCTACGCTTTAACCTTTAGTCGTGCGCCGTTGCCGTGGCCGCGTGATGCTTTTGCTAATAGCCAAGAGGTGATGCCTGAGGGTGTGGATTTCCGCCGTCATATTGGTATTTATGCTTACCGTGCGGGTTTCTTAGCGGATTTTGTGGCTTGGGGACCCTGCGCACTTGAGCTGACTGAATCCCTTGAACAGTTGCGTGCACTATGGAATGGTGCGCGTATACATGTGGCGGATGCGCTTGAAGCTCCGCCCGCAGGCGTGGATACGCTGGAAGATTTACAGCGTGTGCGTCGTTTTTTTGAGGAGTAAGTATGAAAGTTCTGTTTGTTTGTCTGGGTAATATTTGTCGTTCACCCACTGCTGAAGGCGTGTTTCGTAAATATTTAGCCGATTCAGCACTGGCGGATAAAGTCAGTGTTGACTCAGCCGGCACGGCAGATTGGCATACCGGTAAAGGACCTGATCCACGCACCTGCGAAGCAGCACTCAAGCGCGGTTATGATTTATCCAAGCTGCAAGCGCGCCAAGCCACTGCTGAAGATTTTCATAATTTTGATCTGATCTTAGCGATGGATAAAAGCAATCTGGCCAATTTAGAAGCGTTGCGTCCGGCTGATAGCCGCGCGGAGCTGGATTTATTGCTGCAGCGTTATGATTTACCGCGCAGTGAAGTGCCTGATCCTTATTATGGCGGCGAGCAAGGCTTTGAAGATGTTCTGGATTTACTTGAGAACGCCAGTCAAGCGCTGTTAGCTGAACTGCAGGAGCGCGTGTGAGTCTAGCCATCGAAAAGGATGTTTCGCTTAAAGCCTATAACACCTTAGCGGTGGATGTGGCTGCCCGCTTTTTTGTCGCGGTGCACTCGCTTGAGGAGTTGCAAGAAGCCCTCGCTTGGGCACAGCAGCACAAGATGACTGTGTTCTTGCTGGGCGGTGGTAGCAATCTAGTGCTCACCGCAGACTTGGATATGCTGGTGATTCATTTGCAATTGCACGGTATTCAAGTGCTCAGTGACGATGCTGAGTGTGCCCGTATTGAAGTGCAGGCCGGTGAAAACTGGCATGCCTTTGTGCAGTGGAGCCTAGCGCAAGGCTTCAGTGGTTTAGAAAATCTCAGCTTGATTCCGGGCAACGTGGGTGCTGCACCGGTACAAAATATCGGTGCCTATGGGGTCGAGCTTAAAGATCATCTGGAAAGTGTTTTAGTTTACGATCGCGACACCGAGCAGCCTCAGCGTTTAAACGCTGCGCAATGTCAGTTTGCCTATCGCGATAGTCTATTTAAGCGTGAATCAGGTCGTCGGGTGATTTTAAGCGTGATTTTTAAATTACCCAAACAAGCAGCGTTGCAACTGGACTACGGTCATTTACGCGACTATTTAGCTCAGCAGCAGATCACCCAGCCTACAGCGCTGGATGTCAGTCGTGCTGTGTGTGAAATTCGAGCGGAGAAACTGCCCGACCCAGCCGAACTGGCCAATACGGGTAGCTTCTTTAAAAACCCTGTGGTCAGTGCCGAGCATGCTCAGCAACTTAAACTGAGTTATCCCAATATCGTCAATTTCCTGCAAGATGATGGTCGGGTGAAGTTGGCCGCAGGTTGGTTAATTGATCAAGCTGGCTGGAAAGGTGTGCGCCAGGGCGATGCGGGTGTGCATGCGAAACAAGCGCTGGTACTGGTCAATTATGGATCAGCCACCGGGCAGCACATTCTACAGTTGGCTGCACAAATTCAGACAGATATTCTTCAGCGCTTTGACGTTGATTTGGAAATCGAGCCGAATGTCATCAGTCGTGTTAATACGCCAGCTTAATCGTCAACGCATCCGTGATTTTTTTAAATTTTATACTATATGACTGACTAGTCATTCCACTAAGGTCGTGTTGTTATTGTTCTGCTTAGCTGACAGCTTCTAATGGGTCGACCAAGGGCTTGGCGTCTCAAATGCTGGAGGTATGAAGTGGATCGTGACGCAATTACAGCAAATCAGCCTGACCTGCATACGTTGTTTCGCAAGTACGCATCCAGTGTGCGCCGAGATCAGCGACTCAATGGAGACGATGTTCGTACGTTAACGCTGAACAGCCAGTTGGAAAGCCAAGATAGCGTGACTCTTGATGCGCGGATCGAGCAGGGCGTGGTCACTGAACTGGGTTATCGAATTCGTGCCTGCTCTTTAGCGCAGGCAAGCACAGGTATTATTGCCGCTCGCATTCCAGGCATCACCGCTTCCATTCTATTGGCCGCTCAGCAGTCTCTTGAACATATTCTGCAGGATAACCCTCCTGAACAAACAGCGTTAGTCTGGCCTGAATTACTGACATTACAGAGTGCCGCTGGAATGCCTGATCGGCATGAAGTTGCTTTATTACCTTTCCAAACTTTACAACAGTTACTCGCTTTAGAGGAGAAGCAAAAAAAGGCAGAACCACAGCACAACCAAGCATAAAATTTCATCCATACCCGATGGAGCACAACAATAATAAGGGGTAAGACAATGATCAAAACTATTATCGTAGTGGGCGGTGGTGTTGGCGGCACCATGACGGCTAATAATCTCGTCAGTAAACTTTACCCGGAAATCAGTCGCGGTAAAGCGCGCATTATTCTGATTTCCAATAGCCCTTGGCATTATTACAAGCCGGCCTTTATGTATGTGGCTTTTGGTGCTTTTTATAAAGAAGAATTAAGGCGTCACCAAGCGTCCTTATTGCGACCCGAAGTCGACTTTATTCTTGATCAAGTTGACGATTTTGAATTTAAAAAAAGTCGCTTAAAGATGCGCTCTGGCGATACCTATGAGTATGATTATCTTGTGGTGTCCACAGGCTGTATTCCATCTCCCGAGCGTATCGAAGGTCTGCAAGAGGCAGGTGATCACTTCTACCAGCATGAGCCCGCACGTAAGCTCTATGAGAAAATCTCTACCATTGAAAAGGGCCGTATTTTTATCGGTGTAACCTTCCCGAAAACGCCGAACGTGCCGCACCAGTGCGGTATTGCGCCGATGGAAACGACCTTAATGTTGGATGAGTTTTTACGCAAAAGAGGCGTGCGCGATCAAATAGAGATCGTTTATACCTATCCGACTATTTCTCAGTTGGTGCGCAACTGCCTGTTTCTGCAAAAAGATACCGGTGCAGTTTTGCCGAGCATCTTTGACTCCAAAGGTATTGTCCATAAGCGCAGCTTTACGCTGGCCAGTGTTGATCCGGAGCGCAAAGTTGCGATCTCAGAAGAGGGTGATGAAGAGGACTTTGATATCTTGATTCAAACCCCACCGATTCGCGCAGTGGATGCCGTGCTGAACTCAGGAGTTTCACAAGCCATCAATAATGAAGGTTGGTTACCCACCGATCGTTACTCCTTGCAGCTTGAAGGGTTTGAGAACGTCTTTGTGATGGGCGATACGGTCGACTTACCGATCAGTAAAGCCGGCGGTAGTTGCCACAACCAGTCACCGGTGATTTGCAATAATATTGCTGGCCTGATGCGCTGGGGTAAAACTGTTGCCGAATACGACGGTAAAGTACAGGCGATTGCCCAGATGGGCATGGATGTGGGTATGCCGCTGTGGTACGACTATGACGTGGATGTGATCCCGACGCCACCCACCAAAATTGGTGGCCTGATGCGCAAAAGCTTTAACCGGGGCGTGTATTGGTCAGTCGCTCGCGGCTTGGTTTAAGGAGAATAATGATGAGTACTCAAAACCCAGAAGTATCCAATCCAACGTTAGAGCGGCTGCTCGAGTGCTTGCCTGCTCTAAAAGACGAAGCAACACAGGCAGGTGCGGCTGATTTGCTAGAAAAGCTCGCGCCGTTGTTACAAGGCCGACGCTTGCATAATATTGTTGATCTGCTGGCAGCCACGTCAGATGTGATTGAAATGACTGACGATGCGATGCTGCAGAAAGTGATGTCTCTGTATGAGGAAAGCATCGGTGGCATTTGGATGCTGACCAATGCGCTGCGTTACGCGTCAGCGCAGTCGGCAGCCAACCCGACACCGCCGACCTTATGGCAAAGCGTGAAGAAGTTTAACCAAAACGAAGATGCGCGCCGAGGTTTGGATGTTGTGGCGAATATACTCGCTGAGCTGGGTCGTCAAGCGGCGATCAAAGGTCAGGATATGCCAGAAGACTGAGCATCAGTCACCTGTGATTAAGCCCAATATGTCTATTGGGCTTTTTTGTGCGTAAAAATAAAGCGTTACATGTTACCTGTTGTATAACTTTAGTCTGTATTTTGTATTGGTTATGCATAGAAAGCGCATAGATTAAATGAATTCTGTGTCATAATAATCTGTACCTACTCATAGAGAACAAGATCATGTCGCAATCTATTCGTTGGCAAATACTGCTTGTATTCGCTGTCTTAGCAGCACTGTTGCTTTGGTTTGTTTCAGGGCCGCAATCGCAGGCCATTGCTAAATCGTCCAGCCTTCATCTAGCAGAGCAAGTGCACAGTTTGCCTGATGTCAGCGGTGCGCAGCCTGCTGTAGGCTCCTTTGATACACGCAAACCGACTCTAGTTAAGTTGTGGGCCAGTTGGTGTCCTTTATGTTTGTCAGAGCTGGGGCAAACTGAAGAATGGGTCAGCGATGCTGATTTTGCCACCGCCAATCTGCTGACAGTGGCTTCGCCTGGAGTATTAGGCGAGCAGCCGTTAGA
>DASRNZ010000064.1:0-4110 GCA_035647155.1 Thiopseudomonas sp.
ATATTATGTTAAATCGACTATATTGAAAGGCCTGAACTACAGGCATATACATATGTCCTACATTCAGACTGCTGCACAATGTCGCAGTCCCTTGCGAACTGCACCGTGCTAGATTGCTTTCTCAAGACCGTTACCTTGCGATAATAATTACAGGAGTTTTCTCTATGCGTTTAACCGCCCTTGCTGCCAGCTTATTTGCATTATCACTGACAACATCACTGCCAGCACATGCTGAGCCCGAGCACCACGCTGCAGTTGCTACTGCTGAAGCAACGCAATCATCTATCCAAGTCTCCGCAGCTTGGTCACGCGAGTTACCACCGTCCGCGCCTGTCGGCGCAGCCTTTATGACCATCGACAATCACGGTGATACAGCCGATCGCCTGATCAGTGCCGACAGCTCAATTGCTGATGTCACTGAATTGCACTCTCATATTCATGAAAGCGATATCATGCGTATGGTTAAAGTTGACACCATTGCTGTTCCTGCACATGGCAAAGCCAGTCTTGAACCCGGCGGTTATCACATTATGTTGATCGACCTGAAAAAACCCTTGGTTGCTGGCGAGCAACTGCCGCTGACATTGCAGTTTGAGCATGCCGGTCAAGTTGATATCACTGTGGATATTAAATCCAGCGATGCTGGCACCTCAGCTGAGCATCATGGCGACGCTATGGATCACTCAAGTCACTGATATTGCTGAGCTAGCAAATAGTAATGATTGCCATTACTAGAATATACTTACAAATAGAAACGGCGCATACTCTGCGCCGTTTCTATTTCAACCGTTGCAGCCCGCCTTATTTAAGCGCTGGGTGTACGCATGGTGACAAACTCTTCAGCTGCTGTTGGATGAATTCCAATGGTGTCATCAAACACTTGCTTGGTTGCACCGGCTTTTAAGGCCACAGCAATACCTTGCATCAGCTCTCCAGCATCAGGTCCAACCATATGGCAGCCCAATACACGGTCAGTGGCCTTATCAACAATCAGCTTCATAAAAATGCGCTCTTGTTGATCCGATAAGCTGAGTTTCATCGGTCTAAAGCTGCTTTTAAAGATCTCAACCGTAAAGCCATCTGCCCTTGCCTGCTCCTCACTGACTCCCACAGTGGCAATATTAGGCAAGCTAAACACTGCAGTCGGAATCAAATCGTAGTCAACTGGACGGTACTCTTCATTGCGGAATAAGCGTCGCGCTACCGCCATCCCTTCAGCCAGTGCTACAG
Organism: Thiopseudomonas sp.; assembly: GCA_035647155.1. Lineage (GTDB taxonomy): Bacteria > Pseudomonadota > Gammaproteobacteria > Pseudomonadales > Pseudomonadaceae > Denitrificimonas. The sequence continues at coordinate 1,231 of DASRNZ010000064.1, forward strand.
GCGTGAGTTGCACGCGTCCTGTCACATCGCCAATGGCTAAAATACTGCTTTCTGAGGTTTGATACAGCTCATCCACAGCAATAAAACCCTGTTCATTGAGCTTAATATCAACGTTTTCCAAGCCTAGATTATCCAGCATTGGACGGCGACCCGTGGCATAGAAAATACAGTCAACTTCTGTGGTTTTGCCATCTTTAAAGGTAATCAATAAACTATTATCTTCTTGTTTATCAATACGTTGCACGTCACAGTTAAAGCGCAGTGTCATATCCGTTTTAAGCAGCTCTTGATGTAAATGCTCACGCACATCTTGATCAAAACCACGTAAAAACAAATCACCACGATATGCCAGTTGTGTCTCTGAACCTAGACCTTGGAATACCGAAGCAAACTCAACCGCAATATAGCCACCACCGATCACTAGCACGCGCTTAGGCTGCTCTTTTAAAAAGAACACTTGGTTGGAATCTGTTGCATGTTCACGACCCGGAATATCCGGCACTTGCGGCCAGCCACCGACTGCGACCAAAATATGCTCAGCGGTATACTGCTGACCATCCACATCAACGGTATGCGCATCGATTAACTTAGCGTGACCATTGAGCAGATTAACGCCACTGTTCACCAGCAGTTTTTCATAGATGCCGTTTAAGCGCTCAATCTCAGTATTCTTATTGCTAATCAGCGTGGTCCAGTCAAAACCCTTGGCTTCAACATCCCAACCATAACTGCGGCTGAGCTTAAACTCATCCTGATAATTAGCCGCATACACCATCAGCTTCTTAGGTACACAACCGACGTTGACGCAGGTGCCCCCTAAATAGCGACTTTCAGCCACAGCCACTCGCGCGCCAAATGAGGCTGCAAAACGGGCAGCGCGTACGCCACCTGAACCCGCACCAATGACAAACAAATCAAAATCATAGGACATACACTATTCTCCAGTTCAGGTGGTTAACACATAAATACAGCACTGTTACTCGCCTTTCTTATACAGGTTCTCATAACAGAAATTTGTTGCATCAATATAGCCTTCAACGCTACCGCAATCAAAGCGCTGGCCTTTAAACTTATAAGCAATAACACAGCCGTCTTGTGCTTGTTTCATCAGTGCGTCCGTAATCTGGATCTCACCGCCCTTACCCGGCTCAGTTTGCTCAATTAAGTCAAAAATATCAGGCGTCAAAATATAACGACCGATAATGGCTAAGTTTGAAGGCGCGTCTTCAGGCTTGGGTTTTTCCACCATAGAATGTACACGATACACATCATCACGAATCATCTCGCCAGCAATCACCCCATACTTAGCGGTGTCTTCCATGGGGACTTCTTGAATCGCCACGATGGAGCAACGGAACTGTTTGTACAGCTTGATCATTTGCTGCAATACGCCGTCCCCTTCGGTATTGATGCACAAGTCATCTGCCAGTACCACAGCGAATGCTTCATCACCAATCAGAGTACGGCCGGTCAGAATAGCGTGCCCTAGCCCCTTCATTTGAATCTGGCGCGTATAGGAAAAAGTACATTCACTGATTAAGCTGCGCACACCCTTCAGGTATTCTTCTTTATCTGTACCGTAGATCTGATGTTCCATTTCAAAGCTGATATCAAAATGGTCTTCAATGGCACGCTTATTACGACCGGTCACAACGGCGATTTGCTTAAGACCTGCCTGCAATGCTTCTTCAACACCATACTGAATCAATGGCTTATTCACGATCGGCAGCATTTCTTTAGGCATGGCTTTAGTGGCAGGTAAGAAGCGAGTGCCGTAGCCCGCAGCGGGAAATAAGCATTTTTTAATCATGACAGATCCTTGTGTAATTAATGTGCATGTAAAACATGCCTTTGAGTCAATATGATTGATGCGCGAAGCAAAAAACATAGGTAATAAAAAAGGGTTCTATTGTAGACCAATAGAACCCCTTGCTAAACAAGCAGCTGTGCATCTATTAATCGTTGCTAGCAAAACCCAAGATACTGAGCAGGCTCAAGAACAAGTTATAGATGGATACATACAGGCTAATGGTCGCCATAATGTAGTTACGCTCACCGCCTTGAATAATGGCGCTGGTTTGAAACAGAATCATCGCTGATGAGAACAGTACAAAACCTGCGCTAATCGCTAACTGTAAACCTGATATCTCAAAAATAAAGCTCGCAATTACCGCTGCTAGCAATACAAAGAAGCCAACAGTGATAAAGCCATTTAAAAAGCTCATGTCTTTACGTGTGATTAATACGTAAGCCGATAGACCTGTAAATACAAATGCGGTCATGGCAAAGGCTGAGCTAATAACGCTCGCACCATTGGGCATGCTCATATACATATTTAAGATCGGGCCTAAGGTGTAACCCATAAAACCGGTCAGCGCGAACGTTGTAAGCAAACCCCAACCCGAATCACGCAGTTTCATGGTTAAGAAAAACAAACCGTAGAAACCCACTAAAGTCAGCATAATGCCTGGGTGTGGCATATTCATTTGTTGTGAGAAATAAGCCACTACACCACTGAATGCCAATGTCAGGGCAAGCAAGCCATAAGTATTACGTAAAACGGCACTGCTTTCTGAATCGGCCGTTGTGGCTTGTCTTAGTGAATAATTTTGTTGTTCACGCATCATAAAACTCCTGATTAAGTGTGCTGACAGCCATCATAACAACTATTTTCATGAGAATGCTAAAAAACGTTTGACAGAAATTAATAATCCGCTATCATAGCCGCCATTGAAAGGGAGGAGTGGCCGAGTGGCTGAAGGCAACGGTCTTGAAAACCGTCGATGGGCGACTATCCGTGAGTTCGAATCTCACCTCCTCCGCCAAATTAAAAACCCTTGAGAAATCAAGGGTTTTTTTATGCCTACTGTTTTTCACAGG
>DASRNZ010000065.1:0-4578 GCA_035647155.1 Thiopseudomonas sp.
TGAACTGTATTCGCAGCACGGCAGAAATTCTTGAAAAAAAAATGGGCTGAGCCAAAGCTCAACCCATTGATTGGTGCATTTCAAGACAGTGTGATTAACTTACCAATCTTTAAAAGTATCCAAGTCGATGCCCGATTTACCCGGCGCCAAGATATTGTTCGGATCCAAAGCACGCTTTAGAGTGTGCTCTAAACGACGCTTCACTGGGCCGTAGCTGTCAGCAACACGATCCATATAACGCGTGTTCACACGGTAAACCGCGTAACCTGCTTTCTCGAACTCGTCGAGTAGCTCCGCAAAGCATGCATCAGCACGTTTAACTTCTTCAGGATCAGTACGATCGTAGAGTACGTCAATCACGTGGTGCATATCGCGCCAGCCGACAATAAACTCGCCAACATAGTCGAGACCGTGTTTATTCAGGATGGTTTTCGCTAGGCTCTTTTGCTTATCGCACTCATTACCTTTGGCTTGGCTCACAGGTGCAAACCACATTGAACCACCGCCCCCACGCCAGTTGTACAAACCAAACTCACGTAAGTTGGGGATACCTGACATCAGTTTGGCACGGTACGCAAACGGCTCGGTATCGCCCGCTTCTTCCTCGGTGATCATGCGACCTTTGCCCAGCTGTTTCAGTGCACCGGTGACAATATTCCAGTTCACTTCAACCTGCTCTTTGGTACCATACAATGCGCAGTACACGTTCCAAGCACCGAGCTTTTTGTCTTTCTGAATTTGCTTCAGAATCGCATCTGAGGTGGCGCCCGGTTCAGTGGTGTAATCAGAGCGACGTACACCTGCGGTTGAGGCTTCCCACAATACGCCAGCAATCACTACCGAGTTAGGGATAATTTGTGCAATACGCAGTGGGCGAATAAAGTCGACGATTTCAGAAATATCAGACTCTTCATCAAACTGAATCTCAAACGGCTTGATCACCGGTGGTTTAGGCATCAGCCAGAAACCCATTTTAGTGCAAATACCGTAGTTGGCTTGGGTAAACATGCCGTCTAAGGTTGGGCCGTAACCCCACTTAAACACTTGCCATGCATTATCACCTTTAACGCCGCCCATACCGGTGCGATATACCTCACCATTGGCCAACACTAATTCCATACCGCACTGCATTAAGAAGTGCTCACCGTAGGGGGTATAACCCACACCGCGGTCCATGGTGTTACCCAAAGGTCCAGCAATGGTCGACGGTGCTGAGAATGACAGCATTAAGGGGATATTGTTTTCTTCTAAATGGTCATACAGCTGCTGATAGGTCACGCCCGGCTCAACCAGTGCTGTTCCTAAATCCGCATCAATATGCAAAATCTTATTCATTTTTTTCAGATCAAGAATAATCTGGCCGCGTTGATGAGGCGCTGCAGAACCATAACCAAAGTTACGGCCAGTGGAGATGGTCCACACTGGAATTTTGTACTTATTACAAATCGCTACCACGCCCTGAACCTGCTCAACGGTGGTCGCAGTCACAGCCGCTGACGGTGCATGCTCTGCATCATCAACAGGCATCATGGTTTTGTTATAAGGCTTGAGCTGTGCTTCTTCAACCAGCACGTTGTCTTTACCCAGAAGAGTACGAAACTCATCCATGGCTTTATCAAAATCAGCCTGTGTAATGCCTTTTGGCAATACCTTATTATTATCTTTAGTCATGATATTGGGATCCTTTAGGTTTCAATTGAAAATGAAACAAAGTGGCCATCTACGGCATGGGTATGAGTCGGTGGCGTGGTACGTAAATAGCGGCGTTTGGGCTCTGGCGATGCTAAAGCAAAGCCTAAAGATGATGCCCAATGACGACTGGCCGATAAAGTCTGCTCTGTCATCGCACTCGGGCGACTGCAGCTTTGTGCAAACTCAGCAAACTGTGTAATGCAGTTCGCACTGTTTTCAGTGGCCGAGACGCTGTGACGTGACACACCATTTTGCGTAACATGCTGACCCGTCCAATGCACATGGGCACCGGCACTGCGGGCTAAATCAAGCAGTAACATACCGCTGGCATCATCCACTAAACCGATAATGCGCTCACCTTTTGAACTGTTTAAACGCTGCTGAAACGCAGTGATAAAGTCAAAACCATGATCCGCTTGCAACACAGTGACTTGCGCTGCACCAGGGTTAGCTTGCACACCCGAGACAAAGTCTGATTGAGCATCAACAGTGCTGACCAAAACCAGTACCGGTTTGCGTGCGCTGGCCGGTGTAGCGTGAGCGGCATGGGCTAAACCCGCTTGGCTTAATGCCAGAGCAGCTCCGCTTAATGCCATGCCTTTAAGCACAGAACGACGTTGGATACTCATAATCACTCCTTAGCTAAAGCAGGTAATGTCTGAATATGCTCGGCAACTTGCTGCAAGATATCGTCATCCACAGCAGAAGCTGGGAATGCAGGCATCGCGCGAAAACCCTGACGCACAATAATAGTCGTATAGGCCGGAGCTAAATTGCGACCTGCCAAAACAGGACCAATATCACCCGCAGTTTCATGGCACTGAGCACAAACTTTGTTATACATATGCTCACCATTGTCCCAGCTGCCATCGCTATTAGCATGAGCTGTAAAACTCACCAAGACCGCAGGCAACACAAGGCTAGACAGCGCCAACGTTTTTATCTTCATACGAATTGTTGACATAATGGAGTTTCCTCTCTTGTTATTAGAACAATTAAAATGGGTAACGACGCGGTTCATGCTGCACAGTAATCCAGTGATCACGCGTAAACTCTTGAATGGCCCACTCGCCATTAAACCGGCCTAAACCTGAGCCCTTTTCACCGCCAAACGCAGCATTGGGTGCATCATTGACCGGCATATCATTGATATGGGTCATACCTGCTTGGATGCCATGAGCAAAGCGCACACCACGCTCGACACTGCCGGTAAATACGGCGCTGGATAGGCCATAGTCACTTTGGTTGGCCAGTTGCAAAGCATGCTGCTCATTTTCAGCGCTTTGAATGCCCACTAAGGGTCCAAAAATCTCTTCTCGGGCAATTTCCATATCCGCAGTCACGTTACCGAATACATGCGGCGGCAATACATTGCCCTGTGCTTCACCACTGACCAAAACGGTTGCGCCTTCTTGCTTAGCCGTTTCAATTTTTTGCAGTAGGCCAGCCAGTTGTTTAGCGTTAATCACCGGGCCGACAACGGTCTCAGCGAGGCTAGGATCGCCATATTTAAGTGCAGTGACGCGCTCAACATAACGACGAGTAAATTCTTCGAGCACGGGTTGCTCGACAATAATACGGTTAATCGCCATGCAGATTTGTCCTTGGTGCAGGAACTTGCCCACCACCGCAGCACTGACGGCTTGCTCAATATCGGCATCAGCCAATACTACAAATGGGCTATTACCACCCAATTCCAACGCAACATGTTTTAGATGCTGACTGCCACAGGCTATACGGCCAATGTTTAAACCCACAGCCGTTGAGCCAGTAAAGGAAATAAAACCAGGAATCGGATGGGCAACAAAGGCATCACCAATTTCAGCGCCTGAACCGACCACCACACTCAGTACACCATCGGGTAAGCCTGCTTCAGCAAAAATATGCGCCAACAATAAGCCACCAGTGACCGGCGTATCGCTGGCCGGCTTAATCACCACGGCATTACCTAAAGCCAGCGCCGGTGCAACAGAGCGCTGTGATAAATGCAGTGGGAAGTTCCATGGGCTGATCACGCCTACAACGCCAATCGGCTTACGGTACACACGGCTTTCTTTGCCAGGAATATCAATCGGTAAAATGCTGCCCTGTACACGACTGGGAAAACTTGCGGCCTCAAGAGTAATAGCGCGTGCTGCGCCCCACTCAATCTGCGCCTTAATACGGGTACTGCCTGACTCTTTAATCAACCAATCAATAATTTCTTCTTGGCGCTGATCAAAAATAGCTACCGCCTTTAAGAGCACTGCAGCCCGTGCAGACGGGCCCTGAGCCGCCCAAGCCTGTTGTGCATCGCGCGCAGCAGTGAAAGCCTCATTCAAATCATCTTGAGTCGCCAGATTCAGTCGTAAAAGCTCATCACCTGTGTAGGGATTTAACACCTGTAATTGAGTATCTGAACGACCTGATCGCCACTGTCCTGCAAGCGGCTGTAACTCAAGATTCTGATAGGGAGTAGTTGTCATAAAACAAGATCCTTTATTGAATTTTTCGATATATCTCACTCACCCTGTCAGGGTTTTATATCGAACATCGGGCTAAGTTATAGATCAATATAGCTTGAGGCTAATTGTTAAAAACAGTCATGGAAAATGAATTTTCAACCAAAAGGTATATCGAAAACGATATACGTCCTTCATCTTGGTGTAAAACAGCAGCTAAACTCAAGACTGACAAACACATTTACCCGCTCTAAAAAAGCATTTAGCAAACAACCCAAGTGATTTCTGAATTCATCACATATACAAATAAGTATAAAAAAAACGACTATTTAAAGCTGCTTTAGTCCATAAATATAGCAGCATATGAGCTAAGGACCGGGTATAAAACCCACTTGCATACTGAATTCGATATAACAAATTAACAAAAGGTCATTTTACATATCAA
>DASRNZ010000066.1:0-2136 GCA_035647155.1 Thiopseudomonas sp.
TCGTAAGTCCGATGACTCTTTATTTGATGAAGCCATTGCAACCTTTGAAGATGATGCCGGCGCCTACGATCAGGCTGACGCAGCAGGCTTTATTAAGCTCAATGCTTTGCGTTTGCGCATTGCTGCCAGTAAAGGCCGTAAGTTGCTGTAAGCTAGATGTAGCAAGTTCTGTTTCTATACTTAAGAAAAGCCACCCTTGCGGTGGCTTTTCTGATTCAGTGCTGAGCAACTGTGTTTAGTTAGTGTTTCAGTTTAGTTGCGGGTGTTGAAGAGAATAGTTTTCATGCGGCGCTAGCTTGTTTGAAAACTTTTTGTGAGGCACTCTGTTAACTCAGATGCAGGTAATAGAGGCTAGATTAAACAGTCAATCAACGCAGTGGGGGTAGTGCAATGACCAGTAATGCAGACATTAACATCCGTCCCGATTACGATCAGGTTATCCAAGATATCGCTGATTATGTATTAACCTTTACAGCCTTCAGCCCAGAAGCACTGGACACTGCTCGCAGTTGTTTAATGGATACCTTGGGTTGTGGCTTGTTGGCGTTGCGTTTTCCTGAGTGTACTAAACATCTTGGACCTATCGTCCCCGGCACACTGGTGCCCAATGGCGCCCGCGTGCCGGGCACATCCCATGTGCTAGATCCAGTCAAAGCAGCTTGGGACATTGGCTGTATCATCCGTTGGCTCGATTATAACGATACTTGGTTGGCCGCTGAGTGGGGGCATCCATCGGATAATTTAGGTGGTATTTTGGCCGTCGCTGACCATTTATCTCAGCTGAGACTGGCCAAGGGTGAGCAGCCTCTGTTGATGCGTGAAGTCCTTGAAACGATGATAATGGCCCATGAAATCCAAGGCGTAATAGCGTTAGAGAATTCTTTTAATCGCGTGGGTTTATGTCACGTGCTTTTAGTTCGAGTTGCTTCAAGCGCAGTGGTAACGAAAATGATGGGCGGCAATCGCGAGCAAATTATGGCTGCTGTTTCCCAAGCATGGGTGGATGGTTCGGCTTTACGTACTTATCGGCACGCACCCAATGCGGGTTCACGAAAGTCGTGGGCCGCAGGCGATGCAACCTCAAGAGCAGTGCGTTTGGCAGACATGTCAATGCGTGGTGAGATGGGCATTCCTAGCGTGTTAACAGCACCACAGTGGGGGTTTTATGATGTCTCTTTTTCGAAAACCAATAAAGACCAAGCGCTTAAACCAGAGGCGGCACGTCAGTTTACATTCCCCCAAGATTATGGCTCTTATGTCATGGAAAATATCTTGTTTAAGATTTCTTTTCCTGCAGAGTTTCATGCGCAAACTGCGGCAGAAGCCTCAGTTATTTTGCATCCACAGGTCAAAGACCGCTTGGCTGAGATTGAGAGAATTGTGATTCGCACCCACCAGTCTGCGATTCGCATTATTTCTAAAACCGGTCCGCTAGCTAACGCCGCAGACCGTGACCACTGTCTGCAATATATGGTGGCTGTGCCGTTGGTTTTTGGTGATTTAATTGCCGAACATTACGAAGATGATTTTCATGGGGCGCATCCGATTATCGATGAGCTACGTGAGAAAATGGAGATTATCGAAGATAAACGCTTTACTGCAGAGTATCTGGAAGCAGATAAACGCTCTATTGCTAATGCAATTCAGATTTTCTTTAAGGATGGCAGCAGCACAGAGGAAGTGGTTGTTGAGTACCCAGTGGGGCATCGCCGTCGTCGTGCAGAGGGAATTCCACTTTTAGAGGAGAAGTTTCAAGCGAACTTGGCGTCACGCTTCCCTAGTCAGCGCAGTGAGAAAATTTTCAATCTGTGTAAAGACCAAGCCAAGCTTGAGGCTACGCCGGTTAATCGTTTTATGGACTTGTGGGTTATCGGTTAAATGACGGCGCTGCATGTTAGGTGTTTTACTTTCTACTGCAGTCAGGCCAATTTGTTAGCGTTATGAATGAGGTTGAATATGTCTGATCGCAATGAACACCGTATGGGGAATTTCATAGCTTTGAAAAGCGCCATCATCAATGGTGAGGCTGATCTTGTGAAGAAGTTCTTAGCTGATCGACCTATGCTGGATATTGAGAAAAGCTACCTTTTGGAGTTGGCGGCGCTGGGCAATAATCCGGCTGTTATTAAGCTTCTT
>DASRNZ010000067.1:0-2936 GCA_035647155.1 Thiopseudomonas sp.
AGAGTTTATCGGTGATGACAGAGTGTGCTTGGTATTAGGCGACAATATTTTCTACGGACAAAGTTTTAGCCGTCAATTAAAGCATGCAGCTAATCGCCCTACAGGCGCTACTGTATTCGGCTATCAAGTCAATGACCCTGAGCGTTTTGGTGTGGTTGATTTTGATGAAAACGGCAAAGTTCTGTCTATCGAAGAAAAACCAATGCAGCCTAAGTCCAATTATGCGGTAACTGGCCTGTATTTTTACGATAACGATATTATTGAGATTGCCAAGCAGGTTAAGCCTTCATCGCGCGGCGAATTAGAGATCACTTCGGTGAATCAAGCGTATTTGGAACGCGGCGACCTGAATGTTGAATTACTGGGCCGCGGTTTCGCTTGGCTCGACACCGGCACCCATGAAAGCCTGCTGGATGCCAGTATGTTTGTGCAAACGGTAGAGCATCGCCAAGGTCTAAAAATCGCTTGCTTAGAAGAAATCGCCTACCGTAACGGCTGGCTCACCCGCGAACAAATGCTCGCCCAAGGCAAGCTTTTGGAAAAAACCGGCTACGGGCAGTATTTATTAAAGCTGGCACAGGAAGAGAAGTAATTATATGAAAGTTATAGACACCCCTTTAGCTGGCGTCAAAATCATTGAGCCAAAAGTGTTTGGTGATCAGCGCGGCTTTTTTAAAGAAACCTTCAGCGCCCAACGTTACGCAGACATGGCAGGGATAACTCTGCCATTTGTGCAAGATAATCATTCCCGCTCACGCAAGGGTGTATTGCGTGGTTTGCACTTCCAAAAGACTAAGCCACAGGGCAAGTTGGTCAGCGTTACACGCGGTGCGGTTTACGATGTAGCTGCTGATATTGATCCCACTTCTGCTACTTACGGTCAATATGTTGGTGTTGAACTTTCCGAGGACAATCATCGCCAGCTCTGGGTACCACCCGGCTATGCCCATGGCTTTGTCGTACTGAGTGATGAAACCGATTTTGTCTATAAGTGCACCGACTATTACGACCCTAACGATGAAGGCGGTGTGGCATGGGATTGCCCCCTACTGAATATTGCCTGGCCGTTAAAGGATGTACAGCTTTCTGAAAAAGATAAACACCACTTAGGATTAAAAGATTTACATGTTTAAAGTGCTAGTGACAGGTGCAAAAGGCCAAGTCGGCACTGAGCTCATTCAAACAGCGCCGACAAGCTATCAAGTCATTGGGCTCGGCTCTGATCAGTTGGATATTACTGATCAGCAGCAGGTCACTGCTGTAATGGCGCAACATAAGCCTGACTTAATCATCAATGCCGCTGCTTATACCGCAGTAGACAAAGCCGAAAGTGATGCTGATACAGCCTTTGCGGTGAATGAGAAAGCTGTTGCCTTACTCGCACAAGCCGCTAAAGAAGCAGACATACCACTGTTTCATATTTCCACTGATTATGTATTTGCTGGCACTGCTCGCAGCCCCTACACAGAAACCGACCCTGTTAATCCTCAAAGCGTATACGGGGCAAGTAAACTGGCTGGCGAGCAAACTTTAGCAGTTACACACAATAAGCACATTATCCTACGCACCAGTTGGGTGTTTGGCGCAACCGGTAATAATTTTGTAAAAACCATGCTGCGCTTAACAGCAGAGCGCGATGAACTCTCTATAGTAGCCGATCAACATGGCTGCCCAACCAGTGCTAAAAGCATTGCTGAGATTTTATGGCAGCTTACGCAAATGTATGCTAACGAAGGCAGCCTACCTTGGGGTGTTTATCACTTCAGCAATTCACCAGTCTGTACATGGTACGATTTTGCTGATGAAATCTTTGAGCAGGCAGTGTCTATAGGTTTGCTTGATAAAAAGCCTAGACTGAAGCCCATAACAACTGCTGAATACCCGACACCTGCGCAAAGACCAGCGTGGTCGGTTTTAGATTGCCATAAAATCGAAGACCTTCTAGACAGCAAAGTGCAATCCTGGCAACACCAGCTGAATGAGCTTCTCAAAGATTTCACCAAAAGACATTGCGTACTGGACTGACACGCTCCGGCGGCGACTAGGTTCCAAGCTCCAAACGCAACCAGAAGCAAGCTTTCAAAAAGTGCTCATACAAATATGCCCGTGCAGTAAGGTGCTTGGCTATGACTTTTCAGGTAAGATTCGCGGTTCAAGTATTTAAGGCCACTGTATGCAAAAGCTCGACCATCACGATTATTTAGCTCTTCGCGAAAACTGCAAAGTCATTGAGAAAGACGGCTTTGGCGATAAAGTCATGATTCTGCAAGACGGCACTTTTTTAAAGTTATTCCGCCGCAAGCGTTTGATCACCTCAGCCGCAATTTGGCCTTACGCACAACGCTTTGCCAACAACGCTAAAAAACTCGCAGAGCTGGATATTCCCTGCCCAAAAATCATTCAAGTATACCGCATCCCCAGTATTGAGCGCGATGCCGTGCACTACCACCCGCTGCCTGGTCAAACGCTGCGCGATATCTACAGTGGCGACGCTGAATACCCCGATGACTTACGCGAGCGCTTTTTAAAGTTTGTCGAGCACATTCAAGACTTAGGCGTGTACTTCCGCTCAATTCACCTCGGTAATGTGGTACTCACCCCTGAATGTGAGCTGGGGCTGATAGATATATCGGATATGAAAATCTTCCGCAGACCACTGAGCAAATGGCAGCGGAGGAGGAACTATGCGCATATGATTTGCATGGGCAACTGGTTAAGAAAAACATGACTCGAGGTAATGTGTGTTTTAAAATATCCCCAACCACTCCCTATCCCGCTCATCCCGCACCATATGCTCAAAGTTTCTCTTCCGCTGCCACTTGCTCAGTGGTCTGCGGAAGATTTTCATATCCGATATATCTATCAGCCCCAGCTCACATTCAGGGGTGAGTACCACATTACCGAGGTGAATTGAGCGGAAGTACACGCCTAAGTCT
>DASRNZ010000068.1:0-2090 GCA_035647155.1 Thiopseudomonas sp.
CCTGATTATGGTAGCGACCATTGCCTTTGGTATGGGCATTGATAAGTCTAACGTGCGCTTTGTCGCGCACTTGGACTTACCTAAATCCTTAGAAGCTTACTATCAAGAAACCGGCCGTGCTGGACGTGATGGCTTACCTGCGGATGCTTGGATGGTGTACGGCTTGCAAGATGTGCTGATGCTCAAACAGATGCTCGCCAACTCTGATGGTGACGAGCGGCATAAGCGTGTTGAGCAACATAAGTTGGAAGCGATGCTGGCCTTATGTGAAGAAACCCGCTGTCGTCGCCAAGCTTTGCTAGCCTACTTCGATGAAGATATGCCAGAGCCTTGTGGGCACTGTGATAACTGCATCGACACCATTGAAACGTGGGATGCCACCGATGCTGCGCGTAAAGCATTATCGGCCATTCACCGCACCGGGCAGCGCTATGGTGTGGGTTATTTATCTGATGTATTACAAGGTCGTGAAAATGATCGAGTGCGCGCGCTGGGTCATCAACATCTAAGTGTGTTTGGCATCGGTAAAAATCTCAATGATCATCAATGGCGCTCGCTGTTTCGCCAGTTAGTGGCGCGCAATTTAATTGATGTCGATGTGGAAGGTTTTGGTGGTTTACGCCTATCACCGACCTGCCGCCCTCTATTGCGCGGTGAAAGCACTTTATTACTGCGCCGCGACCTGACGCCACAAACTAAAGCGCCACGCAGCGCCAGCCAAGCCAGTCAATTAGTACGCAGCGATGAGCGTGAAATGTGGGAAGCCTTACGTACACTGCGCCGCCAGTTAGCCGAAGAACACAGCGTGCCACCTTATGTGATTTTCCCTGATTCAACCTTACTGGAAATGCTCCGCGAGCAGCCAGAAGACTTAGCAGATATGGCTGAAATCAGTGGTGTAGGTGCGCGCAAGCTGGAGCGCTACGGTGCCGCATTCTTGCGCGTACTCAATCAGCAAGGCAACATCGCCGCTCAACCAGCACCTACCAGCCAAGATTTACGTCATGAACTGGTGACTTTGGCGCGTAGCGGTATGACGCCTGAACAAATCTCACAACAGATGCAATGCAGCCTGAAGAACGTTTACAGCCTTATAGCTCAAGCGATTACTGGCGGTTTACTCAGCCTTGAAGAGGCTCTGGATTTACCTGAAGAGTTATTGGGTGATATTCAAGATGCGTTTTTACAGGGCGACGGTGAATTACCCAGCGTGGTCAGCATTGCCGAGCAATTCACTCCTCAGGTTGAAGAAGGCGTGTTGTATTGCATCCGTGCAGCACTGCAGGCTGAATTTGGCGATGTAGTTTAAGCTCGTATGTTGGGTTGTTCGGCATTCTGCTGAGCAACCCAATAACTCCAGACTCCACTGAGTCAATGTCCTTTTTTAAGCGATAGCTGCTCGATGCAATCAGCCGTTATCTACCATGATAAAATCAAAGGTGGCCTGCCACTTCGCCCGCCCATTGCTGCATGGGAAGTAATCCAAGATCAGTGACTCTTTCACGCCAAATACAGTATCTGATGTCAGATATGGATCACCGGCAACAAAGGTGTGCGTAACAATGCGCTCAAAATTTGGATGATTGAGCATAAAGTGCATATGCGCCGGCCGCCAAGGATGACGCCCCAGATTGCCGAGCATCTGCCCCACCGGGCCGTCATCAGGAATAGGGTAAGCCACTGGTTTGATACCGATTAACTCATAACAACCATCAGTACCGGTAATAAACACTCCGCGATTATTCCACGTCGGCTGCTGGTTCGGCTGCTGAACGTCGTAGAAACCCTCGCTGTTATCCGACCACACATCAATCCGCGCACCTGCAATAGGATGACCCTCTAGATCAAGCACGCGCCCCTGATACAGGCAAGACTCGCCTTTGCCGTCCAAAGAGATATTGGCACCCATGTTGAGCACCGGTGCGCCATCCACATGAAAAGGACCAAAAACGGTATTTTCGGTGGCCGCTTCGGGGCGGCGGTGCTGAATCGCATCCACCAGCATAGAAACGCCTAAGGTATCGGACAGCAGAATAAACTCTTGGCGCTTATCATCACTGAGTTGGCCGGTGCGCGTTAGAAAGTCGATG
>DASRNZ010000069.1:0-3638 GCA_035647155.1 Thiopseudomonas sp.
GTCATGGTCAGCGGTAAGTTGCCTTGTATAGGGTCAAACACCAAGTGCGTCATCAGCTCAATCACTTCACGCGGAGTGAAGTGCTCACCGGCTTCTTCGTTATTTTCTTCGTTAAATTTACGGATCAGTTCTTCAAACACATACCCCATGCCCAGATTACTGAGGCCAGGCATCAGATTGCCGTCAGGATCAGCAACCGCATTGGGTGTGAGGTTGATATAGGGCGAGACAAACTTCTCCACCACATCGAGTAATACCTGCTTGGATGCCATGTGACGAATCTGCGCTTGCAGGTTAAAACACTCAATGATCTCTTTAACGTTATCGCTAAAGCCCAGTAGGTATTCTTCAAAGTTTGCCAGTAGGATTTGCTGGTTGTTGGTCGCCGTGCTGTAGATTGATTTTAGCGTCCACTTAGAGGTGTTGTAGAACACATAACCGGACGCAGCCATCAGCGGAGCATCATCCAGCTCAATGGCATCCATTTCTTCTTTCTGGAACTTCACTTCATTCAAGACGGCTTGTTTGCTTGGCTCAAGCAAAGTATCTAAACGACGCAACACCACCATCGGCAAAATCACATCGCGGTACTTGCCGCGTACATACACATCACGCAGGCAGTCGTCGGCAATGCTCCAAATAAAAGAAATGAGTTTATTGTGTGCGTTGTGGTTCATGCTGATGCCTTAAATAGCGGGTTGCTGGCCTAGAGTGAAAGCAATACTTCTAGGGCAGCATGTTGGTATAAAGAAGAATAAAAAATATTTAAGTATTAGATACCAAAAGGCCAGCAAGTACAAAGCAACCTTGCTGGCCTATGCGTGTTCGTGCAGCTGGATTATTACACGCGTGTTTAAGTGTGCCACAAGCGCTTATAGCGTTTCCCTGACTTATAGTTTGCATACAGCTGCCCTGCCGGTTTGTCCTTGAATGCAGCGCGACATTGATAGACTTCTGCTGAAATGCGATCAGCCGCTCGAACAATGGTTTCAATCACGTATTCGCAATGCTTTTTCCCGTTCACATTGACCGATAGTGTTGCCGAAATCGCTTCAAATAGCGTCTTATTTTGCGCTTTTAAGCGCTCCAAGTGCTCAGCGAGCACCATAAAACTAAAGGCTTCATGCTGGCCATTGACGCCTTTTTGTTGGTTTTTATCGATGTTATAAAACATCATGATTTTACCAATGTCATGCAGTAAGCCACAGACGAAAACACAATCAACTTCAGCTTGATCAAGACCATATTGCTGGGCGATCTCTATTGCCGCTAAAGCGACCTGTACGCTGTGCTTAAAAAGGCCGCCTGTTTCATTGTGATGAAAATCTTGGCTGGCCCGAGCTATATAAAATGGATGCATGATTTTTGCATCGAGCAGAATATTGGTCAGAAACTCCTTTAAAGCAGGATCTTGTATCAGGGCCGCGTGATGCCAGAGCATACCTTGTGCATCCAGTTGATCCGGCTGTCGCCAAGCAAAATGCGTGCGGACAACGTCTTGTGGAAGCTGTAGCACCACAGCCTCTAGCACTCTTATAAACTGACTACCATTGAGCTCAACAACAGCGACATAACCATCAGTATGTTGAGGTACTCCGAAGCGATATTTCTGTTTATAAAACTGTTTATCGCGTGTTTGCACACTCCAAATGTCATTGACTGCATCAATTTGATTGATCCAGGCTAAATCAAAGTCTGTCATACAAATAACTCTTTAAATTGACTCAAAAGGGCTTAGGCCAGCACCCATAAACAGGGTGCTGTTAGATGTGCTTTAAATGGGCAACTGCTCTTCAAAGCGGCGGCGCAGATCACCGAGCACGCGCCCCTCGTAAGGCTTTTCGCTCATAACTCGCTCAACCCAGTGTTTGATGGCGGTGTAGTTATCGATCCAGTACGGCAAGCCCCAATGCAATGACAAATCGTTACTGCGAGGAATCTTGTAATAGTTAATCAACCAGATCGTTACGTTGCGCGGCGTGATCAACTTCTGCTGCTCTGTTTTCAATAGAATCTCTTGCATGGTTATTTCTCCAACAGACTCATTTGCTCATCCAGCAAACGCTCAAAGGCTGAGCCGTCCTTGCGGGTGAGGTTGGGCACGTAGCGTGAGTACACTTTGAAGAGCATTTCAGTGCTGGCATGCCCCATTTGCCGAGCAATCCACTCCGGTGCTTCACCCGCTGCGAGCCAGAGCGTGGCGGCGGTGTGCCTTGTTTGATAAGGCCGGCGCTTTTGCAGCTTGAGCTGAGCCAATAGCGGATACCAGACCCGCTTAGTCACGTTGTTATGATCCAGCGGCGTACCTTTGAGGTTGCAGAAGACAAACTCTGATACCAGTGAGGTGGCTTTATGCTGATGTTTCAGAGCGCGATAAACTGCATCTGTCATGTGGATTTCACGCTGAGAGGAGTCAGTCTTAGTGTAGTCCTCTTTGCCGGCAACAATGGTTTCCCGTATCAAGATCTGGCGGCGCTCAAAGTCCACATATTTCCACTTGAGGCCATCAATTTCACCAGTACGCATACCAGTGAAAAAGCGCACGATGTAATAGTTTTTATAATCGGGGCGTGCTGCAGCAATAATGCGCAAGCTCTCCGCTAATGTGAAAGGCTCAACATCACTCTTCTGAATACGCAGCGGTTTAATGCGGATAAAGGGTGTGTTAAATTCATAACGGTCGGCGGCTTCCTCAAAAACACGTCGCAACGGATCCATGATCTTGTTGATACGGTTTGCTGAGAGTCCTTTGTTAATGGTTCGACCTGGTACTTTGGCGAGTTCTGATCGAAACTTTAACAATTCAGCACGAGTGATGCTGCCGACTTCCCTGTTTGCAAAATGCGGTAAGTAATGGCATTTGACGATGTTGCGCATATTGGCCAAATGCGAATCCCGCCAACTGACCTTGTTCTCCATAATCCACTCTTCAACAAAATCTTTAAACAGTGGCGTATTAGTTGATTCGCTCTGTAGTGCCGAAGCGACTGCGACTGCTGCTGCAATAGTTGTAGCCTGCTTAATCTGCTCCTGCTCTTCTTGAGCAAAACGCTTGCCTGCCGCCGACTCTGGAAAGTGGTTGTGGTATTTGAAAGTACCGAGAACAATTTCTTGCTCAATCTTTTCGCCCAGTTTTTCCAGCTTGCGGGTGTTAGCGGCCGTGTTTTTTAATCCGGTAAATTCACGATAGCGCTTACCCTGGTAGCGAAAATCTAAATAGAGCCTGTCGGTGCGCTCATCTACACGAACGTTAGCCATGATTAAGCCTCCGCTTGGAAAGGCATTGCGACGCTGTCGCTGTACGAGGCAAGCAAGTCTTCTTTAATGGTTTCCCAAATAAACAAGTACTTGCGGCCACCAAAAGGACGCACATAGTGGCGGCCTTCAAACAAGCACTTATCCACCAGCTGATGACGAATGGTGCGTGCGTTGTAGTGGATGCGCTCGGAAAGCTGCTCGGTTGTTAAGAAAGTATGAGACATAATTAAAACTCCTCGCTAAAATAGCAATTTGCATACATATTGTTTATCTGTAGGGCTTTGCGCACTGCAAAACTCAATCACACCTTCATAATAGATGCTTATTTTGTATTTGCAAGTCATTTGTTGTATCTGCAGGGCTAAAGCGAGGATTTATGG
>DASRNZ010000070.1:0-7296 GCA_035647155.1 Thiopseudomonas sp.
GCCTAAATCCGTCCCAGCGTGGGCTTCTGTCAGGCACATCACACCGGCCCAGCGGCCTTCATAGAGGGGTGGTAAGTAGGTGTTTTTGAGTTCTTCGCTGGCATGCGCATCAATGGCTAAACAGGCACCTGAGGTGAGGGCTGAGTACAGCGCAAAGCTTGAGTCTGCAGCATAGAGCATTTCTTCAAATTGCACGGAAAGCATTTTGGGCATGCCCATGCCACCGTACGCTGGATTACCCGCTAAGCCGACCCAGCCGCCTTCAATATAGGTGTTATAGGCTTCTTTAAAGCCATCAGGCGTGGTGACAACGCCCTTGTCCCACTGTGCGCCTTGCTCATCGCCGTTGCGGCTCAGTGGCGCAATCAATTGGCCTGTGACTTTGGCAGCTTCTTCGAGAATGGCGTCGGCCGTTTCGCTATCGACGTTTTCTTGTAGCTCTGGGAGTTGATCCCACACTTTTTGTGCATTAAACACTTCGTGTAAAACAAAGCGCAGGTCGCGTAAGGGAGCGTTAAAGTCAGACATGATCTATCCTTTTTTCATTGTGGTAGCCGCGGGTGAAAGTCGTCTACCCAATACAGTAATTTGATGATTTGGCGTGTGTTGAATCAGTCTCTTGGGCTATGCCTGCGGTGGTGAATATAGGTTGATGCGTGCCGTCTACTAAAATACACCAGATTGCCGCCGCAACTAAATTCCAACCTGCAGTCTACACAGCGAGCACGACAGGGATGATGCCAGTCATGCTATATGCTGTGTAGTTTGCCAGAGTGAGTCCTTAGCTTTTTATAATGCTTTAGCCATTTCGCGCAGAACGAATTTTTGAATTTTGCCGGTTGAGGTTTTGGGTAGTTCTGTGAATATTACAGTTTTGGGCACCTTGAAGCCCGCCATATGTTCACGGCAAAAGCTCATAATGTTTTCTGCAGTGGTCTGTTCTTGCCCCGCTTTGAGTGTAATAAAGGCGCAGGGAGTTTCACCCCAGTGTGCGTCAGGACGGGCGACCACTGCTGCTTCTAATACCGCAGGATGATGATAGAGAATGCCTTCCACTTCAATGGTGGAAATATTTTCACCGCCTGAAATAATAATATCTTTGGAGCGGTCTTTAATCTCGACATAGCCATCCGGATGCCACACAGCTAAGTCACCGGTATGGAACCAGTCACCTGCAAATGCTTCGTCAGTGGCTGTTGGGTTTTTTAGATAGCCCTTCATCACGGTATTACCGCGCATGAAAATTTCGCCGATGGTTTGCCCATCTTTGGGGGTTGGCGCTAAGGTATTTGGATCACCGACCATCACGCCTTCAAGGGTTGGGTAGCGCACGCCTTGGCGAGATTTAATCACTGCACGTTCTGCCAGAGGCAAGTCATTCCACTCGTCATGCCAAGCGCATAAAGTCACTGGGCCGTAGACTTCAGTAAGGCCGTAAACGTGGGTCACTTCAATACCCATTTCTTCAACCGCACCAATCACTTTTGCCGGCGGTGCTGCACCAGCAACCATGGCTTTGACTGGATGCTCGATCGCTGCTTTGGCTTCAGCCGGCATATTCACCAGTGCTTGCATCACAATCGGCGCACTGCACATATGCGTAACTTTCTCATCACGAATGAGAGTGAGGATTTTCTGCGGATCAACACGGCGCAAGAACACATTCACACCCGCCAATGCAGTAATGGTCCAGGGGTAGCACCAGCCGTTGCAGTGAAACATGGGTAGAGTCCAGAGATACACCGGATGGTTGCCCATCGCCCAGGTCATTTGGTTGCCCATGGAGTTTAAAAACGCACCACGGTGGTGATAGACCACACCTTTAGGGTTGCCCGTGGTGCCTGAGGTGTAGTTTAACGCAATCGCTTGCCACTCATCCTCGGGCCACTGCCAAGCGAAGTCTGGATCTCCCTCGGCTAAAAATGCTTCATAATCCAGATCACTGACCGGACTGTCGGCACCGTACTCGGGATCGTTGACATCAATAATCAAGGGTGGATTTTCCAGCATACGACAGGCGGTTTGTGCAACATCGCAAAACTCACGGTCGACGATTAAGACTTTAGCTTCACCGTGTTGCAGCATAAAACTGATGGCATCGACGTCCAGACGTACGTTCAAGGTGTTAATCACTGCGCCAATCATCGGTATGGCAAAGTGCACTTCCAGCATCTCTGGAATATTGGGCAGCATCACTGCGATGGTGTCACCTTTGCCTATGCCGCGATTGGCCAGTGCCGATGCAAGTTTGCGACAGCGCGTATAGGTTTGTCCCCATGTGCGACGGATGGCGCCATGTACAACAGCAGGGTAATTTGGATAAATAGCAGCGGTGCGCTCAATAAAGCTGAGTGGAGTGAGTGCCATATGATTGACTGAGTTGCGGTCAAGGCCTTGTTCGTAGATCGACATATTGAATCCCTGTGGCTTATTGTTAGTTCCTGCCGATAACCTGTAAAAGTTATACGGTTGGTTGGTGACACTATAATATAATGAGTAGCGTTTTGTTTAATACGAGCTTAACTATTGTCATATGATATTTATATCATATGTTTTTAGGGTTATTGATCCTAACTTAGCTTAATCAAGTATATGCAGGTCAACACCTGGTCTAGTTGAGAGGGTGTGGTGATTGCTACTGATTAGATTACACCGTTGACGTTGTGCGGTGTAGCTGGATAGAGTTTTAGTCCGCTGCGCGTGCGCTGGCGACATAGGCTTGCAATGCCCGCAGGCGTTGAGCATTAAGCGCCAGGCCCAGATCTGCACCTTGCAGACCTTGCTCCAGTAGTGGTTTAACACTGACTGCGCGCATCGTTGCAGCGGCTTGGCGTAAATACTCGGCCTGTGGATACAGTCGCTCTTCAAGGCCTAAGCGCCCACGCGAATCCATTTCACTGGCGCTGATAAAATCATCAAAACGCTGTGGGCGACGCATAATGTCGAACTTCATTAATAACTTTAATAAGGTCTCTGGGCGTAACTCCAATGCACGGTGGGCATGGGTGTGATATTCGCCCACTAGCAGCGCTAGTTCCGCACAGTCATTGGGTACTTTAAAACGCTTATTCACTTTTTTAATCAGCGGCAGACCATGTTTTTCATGGGCGATATGCCGTGGCCAGAGTTCAGGATCAGTGCTGCCTTTACCCAGATCATGCAGCAAACAGGCCCAGCGAATATTGAGCCTGTGTTTAAAACGTGCACACTGCTGCAGTACGCTAAGGATATGCACACCCGTATCGATTTCTGGATGATGCTCAGCAGGCTGCGGCACACCGAATAAGACATCCACTTCGGGCAGTAGCGCTTTGAGAGCACCGCAATCACGCAGCACTTGAATAAACACTTGCGGATTATCTTCCATCAACGCGCGCGCAAATTCTTGCCAGACCCGCTCGGCAGTCAGATGCGCTAATTCGCCGGATTCAGACAGCGAGCGCATCAGCTCTAAAGTTTCTGGCGCAACCGTAAAGCCTAAATAGGCATAACGTGCAGCAAAGCGTGCGACCCGCAAGACCCGCAATGGATCTTCGGCAAAGGCCGGTGACACATGGCGCAAAGTGCGTGCAGCGAGATCAGCTTGACCACCGTAAGGATCATACAACGTGCCATCATCCGCTTGTGCCATGGCATTGACAGTCAGATCGCGGCGCAGCAAATCGTCTTCTAAGGTGACATCGGGACTGGTATGAAAGGTAAAGCCGCCATAACCATGACCACTTTTACGCTCAGTACGGGCGAGGGCGTATTCTTCACCGGTTTTTGGATGCAGAAAAACGGGGAAGTCATCGCCCACTGGACGAAAACCTTGCGCGCGCATCTGCTCGGGTGTTGCGCCGACCACCACCCAATCGATATCCACCACGGGGCGGCCTAAGAGTTGATCGCGTACTGCACCGCCGACCTTGAAAATTTGCATATAGAAACGTACCTTAAATAAGCATAACGCTCAGCCGACTGATCAACAGTCAACTGGGCTATTTGTGTAGTGTGTCGCCAAAGTCTGTTAGTCACCAGCCTATATGATAGCAGTGCAGGTTCTGTGCTTAGCAGACTGGCGATACAGGTCAGTTATAGATGAAAAATTGATCGATAGATAAAAGCTATTGCTTCTATTGGATCAATTGATTATCTCTAAAGTTGAAAGTGACCTACTATAAGCATCACAAGTTCTTAACCCCACAAAGGAATTATTAAATGTCTTACATTAATAGTGAAGTAAAAGCGTTTAACGCAACTGCATTCCACAACGGCGAGTTTATCGAAGTTAGCGAAGCAGATATGAAAGGCAAATGGTCAGTTGTATTTTTCTACCCAGCTGACTTTACTTTTGTTTGCCCAACTGAGTTAGGCGACCTTGCTGACAACTACGAAACATTCAAAAAAATGGGCGTAGAAATCTACTCAGTATCAACTGATACCCATTTCACTCACAAAGCATGGCACGACACTTCACCAGAAATTGGCAAGATCCAGTACCCAATGATCGGTGACCCAACCGGCCAAGTAACACGCAACTTTGGTGTGATGATCGAAGAAGCTGGTTTGGCTGATCGCGGTACATTCGTCATCGATCCAGACGGTAAAATCCAGATCGTTGAAATCAACGCCGGTGGTGTTGGTCGTGACGCACAAGAACTACTGCGCAAAGTTAAAGCAGCACAGTACGTTGCTGCTCACCCAGGTGAAGTGTGCCCAGCTAAGTGGAAAGAAGGCGAAGCAACATTGTCTCCTTCATTAGACTTGGTTGGTAAAATCTAAGGCCTAACCTTAGGTTTTATCCCGCTTGCTCAGTTGTGATCCAACTTCGTAAGCCCGACGCCCGGGCGCACACCGCTCGGGCGTTTTATTTTCAAAAAACAGATTTTGGAGAACATCAATCATGTTAGACGCAAATTTAAAAGCACAGTTACAAGCTTACCTAGAAAAGGTGACGCAGCCTTTCGAGATTATTGCGTCACTTGATAATGGTGCAAAATCAACCGAATTGAAAAACCTGCTGGAAGAGATTGCCAGCATGAGCGACAAAATCACCCTACGTACTGACGGTGATGATGCACGTAAACCTTCGTTTTCTTTAAACCGTATTGATGGTGATATCAGCTTAGCTTTTGCTGGTATCCCTATGGGTCATGAGTTCACTTCATTGGTGTTGGCGCTGCTGCAAGTTGGCGGACACCCATCGAAGCTTGCCCAAGACGTGATTGAGCAAATTGCTAATTTAGAAGGCGATTTTAATTTTGAGACTTACTTCTCGTTATCGTGCCAGAACTGCCCTGATGTAGTGCAAGCGCTGAACTTGATGGCGGTATTGAACCCCAGCATCAAGCACGTGGCGATTGATGGCGCACTCTTCCAAGAGGAAGTTGAACAGCGCCAGGTGATGTCAGTACCAATGATTTTCCTTAACGGTGAAATGTTTGGCCAAGGCCGCCTGGACGTTGAGCAGATTCTTGCCAAAGTTGACACTGGCAGCAGCGCGCGTGAAGCCGCTAAGCTCAATGAGAAAGACGCTTTTGATGTATTAGTGATTGGTGGTGGTCCAGCGGGCGCTGCGGCATCCATCTACTCTGCACGTAAAGGTATTCGCACCGGTATTGCCGCTGAGCGTTTTGGTGGCCAAGTGCTGGATACTATGTCGATTGAGAACTTTATTTCTGTTACAGAAACTGAAGGTCCAACACTAGTCCGCGCCATGGAAGAACATGTGCGTGAGTACGATATCGATGTGATGAACCTGCAAACGGCGAGCCGTTTAGTCCCAGCGACAGAGCAGGGCGGTTTGCATACCGTTGAGTTTGAATCCGGTGCCAGCTTAAAAGCTAAAACTGTGATCTTATCCACAGGTGCGCGCTGGCGTGAAATGAACGTCCCCGGTGAGCAAGAATACCGTGGCCGTGGTGTCGCCTACTGCCCACACTGTGATGGTCCTTTGTATAAAGGCAAGCGCGTCGCTGTGATTGGCGGTGGTAACTCAGGCGTTGAAGCCGCAATTGACTTGGCAGGTCTGGTTAAGCATGTGACCTTGCTGGAATTTGCTGACACCTTACGTGCTGACGAAGTCCTGCAGAAAAAACTGCACAGCCTGCCCAACGTGACTGTGATTAAGAGCGCACAAACCACCGAAGCAGTCGGCGATGGCAGCAAAGTCACTGGCTTAATCTATAAAGATCGTGCCACTGACGAGCTGCACACTGTTGAGTTGGAAGGTATCTTTGTGCAGATTGGCTTGTTACCTAACACTGAATGGCTGAAAGACAGTGTTGCACTGTCTAAGCACGGCGAGATTGAAGTGGATGCACGTTGCGCTACCAATATCCCCGGCGTATTTGCTGCAGGTGACGTCACCACAGTGCCGTACAAGCAAATCATCATTGCGATGGGCGAAGGTTCAAAAGCATCGTTGAGTGCGTTTGATCATATTATTCGTTCGTAAGTACAAAGCGTAATAAAAAAGGAAGCAGAGATGCTTCCTTTTTTGTATTGGGTATTAACATTATTTGAAAAGCACTATGCGCATGGTAAAGGCGGTGAAGATAGCTGGGTAGGGGTTGTACTGGTCTAATGGCAAGGTGAGCATGTCTGCTAAGTAGTAGGCATTATAGTGCATCTGTTATTGCAGGTGAGCGTGATTAAACGAGCGCCGCATGATTAGTTGTATTGCCGTACTGATGGTATAGCAGCTTTGTAAAGGTTATGGATGCATTAAGCAGCACTCATAAGGCTGTGAAGACAGCAGCCCCTGTTAGGTAGTCACTCCCTCAAGGCAGCTGAATGCCGCCAGACTCGCTGTGCAGCTGCCGCAATTGCCGTGAGAGCACGTTGATATTGGCACCGGTCGCGTCCAGTTGCTGACGTTGTTCTGCGCTCATCAGTGAGAGCAGGCGCTGCTCCAGATCTTCAGCGCTGGTCAGTAACATCTGCTGCCGGGCTGTGGCAATCTTCAGAAATTGCTGTGACTCCTGTGGTTGCGGCAAACCATAGCCTTCGCTTAACAGCTCTCCGGGGCGGCTCAAAAAGCTGCTGCTACTCAGTAGTCCCTGCATCACCTGCGCGGCTTCGGTCAGCTCTGCTGGCGCATCGTTGGACAGAAAGCGCAGTTTGAGATCCTGCTGTATGTCCAGCACATGTCGGCGCTGAATGGCTTCTTCAAGTACCAGCAAGGCGGCGGTGGAGCGTGTGTTTGCTGCTGCAAACCAGGTTTGTCGGTCGCTGGCTGGGGTGCTGAGCCAGTCTTCTAAGCGTGCAAAGGGAATCTGTAGCTGGCGGCGTAGTACCTCGAACATATGGTTG